>JANMDX010000282.1:0-76698 GCA_031376505.1 Acidobacteriota bacterium
CATCATCTCGTACCAGCCCATGTTGTAGCGGATGATCATCGACGGCGCCATCAGCACCGACAGCACGCACATGAGCGGGTAGTTGAAGTTGGCCGACAGGTGGAAGAACGCCTCGGCCTTCACCTTGAAGGGCTGATCCGACTGCAGGATCTGCGGCATCAGCTTCAAGAAGGTCTGGATGGAGCCCTTCGCCCAGCGATGCTGCTGGCTCTTGAAGGCGTTCATCTCGACCGGCAGTTCCGCCGGGGCGACGTGGTCGGGCAGGAACACGAACCGCCAGCCCCGGAGCTGCGTGCGGTAGCTCAGGTCGAGGTCTTCGGTGAGCGTGTCGTGCTGCCAGCCGCCGCCATCGATGATCGCCGCCTTGCGCCAGATGCCCGCCGTGCCGTTGAAGTTGAAGAAACAGCCACCGCGGTTGCGGCTGCCGTGCTCGAGCACGAAGTGCGCGTCGAGCAGAATCGCCTGGATCTTCGTGAGCAGCGAGTAGTCCTCGTTCACGTGCCCCCAGCGCGTCTGCACCATCGCCACCTTGGCGTCAGTGAAGTGGTGCACGGTGGCCTGCAGGAAGTCGCGCTTGGGAATGAAGTCGGCATCGAAGATGGCGATGAACGTGCCGCGCGCCACCTGCATGCCCGCCTCGAGCGCGCCGGCCTTGTAGCCCGAGCGATCGGTGCGGTGGATGTACTTGATGTCGACGCCCTCGGCCGCATGGCGGAGCACGGCGGCTTCGGCAATCGCACGCGTCTCGTCGGTCGAGTCGTCGAGCACCTGGATTTCGAGCTTCTCGCGCGGGTAGTCGATGGCGCAGACCGAGTCCACGAGCCGGTCGACCACGTACATCTCGTTGAAGATGGGCAGCTGAATCGTGACGACGGGCAGCGTCGCAAAGTGCGCCTGCGGCACCGGCACTTCCTGTTTGTGCCGCATGTAGAGGTACACCATGTAGTACCGGTGCCACCCGTACACGGCCAGGATCACGAGCACGAAGAAGTAGGACGCGAGGATGAGAGTTTCTGCGAGCGTCATCGGGTATGTGGCCGTTCGTTCACGCTAAGACAAACAAATACCGATTATAGTTGACTACTTCCCCAAGTCAACGGACCAGAGACACGGACGAACCATGACCCCAGGCGAGATCCGGGCGCTCGTTGAGGCCATCCAGGCTGGCACGGTGGCGCCCGCCGATGCCGAAGCGCGGCTGCTGGCCGAGCTGCGCGGGCAACCGTTCGAAGACCTGGGGTTCGCCAAGGTCGACCACCACCGGGCGGTACGACAAGGTTTTCCGGAAGTCGTGCTGGGGCTCGGAAAAACGGCTAGCCAGATTGCCGACATCTCGGCCCGTATCGCCGCGCGCGGCGCTCCACTCCTCGTGACCCGTGCCACGCCCGAGGCGTGGGAGGCCGTGAGAGCGAAGGTGCCAGACACGCAGTACCACGAGCTGGCGAGGGCCATCACGCTCTCCAGGGATCTGCCGCGCGGCAAGGGCACCATCGTGATCGCGTCGGCCGGCACCTCGGACCTGCCGGTCGCCGAGGAAGCCGGCGTCACCGCCGAGATCATGGGCAATGACGTGGTGCGCATCTACGACGTGGGCGTGGCCGGCATCCACCGCGTGCTCGCCGAACGCACGCGGCTGGAGTCGGCCCGGGTCATCGTGGTCGTCGCGGGCATGGAGGGCGCGCTACCGAGCGTGGTGGCCGGCATGGTGAGCGTCCCGGTGATCGCCGTGCCCACGAGCATCGGCTACGGCGCCAGCTTCGGCGGCATCGCCGCCCTGCTCGGCATGCTCAATTCGTGCGCCAACGGCGTGGCCGTCGTGAACATCGACAACGGCTTCGGCGCCGGCTGCATGGCCAGCCTGATCAACCACTCCTAGAGCGGGCGCTGCGCGCGGAGGGGGCCACCCGCGAGTCGCCCACCGCGTCCGGCTACCCTATTGGTCCGCCCGCACGTCGTAGCGCATCGCGCCAGCCACGTTGCCCTCGGGGTCCTCGAAGAAGATGAGGTCTCCCACGCCTGGAATCGTGGCCTTTTCCATCAGGATGCGACCGCCGCCGGCGACGACGGCCGCCGCAACCGCATCCACATCGTCAACCGCGATCGTGCATTCGAAGCCGTTCAAGCGCAGGCCCGGCACCAGTTCACGGCGCCCCTGCAGCGACCCGAGCGGGCGCCCTTCTGACTCGCCGGTCGCGATCATGAAGAACCCTGGCGGTCCCCATGGCTGAAACGCCCAGCCAAACACCTGCTCGTAGAAACGCCGGGCGCGCGGTACGTCGTCGGCGTTGATCGAAAAATGTCTGACGTTGCCCATGCTCAGAACCTCCAGCTGGGCGACATCCTACGCGCCCCTCCGGCGGTGCGGCTTTCGCTATACTGCCAGTTTATGTCGAAAACACGACAACCCGATCCGGACGGCGACGAGCACCTGCTCGTCCGCAGCTACGCGGTGACGCACCCCCGGAACGTCGGGCTTCCAGAGCGCAGCTACCCCGCGTGGGACCAGCTCGCCTTCGCCTCCCGCGGGGTGATGACGGTCACCACGGCGGCCGGGGCGTGGGTCGTGCCGCCACACCGCGCGGTCTGGATTCCCGCCGGCGAGGTATTCGGAGTGCGCACGTCGGGCCGGCTCACGCTGCGCACCCTCTTCTTCCGGCCGCAGCTTGGCAGGGGACGCCTGCCCCGCACCTGCGTCGCCCTCAACGTGTCACCTCTGATGCGCGAACTGGTCTTGCATGCTGCGCGCCTGAACACGCTGCGGCGCGACGTGCCCGCCGATTCACGGCTCGCTCGAGTCATCATCGATCAGCTCGCCACGTCGCCCCACGAAGCACTGCAGTTACCGATGCCGGTCGACGCCCGCGCCCGGGTTGCGGCCCACGTGATCGAACTTCACCCGGCGCGGCCGCTCGGCCCGGTTGCCCGCGAGGCCGGAGCGAGTCTGCGTACGCTGGAGCGCATCTTCCTACGCGAGACCGCGATGCCCCTGGGGCGGTGGCGGCGGCGCGCACGTCTCATCGGCGCACTGCGCCTGCTGGCGGAAGGCCACGATGTCACGCGGGTGGCCGTGGACGTCGGGTATCAGACGTCGAGTGCGTTTATCGCCGCGTTCCGGAGGGAGCTGGGCACGACCCCGGGACGCTACTTCGCGGACTGATCCATCATGGAAGGACCCCGGCCATGACTCCCGCCCTGCTTCGTACCCTCGAGTTCGACCGCATCATCGACGCGCTCGCCAGTTTCGCGCTCACGCCGGTCGGCAAGGTCCGCATGCTGGCCGAACGGCCGCAGGTCGACCGCGCCGTCGTGGCGCAGGCTCTCGCCGCCACGAGCGAGACCGTGCGGTACGTCGAGCAGCACTCGCTGTTCCCGCTGCGCGCTGGCGCCGGACTCGACCAGGCGCTGCAGTCGCTGCCGGTCGAGGGACGTCCGCTCGAGGCGCTGCAACTGCGCATTCTGGCCGACTTCGTGGCGTCGATTGCCGACGCGCAAACAGCCGTGAACCGCGCGCCGGGCACCTACACCATCCTGCGGAAGCTGGTGGCCCGGCTGGCGCCCTTCGCCGACGAGGTGGCGGCCGTGCGCCGCGCCATCGACGTGAACGGCGACGTGCTCGACGACGCCAGTCCGCGCCTTGCGTCGATCCGCGAGCGCCTCCGTCGCCAGCGCGCGAAGCTGCGCACCACGCTCGAGCAGTTCGCGAAGGGACGCGACACCGCGAAGTACCTGCAGGAGCAGGTCGTCACGAGCCGCCACGGGCGGTTCGTGCTGATGGTGCGCGCCGAGCACAGGGCGTCGATTCCAGGCATCGTGCACGGCTCGTCGGCAAGCGGCGCCAGCCTGTTCCTGGAGCCGATGGCGTCGGTTGAGATCAACAACGACATCGTCGCGGCGGAAGAGGAGGAGACCGAGGAGATCTTCCGCATCCTGCTCGAGCTGAGCGACCGCTTCCGCGCCCGGCCCGGAGATTTTCGCGTCGCGCTGGCCGTCGCGGAAGAGCTCGACCTGCTGCAGGCGCGCGCACGCCTCGCCCACGCGATGGACGCCGTGGAGCCCGTGCTGTCGACGACCGGCCACATCGAGCTACGTGAGAGCCGCCACCCGCTGCTGATTCAGGCCGTGGTCGACCGCCTGGACGATGCCGCGGAGCGCCGCGCGACCACCCCGGTGCCCGTGGATATCGTGCTCATGCCGCCGTCGCGGGTGCTGCTCATCACCGGGCCGAACACCGGCGGCAAGACCGTGGCGCTGAAGACCACCGGCCTGCTTGCGCTGATGGCCCAGGCCGGCATGCACATTCCTGCCGCCAAGGGATCCACGCTGCCGACGTTCCGCACGCTCTTTGCCGACATCGGCGACGAGCAGTCGATCTCGGCCAGCCTCAGTACCTTCTCGTCGCACATCACCAACATCGCGTCCATCGACCGCGCGATTCACGTGCCGTCGCTCGTGCTGCTCGACGAAGTGGGTACGGGTACCGACCCGGCCGAGGGGGGCGCACTCGCTACGGCGATCATTGCGCACTTCATGCAGAAGGGCGCGATCGTGTTCGCGACGACGCACTACGACGCGCTCAAGTCATGGGGCACGGCGACCGACGGCGTAACCACGGCGGCGTTTGCGTTCGATCCGCAGAATTTCGCGCCGAGCTACCGCTTGATCTACGGCGCGCCCGGACGCAGTCTGGCCATCGAGATCTCGCAGCGCCTGGGCCTGTCGCCCGCCATCATCGCCGCCTCGCGAGGGTATCTCTCCGACGACCGGAAGCGCCTCGACGCGCACCTGGAGCGGGTCGACGCGCAAGCCCGCGCCCTCGACACCGAGCGGCGCCGGTTCGAGCGCGAACGCGCGGGGCTCGTCGAGCAGAACACGGCGTTGCGCCAGCGCGAAAGCGCGGTGGCCGAACGCGAGGGCCGGCTCGCCAAGCGCGTGAACGAGAAGCTCGACGACCGGCTGCGGCAGGCGCGCCAGGAGATCGACAGCGTCGTCGCGAAACTCAAGGAACGGTCAGACACGCTCATCGATCAGGCCTCGGCGCGGGCGCAGCGCGCCACAATCTCCACGGGCGAAGCCGGCGCCGCCAGGTCCGATGCAGCTGCGGCGGTGGGCAAGATCATCGAGGGCCTGCGGCATCCGGCATCGCCGCCACCCACGACCGATCCCGGGCTGCCCGTCATCGTGGGTGCGCGGGTGACCGTGGCCGGCATGGGCCTGGAGGGACTGGTCGTGTCGCTCGACGGCCAGCGCGCCGAGGTGGACGTGCGGGGCAAGCGGATGCGCGCGAAGGTCAAGGACCTGCGCGTCATCGGTCGGCCGCAGAAGACCGCCACGGCCGCGCCCGTGCGGGTGCACGTGGACCTGCAGCCGCGCGAGGGTCTGCTGAGCGAACTGAACGTGATTGGGTGCACGGTTGACCAGGCCGTGGACCGCGTCGCCAAACTGCTCGACGATGCGCTCGTGACCGACGTACATGAGATCCGAATCGTGCACGGCCACGGCACGGGCGCCCTGCGCCGCGGCCTCGAGACGTTTCTCAAGGATCACCCGCTCGTGATGAAGGTCGCGCCGGCGCCGCCCAATCAGGGGGGTGATGGCGCAACGCTGGTGGAGCTCAAGGACTAGCGACCGCTCCGGGGTCGGCCATCGCTTCGCGCACACTGGCCGCCAGCGCCGCACGCTTGAACGGCTTGTGCAGGAACGCCGTGCGACCGTCATCGACTGCCACCGGCGCCGCGGCATCCGCGAACCCACTGATGAACAACACCGGCACCGATGGGGACAGCCGGCGAATCTCGGCGGCCGCTTCCCGCCCGTCCATGCGCGGCATGGTGACGTCGAGCACGACCGCGGCCACGCCGGACGACCGTGCGCGAAACGCCTCAACGGCCTGGGCGCCATCGGCCGCTTCGATCACGTCGAATCCGAGTTCGACCAGCATCGTGCGCACGACTCGGCGCACGGCGTCTTCGTCATCGGCCAGCACGACCGTCCCCTTCCCGGTCCAGTCAGACGCCGCAATGGGGTCGACCTGGGCCACTTCGGCGCCGACGCCAAGCGACGGGAAGCTCACGACGAAATGTGAGCCGGCTCCTGGTGCGCTCGTCACTTCGATGACACCGCGATGGCCCTGCACGATCCGGAGGACCGTTGCGAGACCGAGACCGCGACCCGCGAACTTCGTCGTGAAGAACGGGTCGAACATCCGCGCTCTGGTGGCCTCGTCCAGACCTGCACCGGTGTCGACCACTTCGAGGGTCACGCGCCGCCCGAGCGCAGGTGCCGTGCCCGGCGAGTCCGTCGCGGCGGACTCACCGGGACCAACGACCCCGGTGCGAATCGTGATGGCACCTTCGGAATCGCCCAGCGCATCGGACGCGTTGGTGACCAGGTTGAGAATGACCTGACGAAGCTGGCTGCGGTCGGCGTGGACCGCGGGCAGCGGTGAGGCGAGTTCCAAGGAGAAGCTCGCTTTCCTGGAAATCGCCGACCGAATGAGGTCGGTCATGTCGCGGCACAAGGCGTTGAGATCGACGGCGCCCTCAATCGAGGTGCCTCGCCCGGCATACGTCAGCAATTGGTCGGTCAGCTCCGCAGCCTGCTCGGCCGAACTGGAGATCGCGCGGAGTTCCTCGGCCGCGGGACGTCCCTGGTCGAGGTTGAAGCGGGCGAGTTCCGCGTTGCCGAGAATGGCCATCAGCACGTTGTTGAAGTCATGTGCGATGCCGCCAGCCATCACGCCGAGCGATTCCATCTTCTGCGTTTGGCGGACCCATCCCTCGAGCCGGTTGCGCTCCTCTTCGGCGCGACGCTGCATCGTCATGTCGCGAAGCAGCCAGGCTCTGGCGACCTGGCTCCCAGAACCGTCGAGTACGCCCGCACTGGCAACCGTGACGTCGTGCACGGCGCCGTCCGAGGCGGTGAACCTGACGTCCTCACCAGCCGCGTCGTCGACCGCTGGCGCGGTCAGGACCCGCCGCAACCCGAGGTCGGCGGAGACCGAGTCGAGCGGCTGATCGACCAACGCGACAAGAGGGCGGCCCAGGAGTCGCGCGGCAGCGGAGTTGGCGATCCTTACTCGCCGTCGTGCGTCGACGACCAACAAGCCATCCGGGATCGTCTGCAGGATGCTGTCGGCCGCGATCTCTGGGGTGATCTCAATCTGGCGGTAGCGCGCGGCCCCGAACATGGTCGCCGTGAACATCAGGGCGAGGTTGATGTACCCGAACGGGTAGACCGGCACGCCAAACGCCGGGAGGAAGTCCGCGGCCGCCAGGAACGCGAAGTAGTTGCCGTAGTGGTAGGCCCTGGCCCGTTCGCGCTCCGGCGTGCCGGGCTCGTAGCTGGCAATCGCCGCGCGATAGAGCCAGGCGACTTCGGCAAAGACGACGAGGAGCGCGCACAGAGGGACGAGGCCCCACGCCGTGTACGCGGGGTACGGGCCCCATCTGTAGGTGTAGGGCGCCGACATCAGGGGTGCCCCGGTCAGGCAGAACAGCGTCACGACTGCCGCCAGCGCGTAGTGCACCAGAATCCGGCGGCGATACGCGTGTTCTCGACCCGCGACCGCGACATTCACGTGATAGACGACCGCCGGCAGCATCCCGACACCCAGTAGCGCGAACCGCGCCCAGTACTGGGCGCGAGAGGGAGTTTCGGCCCCGGCAATCATGGCCATTGAAAACAGCCACCACGCCGCCGTCGCGGCGTACATCGTATGAACGCGCACCGCCAGCGCCTTGGCATTGGTGACGAGGCACACGACCGCCGCCACCAGGGCCACCGCCCCGGCGCAGCCAACGAGAGTCGCGTGAAGCCCTGGCGACACTCGTCGTCACCCCATCCACTGCAGCACGGGCGCCGCGGCATCTTCGAGCGACTGCACGATGATGTCGACGAGTGCCGGCCCGTCGTGCTCGGCAGCCGCGCGCAGCACCGGTCCCAGCTGGGCCGGGTCCTCGACCCGCCACGACTTCACGCCGTAGCCGCTGGCAATGAGCGCATGGTCGGTGCGGGCGAAATCCACCGAGAAGTAGCGCCCGCCGTAGCTCGCCTTCTGGCTGGCCTTGATCCAGCCGAACGTGGCGTTCGAGAACACGAGCATCAGCAGCGGCACCTTGCACCGCACGACGGTTTCCAGTTCGCCGACCGAGAAGCCAAAGCTGCCATCGCCCATGATGGAGACGCACTTGCTGGTCGGCCGCGCGAACCACGCGCCCATGGCAGCCGACATCGAGTAGCCAAGCGCGCCGTGGGCGCGGTTGGTGATGAAGTAACGGCCGGCCTCCCGCAGTTGGTAGTAGGCAGACACGTACGGGCATGGCGTGCCCGGATCGGCCACCACCACCGCGTCGCGCGGCAGCACGCGAGTGAGTTCGGCAATCACGCGCTCCGGCCGAATCGGACGCTCGTCGCTCGTGGCGAGCAGCTCGAACGCGTCGAACTTGGCCCGACGGGCGTTCGCAGCAACAGATTCGCCATCGACTGCGCCAGGCAGCCGTCGCGCCTCGCGCCGCCGCAGCTGGTCGAGCAACGCCTCGAGCACAAGCCTCGCGTCGCCAATGAGCGCGTGCGCGGTCTGGTAGTTGGCCGACACCGCCATCGGATCGACGTCGATGTGCACGATGGGAACGTGACGCGCCGGCTGCGTGCCCCGTTCGGTTGTCGTGGAACCGGCACGGCAGCCGACAAAGATCACGAGATCCGCAAGCTCGACCACCGCGCGGGTCGAGACCACCCCGCCGTTCAAGCCCACCACCCCCACGCTCAGCGGATGGGTGTCGGCGATACTGCCTTTGCCGCTCACGGTGGTGCACACCGGCGCGTGCAGCAGCGCGGCCACCTCGGCGAGCGCGTCGGTGGCGCCCGAGGCGATCACGCCGCCGCCGCAGATGAAGACCGGTCTGCGGGCCTGGAGGATCGCGTCGGCCGCGCCCTTCACCACGGCTGGGTCGGCGCCAGAGCGCCAGGCCGGGTACTGCTCGTGGCCCTCCTGCGTCCAGATCTCCGTGGCAGCGACGGGCTGCTTCAGCACGTCGTAGGGCAAGCCGATGTGGGCCGCGCCGGGACGCCCCGTGGTCATGTAGCGGAAGGCCGTGCGGATCGCCTGCGGCACCTGTTCGGCACGATCGCACACGGTGTTCCACTTGGTGAGCGGCCGGTAGAGCGCCTCCTGATCGAGCTCAGTGAGCGGGTAGCGCCCACGCGACAGCACCGGCACATCCGAGGTGATGCCCAGCACGGGTGAACTCGACTCGTTGGCCTCGACCAGGCCCGGCAGCAGGTACGTGGCGCCGCCACCACTTGGCCCCTCACATACCCCGGGCGTGCCGCTGACGCGCGCGTAGCCGTCGGCCATGTAGGCCGCGCTGCGCTCGTCGCGCGCGAGCACGTGGACTATCCGGTGGTCCATCCGGTAGAGCGCGTCGTAGAGCGGCAGGCTCGTGTCGCCGCAGAGTCCGAAGATGTGGCGCACGCCGTAGAGGTCGAGCATCCGGACTGCGGCTTCGGCACCCGTGAGCGTCTCCATGCCCGGCCAGTCTCTCAGGTTCGGCGAACGATGAGTAGCGTGATGTCGTCAAACTGCGGCGCGGCGCCGGCAAAGTCATCGATGGCCGCCATGATGGTGGCGATGACCTCCGCAGGCGGGCGGCCGGCCGAGGCTCGCAGGCACGCGATGACCCGCACCTCGCCGAATTCCTCTTCCGCCAGGTTCTGTGCGTCGGTGACTCCGTCCGAGAACAGCACCAGCGTGTCGCCCGGCGCGAGCGCCAGGCGTACTTCGGTGTGGGGCATCAGCGGAGGCAGTAACCCCAGCGGTGTCCCAGTCGACGCCAGCGTGACGGCTTCGCCGTTGGCGCGGAAGATCAATGTGTCGACGTGGCCGGCACCCACGAAGCGGATGTCGCCGGAGTGCGGCTCCAGATCCACGAGCGCCGCCGTCACGTACTTTTCAGGCGCGGTGGACGCAAACAGCAGATCACTGGCCTCGTCGGCCAGTGCGGGCAGCGAGGCCGTGCGCCCGAGCAGGGCCCGCAGCGTGGCCTGCATGTTGGCCATGACGAGCGACGCGGGCAAGCCCTTGCCCGCCACGTCGGCGACACACAGCAGCACCCGTTCGTGACTATCGCCGTCACCGGCGATCATGATGGCGTCGTAGTAGTCGCCGCCGCATTGACGCGCAGGCCGATTGTGCGCCGCCAGGGCGTAGCCGGCCACTAGAGGCATCGCCGGCGGAAACAGGTCGGCCTGGATCCGGGCGGCCAGTTTCATCTCGCTCTCGAGCTTGGCGCGGGCCACTTCCACTTGCTGATGCAGCGCCATCAGGCGCTCCCGCTCGAGCGCCGCCTGCACGGTGCGCTCGAAGAGCCGTGCATTTTCGATGGCCGTGGCAGTCTGCAACGCCAGCGTGTTGAGCAGCTTGAGCTCGGCGGCCGTATAGGCCATCGGCACGGTGCTGCCGAGGGCGATCACGCCGGTGACCCGTTCGCCGACCCGCAGCGGCGCGATGATGAGCGCTCTGATCGTCGTGTGCTCGACCGCGCGGCGTGGGTCGTCGTCGACGTCGTTGACGATTTCCGCGAGCCCAGACGCCGCCACCATTCCAATGATGCCGCGACCTCGGCGAAATCCCTGCAGGACCGGCATTTCGTCGCCGAAGCCCGCCACGGTGCGCAGGTCGCCGGTGTCGTCGTCGATCAGCATCACTACACCGTCAGTGGCCACGATGAGGTGACGCGCCTGCTGAAGTGTGAGCGTCGCGACGCGCTCCACGTCGAGCAACGCCGCCAGCTTCTCGGAGAAGCTGTAGATGAGATTGATCTCGCGGTAGAGATGCAGCACCTCGGCGCCGAGCGCCTTGCGCTCGACGTCTTTCTGCAGCAGGTGCTCGAGCAATGCGGCGACGGCGACGGCGCCCTCGGGTCCGGCGACCCAGCCCAGTCCCGCGCCCGCGTGGGTCACGGCAAAACGCTGGGCGTCGCCGCTTGCGGGAGCACCGTACAGCAGGCGCCCGTCGGCATCTTCCACCGCCACGGGCGCGCCGATCACCGCCGCGAGCGCGTCGACCAGCACCCGGGCTTCGGCCGAACGGCCGATCACCTGCTTCAGCGCGACGCGGCTCATGCGTGCCTCACAGGCCGAGCACGGCGCGGGCCTTGTCGAGCAGGGCGTCAGGGTCGAAGGGCTTGGTCATGTAGAGATCGGCACCGGCCTCCTGCCCCTTCTGGCGATCCAGTTCCTGCCCCTTGGCCGTCAGCAGCACGATGTAGACGTCGGTCAGGCCGAGCGTGTGTTTGGCACGGTGGCACACGTCGAAACCGCTCAGCTTCGGCATCATCACGTCGAGGAAGACCAGGTTCGGCTTCGCCGACTCGATGATCGCCAGGGCCTCTTCGCCATTGGTGGCCATGAGCAGCTCCACGCCTTCGTCCTCCAGCTCCTCGAGCGTCTGGTGAATCAGGGTACGCAGGTGGGGTTCGTCGTCCACGATCAGAATCGTGCGGGTCACAGGGGGGCCTCATTGATAGACGAGAAAGAGGACGTGGTCCATCCCTTTCTCGAAACGGAGCATCCGCACGTTCTCCGACTGCGCGGACAAGACGGAGTTGAGCAGGATGATGTCGGGCTTGAGCGCGAGCGCCTTCTCGACCAGATTCGCGTCACGTGCTTCCGACACGCTGTAGCCGCGGCTCGTGAGCACGTCGGCCAGTGACTTCACCGTGGACGCGTCCTCGTCAACCACCAGCACATGCCGATGCGACTTCCGCTGCTCGATGAGCGCGCCAACCTCCCGGAACAGCAGGTCGGTGTCGATGGGTTTGGTGAGGTAGCGGTCCACGCCGATGCGAATGCCGCGCTCGCGGTCCTGCACAATCGACAGGATGACGATGGGGATGTCCATCGTGAGCGGATCGTTCTTCAGCACCGCCGCCACGTCGAAGCCGTTCATCTCGGGCATCATCACGTCGAGCACCACCAGATCCGGACGCTCGCGCCGCACTTCGACGATCGCTTCGCGGCCGTTGGTGGCCACGCGCACGACGTACCCGGCCTCGGTCAGCTCCTGCGTGAGCAACTCGCGGATGTTCGGATCGTCGTCCACGACGAGCAGCCGCGGGGCCCGTTCGGGTGTGCGTGGCGTGGTCACCACCACCTGATCGCGCAGCTGGCGGATGAGCGCGGCCAGTTCCACCGGCGTGCCGCCGGCGCCGGGCGTCGAGATCTGCGCGTCGGGCACGGGAATCGAGAACGAGAACACGCTGCCCTTGCCCAGTTCGCTTTCCACCCACACGCGACCGCCGTGGTGCTCCACGATCTCGCGGCAGATGGGCAGCCCCAGGCCCGTGCCCTTGGGCTTGTCGGTGAGCGTGTCGCCGACCTGCTTGAAGCGTTCGAACACCTTGGGCTGGTCGACCGGCGCGATGCCCATGCCGGTGTCCACGATGCTCACCACGATCTCGCCGCCGCGACGCACCGCCCGGCACGTGACCGAGCCGGCATCGGTGAACTTCACCGCGTTCGAGATCAGGTTGATGACGACCTGAATCAAGCGGTCGCTGTCGCCGGTCACCACCGGCAGACCGGGCGTCACGTCGGTGACGAGGCGCAAGCCCTTCTGCTCGAAGAGTGACGACGTCGCGGCCGTGGCCCGGTCGATCACCTCGGCGAGCGATACCGGCTCCATGTGCCATTCGAGCTTGCCGGCCTCGATCTTGGCCAGGTCGAGCACGTCGTCGATGAGCTTGGTGAGGCGCTCGCCCTCGCTGACGACCACCTTGAGGTTGTCTTCCACCTGCTGGATGGTCGAGACGATCTTCTTGTCGTCTTTCGGCACCAGCGGGAAGATGCGGTCATCCAGGCGCTTCTTGATGATCTTGGCGAAGCCGAGCACCGAGGTGAGCGGCGTGCGCAGCTCGTGGCTCACCGTGGAGAGGAACGCGCTCTTGGCCTGGTCGGCTTCTTCCGCCACCGCGCGCGCCCGCTGTGCGTCTTCGAACAGCCGCCGGTTCTCGTGTTCCTGCTCGTTGATCTGGCGGTACGCGGCCGCGTTGTCGAGAGCAATGGCGGTGTAGGACGCCAGGCTTCGCATCATGCTCAGGTGATGCTCGGTGTAGGCGTTGGTTTCGAAGCTCTGTATCGTGATGATCCCCAGCACGCGGTCCTTGGCCTCGAGCGGCAGATAGATGATCGACTGCGGCGCCCGGGACATCGAGCCATCTTCGAGCGGGCGACTCTGCTCGTCGTAGCGGCTCACATATTTCTTATGGTCACGCTGGAGATCGTTGATGAACACGGGCTCGCGGTGCGTGATGCACCACACCGGCAGCTGGTCCGGGTCGGCCGTGCTGCGTGAGTACGGCGCGTAGCGCTTCCCCTGTTCGATCGCGAGCCGGTACTCGATCTCGTGACGCTCGGGATGATACAGGCCCACACCGAACACGTCGGCGTCGGCCAGCTGGTTCACGCGCTCGTAAAGCCTGTCGAAGATGGTGTCGAAGTCGAGCGAGGCGGTGATCTCGCGGCCGATGTCGCTCAGCAGCTCGATGTTCTTCTTGCCTTCGCCTTCGGACCGCGCCAGCGCCTCGGCCGATTCAGCCCGCAGCCGCGCTTCGGCAAACTGCGCCCGCTCACGCTCTTGGCCAATCACGCGACGGCGCTGGATGCGGTCTGCTCCGAACACGAACAGACCGGCCAATAGGCCGTAGCCGCCGTACGCCCACCACGTGCGATACCAGGGCGGTAGGATGGTGAACGCGTAAGCGGCTTCCTCGCCCATGGCGCCGGACACACTGCGCGCGCGGACATGGAAGCGATAGGTGCCGTGGGACAAATTGGTGAAGTCGCGGCGCGCCTCCCCGGTCCAGGGCAACCAGTCGGCGTCGAGGCCGTCCAGTTTGGTTTGGTACTGTGTAGAGGTTTCGTCGATGAAGGTCGGCGCGGCGTACTCGAATCGCAGGGCCTCAGTCGACGCCGGCAGTTGCGGCGCGGAGACCTCGGCTCCGCCGCCGAAGAGCACGGTGTCCCCTCCTGCCGTGACACGGCGAACCAGCACGCGAAACGGCGGCGGCAGGGTCGCCGCCTTCTTCATGTCGAACCGTACGAACTCCTGCTTCCAGCCAAACCAGGCGATGTCGTCCGGCTCCACGAACACGAATCCGGTGGGCGTCGCCCCGAAGCGGCTGAACAGGGTGTCGTCGATCGTCCACCCGCCCTTGCCATCCGGTGTCAGCACGCGGGTGCCCTTGCCGGCGTTGGCGAGCAGCGTGCCGTTGGGTCCTGGGGCCACGCCGAAGCTGCCGCGCAGACGGTCGTGTGGCAAGCTGCTGATGAACTCGTCTTTCACGAACATCCGACGCGCGGCGTCCCAGGTCGCGACGGTGTTGTCGATAGAGGCTCCCCACGGTCCGAAGTACATCGTGTCCCCGAAGCGGAATACCCCGACGCCCCGCTCGGGCAGTCCGTCTTTCACCCCGAAACGCTGGATGTTGGCTTCCGGCCGTGGCGCGCCCGGGGCCGGGCGATCCGCGAACGTCACCCGGAGAAGACCCGTGGCACTGGTGCCCGCCCACAATGAGCCGTCGACGTCTTCGCCAAGCGAACGTATCTGCTCAGGAAGACCGGGCACGCGCCCTTCGTCTATCCAGCGGCCGTCCACCCATCGGTAGGAGGTGAGCCCATCGAACAGCCCGATCCAAAGCCGGGTCGGATCGACGCGCGACCGCTCGAGCGCGGCCGCCCGGAAGGTGCCGTCTCGCGCCGCGCGGATGGGTACGGCTCCGGTGCCACGAATCTCGAAGAGACCATCTGAAGTCGCCGCGACGAGCGCCGGCGGCCGCACGCCGCCCGCATCGATCATCTCGGCGAACGCCCAGCTCTGCTGCCCGATTCCCTGCACTGGCACGATATGGGCGGGGCGGCCGGGGGCCGCCGGCTCTAGATAGGCCACGCCACTCTGCCGGGCGATGTACAGGCGCCCCTGATGGCGTTCCTGCACCCACGCACCCAGGTGGCCGTCGGCTTCGCTGAATGCGGTGGCTGGTGATGGATACTCGACGCGCCCGATGCCGCGCTCGCCCACCGTCCAGATCGCGCCTTCGCGGTCGACCATCAGGTTGTAGATCGCGTCCGACGGCAAACCCTGGCCGCGACCAAGGGTCATGAGACGCCGCCCATCGCGGTCCATGATGGCCATTCCGGTGTTCGTGGTGGACAACGCGATGCTGCCGTCCGGGAGCGCGATGCCGCGATAGAGCGACGCGTTCTTCAGGTAGTCGTCGAGTTCGGTCGGAAACGGCGTGAGGCCGGCGCCGTCGTACAGCCAGAAGCCGCCGAATCGCCTGCCGATGAGCAGGCGGCGGGCGTCGTAGCGCAGCACGACGGGGTAGACCTCGGATCCGAGACTGGCGGTGCCCGGCAGCGCCCGGAAGGTGTCGCCCTCCAGCACGTTCAGGCCGGTTTCTGGCATGGTCAGGTAGAGCTGCCCGTCGACCAGCGAGGCGCGGTTGAAGCGCGAGGTCGGCCGGATCGTCGTCATGACGCCGTCGCGCCAACGGAAGACGGCGTGCTCGGTCTGAAACAACACACCAGACGAGGTGGCGAACGTGCGCCAGACGTCGTTGAAGCCGCGAGCGTCTTCAGGCACCTTGTCGCCCAGGGAGACGTACTGCAGTTCCCCGCTCACGTTTGGGGCGAGGTAGCCGAAGTCGAGCGCCGCGCCCACGTAGATCACGCCGGCCTCGTCGATGGCGAGCGAACGGACGTTGCTCAGGTTCGTCGTTTCGATCAGGCGCCAGTTAACGCCATCGAACTCGATCACGCCGTTCTGACTGCCCACGTAGAGGACGCCTCGGGCGTCCTGCACAATCGACCAGTTCTGGCCGGCGGCGTTCACGTCCAGGGGAGCGTAGGTGCGGACGAACGGACGACCTTCTTCCGGATGTCTGAGCGCCGGCGCGGCCGGCGCGGACGCCCCAGCCGCTGGCTGAGACGACGCGGGCCGTGACGCGGGCGCCTGGGCAGCAGGTGCCCCTGACATCGCCAGCGACACGACGCTGACCGCGAAGAGGAGAATCGGGGAACGCATCATGGGTCGGGGGATAGTACCCCGTCCCCCGAGGTATGCGAAACAGGTGCGGCGATCCCCTCACGCCAGCCAGGCGAGAGGGCTGGCATCGCCCATCGCCGCTGGTGCAGTCCCGGAGGCGGCGTCAGGGTTCGATGGCCGTGGCCGTCAGCGGCACGACCTTGTCGCCGCGCCAGACCCGCACCGTCACCGTGTCGCCCGCCTTGACCTTGTCGAGCGCGGTCAGGAATCTGCTCGTGAACGACTCGGATGCGGTGACCGGCATTCCGAGCACGTCGAGCACGACGTCGCCACCGAGCAGCAGCGGCACATCGACGACGGTCGCGGGCAGCGAGCCCCCCCGCAGACCCAGCCGTGCGGCGAGCGACCCGGTGGCCACGGCTTGCACCAGCAGACCGGCGGGCTGCGGCAGGTTGAACGCGTCGGCCATGGGGCCTTCCAGCATGAACGACTCGACGCCGAACCACGTGCGACGTTCGTCCAGCATCAACCGCTTGACCACATTGCCGGTGACCGAAAAACTCGGGCCACCCGTGGCGCCCTCCTTGCTGAGCACGTGGGTGACGATGCCAACCACCAGGCCGTCGAGGTTGAAGAGGGGGCCGCCCGAGTTCCCCTCGAAGACGTCGAGGTCGGTCTGAAACACCTCGAGCGCGGTGGCGTCTTCGTAGACCTTCGGCTGCTCGCGGCGCGCGCTGATCCAGCCCACGGCCAGCGAATGGTTCGCCCCGTACGGCGCGCCAACCGTGAAGATCTGGTCGCCAGCGTCGAGCAGGTCCGAGTCGCCGAAGGCGGCCACCGCCGCGGTCGGCGGCACGCGCTCGAGCTGCAGCAGGGCGATATCGGCA
Source organism: Acidobacteriota bacterium (assembly GCA_031376505.1). Taxonomy (GTDB): domain Bacteria; phylum Acidobacteriota; class Vicinamibacteria; order Vicinamibacterales; family UBA2999; genus CADEFD01. The sequence goes on from JANMDX010000282.1 coordinate 16,930, forward strand.
AACGGCGCCATGGCGATCACTGTGGCGGCAATCGGCGCGCCGTCCAGGAAGTGCACCCCAATGGTCGAGGAGTTCCTCACCACGTGTGCGGCCGTCACGATCTTGCCATCTGCCGTAACGAGCACACCGGATCCCAAGCCCTCCTCCGGGAGCGCCGCGTCGGCGCCATTGGCGCCAGGCGGCGTGGCCTTCGCGGTGGTGCGAATCAGGACGACCGACGCATTGACTCGACGGAACACATCCTTGAGCGGTTGCGCGCCGGCGGTGCTGGCCGTCATAGCCATTGCGCACCACACGGCCATCACGACAGGTGGACCTGACATTCGATTCTCCATCACGGAAGGCGAGCGGCGTGCAGATACGCCATGGCCGCGCGCGACGCATACGATTCCATCAGGCGGTCGTCCGGACTCTCCGATCCGGAGCAAGCCGCGTCGCCTGTCCCTGCGGCCCCGCGAAATATCGTAGACACCGTGGCCGTCAATCCGTGCGCGCAGGTCGCGGGAATCATCAGGTGTCGCATGGCTGGGCTGATGGCCACGATAACGACGGCCGATCACATAGACAAACAGTTAATTTGGGCAACAATCATCGTAAATAGCTATGTGTCTTCACGTCGTCCACAAAAGCGATCGAACGGTCTAGGGTTTGCCCGACAGCTTCGCAAAGGCGGCGGCCAATGCGGTGCTCGGAGTCGGAGCGGCACGCGGGGGCAGCGACAGGGGCGGGGCGGGGGCGGCCTGCGGCTGGGACACGGGCGGGCCGCTCTTGGCGGCGGGGTGCGTCCGGGCCGCCGGGGGCGTCGGCGTGGTCTCGCCGCTCTTCATCGTGAGCGCGATGCGCTTGCGCTCGCGGTCCACTTCCACGATGCGCACCGTGACGATGTCGCCGGCCTTGACCACCTCGCGCGGGTCTTTCACGAAGCGGTCGGCCAGCTGCGAGACGTGCACGAGGCCGTCCTGATGCACGCCGATGTCCACGAATGCGCCGAAGTTGGCCACGTTGGTCACCACGCCCTCGAGCTGCATGCCGGGCACGAGATCCCGCAGTTCCTGAACGCCCTCCTTGAAGGTCGCCGTCTTGAACTCCGGACGCGGGTCGCGATTGGGCTTGTCGAGTTCGGCCAGAATGTCCTTCACCGTGGGCACGCCGAACTGCGCGTCGGCAAAGTCCTCGGGCACGAGGGTCTTGAGCACGGCCGACTTGCCGATGAGCTCGTGCACCGCAAGGCCCGTGCGCGCCACGATGCGCTCGACCACGGGGTAGGCCTCCGGATGCACGGCCGACGCGTCGAGCGGGTTGTCGCCGTTCACCACACGCAGGAACCCGGCGGCCTGCTGAAACGTGCGCTCGCCCACACGCGGCACTTTCAGCAACTGCCTCCGGTTGCGGAACGGGCCGTTGGCATCGCGGAACGACACGATGTTGCCGGCCAGCGCCTCGCTCAGTCCGGAAATCCGAGCCAGCAGCGGTGCCGAGGCCGTGTTCAGATCCGCCCCTACGGCGTTCACGCAGTCTTCGACCACCGCGTCGAGCGTCTTGCCGAGCTGGAACGGGCTGACGTCGTGCTGATACTGCCCCACGCCGATCGCCTTGGGATCGATGCGCACGAGCTCGGCCAGGGGATCCTGCAGGCGGCGCGCGATCGACACCGCGCCACGCAGCGACACGTCGAGGTCGGGAAACTCCTTGGCCGCCGGCGCCGAGGCCGAGTACACGGACGCACCCGCCTCCGAGACCACGACCTTCGCGAGCGGCAGCTCCGGGTGCGCCTTCATCAGGTCGGCCGCGAGCCTGTCGGTTTCGCGCGAGGCGGTGCCATTGCCAATCGAGATGAGCTGCACGCCGTGCTTGACGGCCAGCTGCCCCAGCGTGCGGAGCGACCCGCTCCAATCCTTGCGCGGCTCGTGCGGATAGATGGTGGATGTGTCGAGCACCTTGCCGGTCCCGTCCACGACCGCCACCTTGACGCCAGTGCGGATGCCCGGGTCGAGACCCATGGTGACGCGCTGACCAGCCGGCGCCGCCAGCAGCAAGTCGTGCAGATTGCGTCCGAACACGCGGATGGCCTCGAGTTCCGCCTGTTCCCGCAAACGCTGCTCGGTCTCCACTTCGAGGTGCAGCAACATCTTGACCTTCCAGGTCATGCGCACCGTGTCGGTCAGCCATTTGTCGGCAGGCCGTCCTTGATTGGCGATGCCGACGCGAGCGGCAATACGACGCTCGGGCTCGGTGGGCCCTTGGGCGCCTTCGTCGGGCAGACCGACCGCCAGACGCAGGAAGCCCTCCTTGCGGCCACGCAGCAGCGCGAGCACGCGATGCGAGGGCACGGTCTTCACCTGTTCGGTGGCGCTGAAGTAGTCGGAGTACTTCACACCCTCGGCTTCCTTGCCGGGCGTGACGGCGGATGTCCACTCGCCGCGCTCCCACACCATCGTGCGGAAGCTGCCGACGAGCTCGGCGTCTTCGGCGAAGGTCTCCATCAGGATCCAGCGGGCGCCGTCAAGCGCGGCGGCCACGTCGGGCACGCCCTTGGCCCCGTCCACGTACGCCGCGGCAGCCACATTCGGGTCCTGACTGGGATCCTGGAGCAGACCTGTGGCCAGGGGCTCCAGACCGGCCTCGCGCGCGATCTGCGCTTTGGTGCGTCGCTTCTGCTTGTAAGGCAGATACAGATCTTCGAGCCGCGCCTTGGTCACCGCGTCGCGAATCGACGCCGCCAGTTCCGGCGTGAGCTTGCCCTGCTCGTCGATGCTCTCGAGAATCGCCGCGCGTCGATCCTCCATGTCGCGCAGGTAGGCGAGGCGCTCTTCGAGCGTGCGCAACTGCGTGTCGTCGAGTCCGCCAGTGGCCTCCTTGCGGTAGCGCGCGATGAAGGGCACGGTGGACTTGTCGTCGAGCAGGCCGACGGCCGCCTCGACCTGCGACAGACGGACGTGGAGTTCTTCGGCGATGCGTGCGGCAATCGATGTCATGGATTCGGAAGCAGACCTGAACGGAGGGATGAAGGGGCCACGGCGAGCCGGGCGTGCCGGCCATTGTAGCAATGACGCGGTAAGATTCCTGGCGATTGGCTTCGCGGGTCGGCATCGACTTTGGCACGAGCAACAGCGCGGTCGCGTGCGCCATCGACAGAGCAGCGCCGCGTCTGTCATCGTTCCCGAGCGCCCACGGTGCGCGCTCGACCTTCCCCTCGGTCCTGTACTTCGAGTCGCGAAAGCCGGCATCGGCCGGCTGGCCCGCGATCGAGCGCTACCTGGCCACCGAGCACAAGGGTCGATTCATCCAGTCGCTGAAGACGTACCTGGCGGACCGTAGCTTCGAGGGCACCGTCATCGGCACGAAGTACTTCGGGCTCGAGCGGCTCATCGCGCTGCTTGGCAAGCACATCGGCGATCATCTGGCGTGGCCGTCCCCTCGACGCGCGATGCTCGGCCGGCCGGTGCACTTCTCGCTGCCTGCCGACGTCGACCTCGACGCGTTTGCCGAGGGTCGGCTGGGTGACGCCTTCCGCCTGGCGGGGTTCGACGAGCTTGCCTTCGAATACGAGCCCGTCGCTGCGGCCTACGCGTACGAGGCCCGGCTCGCCCGCGACGAGCGCATCCTGATCGGCGACTTCGGCGGCGGCACGAGCGACTTCACCGTAATCGCCGTGGGCCCGGGCGTGCGCCACCGCGGACGCCGGGCGTCGGACGTCCTGGGCACCGATGGCGTGCCGCTGGCCGGCGACGCGTTCGATCGGCACCTGGTGCGGCATCTGGTGGCGCCGCGGCTGGGACTGGGTGACGAGTACCTGTCCCCACCCGACAAGAGGCTGCCGGTGCCGAGTTGGCCCTATGAGCGGCTGGAGCGCTGGCACCATCTGTCGTTCCTGCGGTCGGCCGACACCCTCGACATTCTCGAGCGCGTGCGGCGCACGGCTTCACGCCCCGAACGCCTCGAGGCGTTTCTGCGACTCATCCGCGACGATCTCGGGTTTCAGCTGCACGAGGCCGTGCAGCGCACCAAATTCGCGCTGTCGGCCACGACGGCGTCGGAGTTCTCGTTCGAATCGGGCGGCGTGGTCATTCGAGCCAGCGTCTCGCGCGCGGACTTCGAGGCCTGGATCGCCGACGACCTGGCGGCCATGGCGGCGTGCGTGGACCGGCTGGTGTCGGCGACCGGACTGGCGCCGGGCGACATCGACCGCGTGTTCCTGACGGGCGGCTCGTCGTTCGTGCCCGCGGTGCGGCAGATCTTCGTGGACCGGTTCGGTCCAGAGAAGGTGACCGGCGGCGACGAACTGACGTCGGTGGCAACTGGCCTCGCCTTGTGCGCCCGCGAGCGCTGGCCGGCGGCATGAGGCATGGCTCGGCGCGCACGCGCGCCGCAGATCGAGTCATCATTGGCGAGCGTCGGCCCGTGTTGCCGTCCGCCCGTTCCCTCGAGGTCGAGTCCGCATGCACACCGTGATCCCCGTCTGGCAGCTTCCCACCGTCCCGGTAGTCGGCGACACGGCCACGTTCCCGGTGCGCCGTATCTACTGCGTGGGCCGCAACTACGCCGCGCATGCGCGCGAGATGGGCGCCGATCCGACCCGCGAGGCGCCGTTCTTCTTCACGAAGCCGGCCGACGCGGTCGTACTCGACGGCGCCACGCTCCCCTATCCACAGGCCACGCGGAACCTGCATCACGAGATCGAGCTCGTCGTGGCGCTCAAGGGCGGAGGCGCGAACGTGCCGGTCGATACCGCGCTCGACCTCGTCTATGGCTACGGCGTGGGACTCGATATGACGCGGCGCGACCTGCAGAATGCGGCCAAGGCCGCTGGCAAGCCGTGGGACATGGGTAAGGGCTTCGATCGGTCGGCGCCAATCACTGCGATCAGGCCGGCCGAGGCCATTGGCCATCCCTCGAAGGGCGCCGTGTGGCTCAAGGTGAACGGCGAGGTCAAGCAGACCGGCGACCTGGCGGATCTCATCTGGAGCGTGCCGGAGACGATCGCCTATCTCTCTGGCCTGGTCGAACTCGCGCCCGGCGATTTGATCTTTACCGGCACGCCGGAAGGTGTCGGGCCGGTGGTGGCCGGCGATCTGCTCGAGGGACACATCGACGGCGTGGGCGACTTGACGATCCGCTACGTCTGACGCACACGGCTTTCGCGCTGTCCATCACCGCGTCACGATCGTCCCGCCGGGATGTCGTGGATCGAGTTCAGTGGTGAGCGTGGTCCCGTGCTAACGTGGCGCCATGACCAGCCCAGACCGTCACTGCGGGCCGTCGCTCGACGAGGTCGCCAGCGGCGCCCGCCAGCACTACGGCGATCGCCTCGTAGCGCTCGTGGTGTTCGGTTCGCGGGGGCGCGGATCGGCCCGTGCCGATTCGGACCTCGACCTCCTGATCGTGGCTGACGGCCTGCCCCACGGGCGTGTGGCGCGGGTCATGGAGTTCGCCGCGCTCGAGACCGCCCTGGCGGCTCAGGGAACGCTGGGTACCCCCGCGGTCTCGTGTTCGCCCGTGTTCAAGTCGCCGGCCGAGGCCGCGGCGGGTAGTCCGCTCTTCCTCGACATGGTCGACGACGCCCGCATTCTGTTTGACCGCGACGGTTTCTTCGCGGCCGTGCTGGAACGGCTGCGCACCAGGCTGGCGGCGCTCGGCGCCCGACGGGTCTGGCGTGGCAACGCGTGGTTCTGGGATCTCAAACCAGACTATGTCCCTGGCGAGGTCTTCGAGCTGTGACGAACGTCTCGCTCGCCCAGAGCTACTTGACGAAGGCGCGGGTGCGTCTCGCGATCCTCACAGTGCTCTTCGACGCCGACGCCTACTCGGACGTGGTGCGCGAGGCGCAGGAGATCGTCGAGCTGGCGCTCAAGGGGATCCTGCGTCAGGTCGGCGTCGAGCCGCCGCACTGGCACGACGTCGGCGCCCTGTTGCGCGAGCACGCGAGCCGCGTTCCGTCAATCTCGGCTGCCGAGCTCGACCGGCTCGCCATCACGTCGGCGTGGCTGCGCAAGGAGCGGGAATTTTCGTTCTACGGCGACATCGACTTCATCCCCACCGAGCAGTACGACGCCACGGTCGCGATGCGGGCGATCGACGGGGCGCGCGAATGCGTGGCCGCGGCGACGCGCGTCATCGTCGTGTGAAGCGCCGCACATGCTCTGCGGAGGGTGTGATCGACGACGAGCGTGCCCCAGAGCAGCGGCAGATGGAGGTATCGTCGCGAAGACCGGGGGCGGCACCGCCTGGTTGCGCCCGGCGGCGAATTCGAACGCCAGCCGGGGCGCGATGGCGCCGAGCACGATCGCCTCAGTCGGGTAGCGTCGCTGCCAAGGACATCTGCTGGGCTGACGGGAGACCTCTGCCAATGGCTGGGAGCCAGGGTCTGATAACGGTGATTCGGTCACCCCCAGACCCCGCTGATGTCTGCTGTCGTCTGGTGGTCAACGGCACCGCGTCCCGCCCGTGCTGGGACCGTTCCTGCCTCAGACGCGCGAGTGCTGGACGCCGCCGCGCAGGGCTGGCGCCCTCCGGCCGGCCACGACATAGACCACCGCCGCCACGCCGAAGCCGACGAACCAGGCGTAGTCGTAGAGCGCTCGCACCGCCGGCACGGCGAGTCCGACGAGCGCGACCGCCGCGCCTGCGACGAGGGCGAACATGGCCGGCCAGTTGACCAGCGGATAAGTCCCGCCGTCGAGATACAGGTCCTCGACGACCAGCTCGCACCGCCTCATCCACCAGTAGTCGACAATGAGGACGGCGGCGACCGGACCAAGCAGCGCCGAATAGCCGACGAGCCACCCGAAGATGTAGGCATCGAAATCGGCCAGCAGCTTCCACGGCATGATGGCGACGCCAATGACGCCGGTCAGCAGGCCGCCGCCGACGAACGAAATCCGCCTGGGTGCCAGATTTGCAAACGCATTGGCAGGCGGCACGACGTTGGCCGCGATGTTGGTCGTGAGCGTCGCCACCGCCACGACCAACACCGACACCAGCACGACGACCGGGTTGTCGAACCGCGCGCAGAGCGCGACCGGATCCCAGATGGCCTCGCCATACAAGACGACGCTGGCCGAGGCGACGGCCACGCCCACAAACGAGAACAACGCCATCGTCAGCGGCAGGCCAAGCGCCTGTCCGAGCATCTGTGCGCGTTGGCTGCGGGCAAACCGCGTGAAGTCAGGAATGCTGAGCGACAGCGTGGCCCAGTAGCCGACCATGCCCGTCAGGCTCGGCACGAAGAAGCGAAAGAATTCGGCGCGGGTCTCGAATCGGTCGGACTGGTTGAAGATGGGGCCGAGCCCGCCGACAGCCCACACGGCCCAGCCCAGGAGCACGAATCCCATCAGGAGCAGGACCGGCGCCGCCCATGACTCGAGAAACCGGATCGATTCGGTGCCCCGCACGATGAAGAAGAGGTTGAGCGCCCAGAACGCGAAGAAACTGATCCAGACGTGTCCGGCCACGGCGGTCCACGCGGGCCACGCGCTGCCAAGCAATGTGTCGACCGCCGTGCCTCCTACCCAGGTCTGGATGCCGAACCAGCCGCAGGCCACACCTGCCCGAAGCAACGCGACGACGTGTGAGCCGGCGAGGCCGAACGAGGCGCGCGCCAGCACAGGGAACGGAATGCCGTACTTGGTGCCGGCGTGTCCGGTGAGCAGCATCGGCACGAGCACGATCAGGTTGCCGAGAAAGATGGTGCCGACGGCCTCCCACCAGTTCATGCCGCCCGCCACGAGGCCGGCAGCCAGCATGTAGGTGGGGATGCACACCACCATGCCCACCCACAGCGCGGCAATGTCGTAGGTGCCCCACGTGCGCGCCGACAGCGGCACCGGAGCCAGGTCGGCGTTGTAGCGCGGGCTCGTGGTGATGTCAGACATGGCCGGGCTACGAGGGGCGCTGCGTGGTGGTTTCCCGGTGGTCGGCGTAGCCTTCTTCGACCTCATGCCCGCCGTGGTAGGTCTTGTCGACGGGCCGACGAATCTCCGACTGCGGCACGACCTTGTCGCGCAGGAGCCCTTTGAGATCGTCCACCGACGTCCACCCGTGGTCGGCGTGGCGCTCCAGGCACTCCGCCAGTCCCTCGGTGAGGCGCCGGATGACGTTCGGACCGATGGCGTGGTCGAGCATGGCCGCTGTGCAGACCTGAACGGTCCCGCACCCGAGCAGGAAATAGTTCAGGGCATGGGCGAAGTCGGCAATGCCACCGATGCCTGAAAAGCTGCGGTCGGGCAGCGCATGAGTCATCTGCGCCACCTTCGCCAGCGAGAGCGGCAGAATCGCGGGACCGCCCAGCCCCCCACTCGAGACGTAGCCATCGACGTTGATCTCGAAGTCGAGAGTGTCGGGGTCGACCAGCGGCAGCGAGGGGAACGTATTGGACGAGACGACCGCGTCGGCCCCGCCGAGGAAGGCCGCACGCGCCTCCACGGCGATGTCCGCGGTCGATGGCGTGAGCTTGGCCCACACGGGCACCCGCGCCACCTCCTTGACCGCCTGGGTGACGCCGGAGACGAGTACTTGGTCCTGGCCGATGTTCGAGCCCATGTCCTTGCGGTCCATGTGCGGGCACGACAGGTTGAGCTCCAGCGCATCGGCGCCCGCGTCTTGACAGGCGCGGGCCAGCGTCTGCCAGTTCTGCAGTTCCCGGTCGCTGCCCGAACCGGCCATGATCGACGCGACGAGGACGCGGTCCGGGAACGCCTTCTTGATGCCCGCAATTCGCGGCACCCACCAGTCGAGTGTCTTGTCGGAGATGAGTTCCCAGTTCCACGAGGCGAAGAGCGCCGTGCCCGGCCGCTTCTGCATGGACAATCGTCCGGTCTCGGGGTGGGCACGCAGGAACTTGGTTTTCGGACCCGCGACATTCACCACCGGGTGCAGGCCGATGGTCTTGGTCACGACACCGCCCCAGCCGACGTCGAACGCCCGCATGATGTTGCTGTCGGATTCGGTCGGCGGCGCCGACGACAGCAGGAAGGGATTGCTGAAGTGCAGGCCGGTGAACTCGGTCGACAGGCGCACGGTCATGGTGATCCTTGTCTGCCCTGAGGCGTCGGTGTCAGCTGCGCGAACTCCGCTTCAGGAAGCTGCCTGCGCCCGCGCGGCCAACAAAACGCCCGGCCTCGATAATGACCCGGCCGCGGGAGAGCACCGTTTCGGGCACGCCGGTCACCTGCCGGCCCTCGTAGGGGTTGTAGTCGACCTTCATGTGATGGGTACGCGCCGATAGCGTAACCGTCTTCTCGGGATCGAACACGACGATGTCGGCGTCCGACCCGGGTGCGATCGTTCCCTTCCTGGGAAACAGTCCGAAGATGCGGGCGGGCGACGTCGAGGTCAACTCGACAAACCGATTGAGCGAGATTCGGCCGGTCCGCACGCCGCCGTCGTAGACCAGGCTCATGCGGGTCTCGATGCCCGGCGCCCCGTTGGGAATCTTCGAGAAATCGCTCCGACCCAGCTCCTTTTGCTCTTTCATGCAGAAGGGGCAGTGGTCCGTCGCGATGACCTGCAGATCGTTGGACGCCAGCCCGCGCCACAGCTGGTTCTGCGTCGATCGATCCCGCAGCGGAGGGCTCATGACGTACTTCGCCCCCTCGAACTCCGGCTCGTCGTAGTTGTCGGAAGAGAGGAAGAGGTATTGCGGACACGTTTCGGCAAACGCCGGCAGGCCCCGGTCGCGCGCCTCGGTGACCATGTCGAGCGCTTCGGCCGCCGAGAGGTGCACGATGTAGACCGGCACGTCGGCGATCTCCGCAAGCGCGATGGCGCGATGGGTGGCCTCGCCTTCGGCCCGCGCGGGGCGCGTGAGCGCGTGGTATTTCGGGGCCGTCCGCCCCTCGGCCAGCGCACGCTGCACGAGCACGTCGATCACGCCACCGTTCTCGGCGTGCATGCAGATGGTGCCCCCGTTCTTTCCCGTTCTCAGCAGCGCGCGGAAGATGCTCGCGTCGTCCAGCATGAACACGCCGGGGTAGGCCATGAACAGCTTGAACGACGTGATGCCTTGCCGGACGAGCGCATCCATTTCGAGCTCGATCTGATCGTTCACCTCCGTGGCGATCATGTGGAAGCCGTAGTCGATGGCCGCGCGTCCCTCGGCCTTCTTCAGCCACGTCTCCCACGCATGGTGCAGCGTCTGGCCTCGATACTGGATGGCGAAATCGATGATCGACGTGGTGCCTCCGAAGGCGGCGGCAATCGTGCCCGATTCGAAGTCGTCGGCCGACTTCGTGCCTCCAAACGGCATGTCGAGGTGGGTGTGCGCGTCGAGCCCGCCCGGAATGACATACCGGTTCGAGGCATCGATCACCTTGTCGGCCGGGATGTCGAGCGCGGTGCCGATCGTCTGGATGGTCTCGCCTTCGATGAGGACGTCGCCGCGATAGAGGTCGGTCGCGGTGACGATGGTGCCGTTGCGGATGAGTGTGCGCATAGGCTGGACCCACGTGCCGCCACCGCGACGGCCCGACCAACGGGGGCCGCCCGGCGGAGCTGGCGCGAACGCCTGGAGTATAGCGCGCTACTCTGCGGCCACGTGGGCCACGGTCTTGTCGACCAGCCGCAGGAACGCGCGGACGGACGCCAGCAGGTGCGGCCGCGGTGTGTCCTCCTCCTTGCAGTGAGACAGCCCGCGCGCCGAGTAGGCGAACATCATGGCTACGGGCATGTGGGGCACCATCTCGGCGGCATCGTGGAGCGGTCCCGACGGCAGCTCCGGCGCGTCACCGGTTTCTTCGCAAACCGCGGCGCGGCACAAGTCGACCAAGGCTGGGTCGAACGGGCGCGGTTCGATCCGCCAGAGCGGCGACCACTCGACCGCGGCGTCGTTGTCCCGCGCGTGCCGGAACGCGGCCTGGCGCGCATCCGCGAGCATGGCGGCGAGCACAGGCGCATCGAGTGCGCGCTGATCGAGCGAGATTTCGCAGACGCCAGGCACGGCGGTGACGATGCCCGGCTCGACGCGCACCGACCCCACGGTGCAGACCACGCCCGCGCCAGGGCGCGAGTGCCGCACGGCGATGTCGCGGCACTCGAGAGCGGTCGCCGCGGCAGCGAGAAACGCATCCCGCCGCATCGAAATGGGCGTCGAGCCCGAGTGCGCCGCCTGGCCCATGAAGCGCAGCCGGTGGCGCTCGACGCCGAACGTGCCCAGCACGACGCCAACGGGTCGCTGGATCGATTCGAGCACCGGACCCTGCTCGATGTGCAGCTCGAGATACGCGCGCCCGGCCAGACCCTGCAGGTGGATGCTGGCCTCCCCCATGGCGTCAATTGACACGCCGTACTGCGCGAGCGCGTCTACGATCGACATGCCGTCGCGGTCCTTCAGGCCCCTGATGTCGTCGACGACCAAGGACCCGGATGCCGCGGACGAACCGAGCAGACTGCGACCGAACCTGGCGCCCTCCTCGTCTGCCCAGTCGACCACCCGCACGGTCACCGGTGGGCGGCCGACCGACGCGTAGCCGCGAAGTACCTCGAGGCCAGCCGTCATGCCCAGCACGCCGTCGAGCCAGCCGCCGTCTGGCACCGAGTCGAGATGCGAACCGACGATGACCGAACGGGTCGATGCGCCGGGGAGCATCACCCAGCCGTTCCCGGCCGCGTCGTGGACCACGTCGAGACCGAGCTCGCCGACCTTCGCCCTGAACCAGTCACGCGCACGCTGCCAAGTTGTCGTCCACGCCAGGCGCTGCGCGCCCGCGGGCGACGACGTCAGCGCGGCGATGGCCTCGAGGTCGGCGATGACCCGGGCGGCCCGCTCATCGAGCGATGCGTCGAACCCATCTGTCATGGGGCTCTCCAGATCATTCTCGCGGGCACGATACTAGAGGCACAGCAATGGGTCAACGCGGCATGCTGGCAATCGTCATGCTGATGCTCCGACAACACCGCGGTATGACAATCGCGGGACGGCGTTCGAGTTCCCTCGCCCACTGATGGCGGTTCCAGGAGAGGGCGCCAGTTGATCGCATCCTTGCCTTCGGCCATTCCTGGCCTGGTCGAACTCGCGCCCCGTGATTTAGTTCTTACCGGCACGCCGGGAGAGCGTAGGGTCGGTGGTGGCCGGAGATCCCCGCGAGGGGCACGTTGACGGCGTGGGCCACTTGACGATCCGCTACGCCTGAACGTCCTGGCGGCGAGCGCCGTCAGTCACAGCGACACGATGGTCACGCCGGGATTGCGGGGATCCAGGCGGAAGCCCCGCACCGTCGTGATGGCGCGCAGCCGCTGATGCAGCGCGCCGCGGATCCGACCGCCGGACCGCCCGTGGATGAACCGCACCTCGGCGAGGCCCGCTCGCATCGCAGCGTCGAGCGCGTCGTCGATGCGAGCTAGAGCTTCCTCGACGACCATCCCGTGCAGATCGATCTCGCTCGGGGCGTGCGATCGACGCGCGGACACGTCCGTGGTGACCGGCACTGAGGTCACGGGCACCTTGCGCGGCGCAACCGACAGTGCGGTCACCGCCTTCTGCTCCACCACGAGCGCGCGCAGCTGGATCTGCACGAGCAGCCGGCCGTTGCTCCGCACTTCGAGTACGACGCCCTTGCCATAGGGCGTCTGCACCGCGTCCCCGGCCGCGAGCCGTTCGCTCATCGCCATCGCGCTCAGTCAGGCCCGCCGGCCCGCGGCGCTTCTCGCCACGGTCAGAAACGTGTCGACGACCGGACGGACGGCGCCACTGGCCCGCACCATCGAGAGCTGCACGGAGGCGCGGGCAATGGGCTTGTAGACCACGCCCTTCCACGACATCCGCTGCACGGTGGCTGGCACGATGGTGACGCCTACGCCCGCGCCGACGAGTCCCACCGTCGTGTAGACTTCGCGGCTTTCCTGCACCACCGTGGGACTGAATCCCGCGCTGCGACACAAGCGCATCACCGCCTCGTGCAGGAGCGGTGCAATCGCGCGCGGAAAGAGCACCCAGGGTTCCTGGGCCAGCGCGGACACCGGCACCCGCGCGACACGCGCCAGGGCATGGTCCCGATTCAAGGCGATGAGGAGCGGCTCCCGCGCGAAGGGCTCGACGTGCAGCCGTGGATCGGCCTCGGCGCCCCTCACGAAGCCCAGGTCGAGGTCGCCGCGCAGCAAGGCGGCAATCTGCTCGGCCGTGGCCAGTTCCCGCAGTTCGATGTGCACGCCAGGATTGCGGCTGCGATAGGTCCGCACCACCTGGGCCAGCGTGGAGAGCATCAGCGTGGGTCCGAAGCCCACGCGCAGCTCCCCCGTCTGCCCGGCATGGGCCTGACGCGTCGCCACGACGGCGGCGTCGACGTCTCTGAAAATCCGCCCGGCCGAGTCGAGCAGCACGCGCCCGGCATCCGTGAGCACGACGCGCCGGCTGTGACGGTCAAAGAGACGAGCCCCCACGATGCCTTCAAGTTGCTGGATCTGGGTGCTCAGCGAGGGAGGCGAGAGCGCCAGACGAGCCGCCGCTCGGCCGAAATGCAGTTCTTCAGCCACGATCGAGAAGTACCGCAGGTGACGAAGCTCGAGCCGAGGCGGGTCAATCATGAGGTGCTAGCTATTGATCAGCAGACAAAATGGTAATGGATCTATCAATCCCAACGCCATAGGCTGGTCGTCAGCACCGCCGTGACCACATCGCACCTGAGCACTACGCCAGCCAGCGCGGCCGCCCTGCTGGGGGGCGCCGTGGACTACGCCGGGCTCTTTCCACCGGCAGCACTCACCATGGGCCAGGCCGTCGCGGAGTACGCGTCGGCACTCGATGGGCCGGATGCGTGGATGCTCGGACGCTTCGTGGTGCCGGCCGGGCGGTTGCCCGAACTGGCCAAGGAGCGGGCGGCCCTCAACAGGCCGTCGGCAGAGTGGCGGCTGGGCGCGCTGGTCGCCGGCGAGTCCGACGCCGACCTGGCGGCCATCGCCGCCTTCAACCGATCGGCGGAACGACAGGCGGTCGTTGACGCGATCGAATGCAGGCCGACTCACCTGGCAGGCCTCGACTGGCTGACCGAACACGCAGCCACCTCATGCGCCGCGTTTGTCGAGATTCCCGCGACCGAGGACGTGGCCATCTGGATGGCGCGGCTGGCCGCGCGCGGGCTTGGCGCGAAGATTCGCACGGGCGGCGTGACCGCGGCGGCGTTCCCAGAGGCGAGCGCGATCGCGGCGTTCTTGCAGGCTGCGGTTCGCGCCGGCGTGCGGGTCAAGGCGACGGCGGGCCTGCACCACGCAGTGCGCGGCGTCTATCGCCTCACCTACGACGCGAACGCGCCGACGGCGTTCATGTACGGTTACTTGAACGTGCTGCTGGCCACCGCGGCGCTGCAGTCGGGCGGACCCGCGACCGTGGTGGAACAGGTGCTCCTGCTGGCGGACCCGGCGTCACTGACCTTCACCGACGACGCCGTTCGCTGGGGCGATCGGGAGTTTCCCACTGCGCTGCTGCACGCCACACGCGCGCAGCGCCTCGCCGGATTCGGATCGTGCTCGTTTCGCGAGCCAGCCGAGGAGCTGCGCTCGCTCGTCCTCTTGCACCCCTGACCGTCACTCCGGAGCCACACCCATGGGACCGTTTCCACACGACGCCGAACCACCGGTCATCTCGGCCGAGAATCCGATGGGCACCGACGGCTTCGAGTTCGTCGAGTTCTGCCACCCCGACCCGAGCCAGCTCGATCACCTGTTCCGCATCATGGGCTTCCTGCCGGTGGCGAAGCATCGATCGAAGGAGGTCACGCTCTATCGGCAGGGCGGCATCAACCTGGTCGTGAACGCCCAGCCCGGCTCGTTCGCCGCCGAGTTCGCGGCCGCGCATGGGCCGTCGGCTCCCGCCATGGCGTTCCGGGTCGTGGACGCCAAGCACGCCTACGACCGTGCGCTCTCACTCGGCGCCAAGCCGGTGCGGTCCACCACCGGCCCGAATGAACTCGAGATTCCCGCCATCGAAGGCATCGGCGGCCTGCACATCTATCTTGTGGATCGCTACGGCGCGAAAGGCTCGATCTACGACGTGGACTTCGAGTGGATCGGCGACCAGGATCCGCATCCGACCGGAACCGGCCTCTTCTACATCGACCACCTGACCCACAACGTGTATCGGGGCCGGCTGGAAGAGTGGGCCGGGTTCTACGAGCGGATGTTCAACTTCCGGCAGATCCGTTACTTCGACATCGCCGGGAAGGTGAGCGGGCTGCACTCGCGCGCCATGACCAGTCCCGACGGCAAGATCCGCATCCCGATCAACGAAGACGCGGGCGAGCGCGGTCAGATCGAAGAGTACCTGCAGCAATATGGCGGCGAAGGCATCCAGCACATCGCTCTCGGCTCGACCGACCTGTACGCCTCGATCGAGATGCTGCTCGCGCAGGGCGTCGAGTTCATGCCCGCGCCAAACCCGGTGTACTACTCGCGCATCGACCGGCGCCTGCCCGGGCACGGCGAGGACCTGGCACGGCTGGCGAAGACCGGCGCGCTCATCGACGGCGAGGGCGTGGTTGAGGGCGGATTCACGAAGACCCTGCTGCAGCGCTTTGGCCAGACCGCCATCGGTCCGATTTTCTTCGAGTTCATCCAGCGCAAGGGCGATGACGGCTTCGGCGAGGGCAACTTCAAGGCCTTGTTCGAGTCGATCGAGGAGGACCAGATTCGCCGCGGCGTATTCAAGGCCGGATCGGCCACGTAGATGGCTTGGACATTGGCCGCGAAGGTGTCCGCGCTCGATGAGCGCGAGGTAGTGGCCGCCGAGTGCGGCGGCCGGCGTCTGGCGATCTATCGCCTGGGGGGCGCCTACTTCGCCACGAACGATGCGTGTCCGCATCAGGGCGGATCGCTTTCTGACGGGTGCGTCGTCGATGGCTTCATCGAGTGCCCCGTGCACTTCGCGCTGTTCGACATCCGCACCGGCGCCGCCGACGGCAGCGTGACCGCCGCGTCCGTCCGCACCTTCCCGACCAGAGTCGCGCACGGTGAGATTCATGTCGATCTCGACGTGTGAGTCGCGCATGCTGGAGACCATTCGATGAGCACCCTCACACCGGGCTACATGTCGGGATTCGGCAACGGCTTCGAAACCGAGGCGCTGCCGGGCGCATTGCCCATCGGCCGCAACTCTCCGCAGAAGTGCGCCTATGGCCTGTATGCCGAGCAGCTGAGCGGATCGCCCTTCACGGCGCCCAGGGCCAGCAACGAACGCTCGTGGCTCTATCGCATCCGCCCCACGGTGGCGCACTTCGGACAGTTCGAAACAGCCGACATCGGCCTGTGGCGCACCGCGCCGTGTCACGAAGTGGTGGTGCCCATCGCGCCGATGCGCTGGGACCCGCTCGCCGTGCCCGACGAGCCGCTGACGTTTCTGCAGGGCCTGCGCACCATCACGACGGCAGGTGATGCCGGCACCCAGACCGGCATGGGCACCCACGTCTACCTCGTGACGCAGTCGATGACGCACGAGTACTTCTACGACGCCGATGGCGAGCTGCTGTTTGTGCCGCAACAGGGCGAGCTGCGCGTGTGGACCGAATTCGGCATCATCGACCTCGAGCCCGGCGAGTGCGCGGTGATCCCGCGCGGCGTCAAGATCCGCGTCGAGCTCACGAATGGCCCGGCGCGCGGCTACCTCTGCGAGAACTACGGTGGCGCTTTCACCCTGCCCGAACGAGGGCCGATCGGCGCCAACTGCCTGGCCAACCCGCGGGATTTCCTTACGCCCGAGGCCGCCTACGAAGATACCGATGCGCCCGGTCGCATGTACGTGAAGTCGGGTGGCACGCTGTGGGCCACTGCGCTCGAACACTCGCCACTCGACGTGGTCGCCTGGCACGGCAACTACGCGCCCTACAAGTACGACTTGCGGCGATACTCCCCGGTCGGTCCGATGCTGTTCGACCACGCCGACCCGTCGATCTTCACCGTGCTCACCTCGCCGTCCGAGACGCCCGGTACCGCCAACATCGACTTCGTGATCTTCCCGGAGCGCTGGATGGTTGCGGAGAACACGTTCCGTCCGCCGTGGTACCACATGAACGTGATGAGCGAGTTCATGGGGCTCGTCTACGGCCAGTACGACGCCAAGCCGGAAGGCTTCGTGCCCGGCGGCGTGTCGCTCCACAACACGATGCTGCCGCACGGTCCCGACGTGGACGCGTTCGAGGCCGCCAGCAACGCGGAGCTCGGCCCGCGCAAGCTCGAAGGCACGCTCGCCTTCATGTTCGAGACGCGCTTTCCGCAATGCGTCACCGGCTTTGCGGCGCAGTCGGCCACTCTGCAGGCATCCTACGGCCGCTATGGCCGGCGACTGAAGAAGCACTTCAATCCGAACCAGCGCTAGGTTCGACGGAGCACCCGATGGTTCGGCTCGACGCCACGCACGATCCGCAACGACAGAGCTGGGTGACGTCGGCCAACGGCCACACCGACTTCCCTATTCAGAACCTGCCGCTCGGGGTCTTCTCGCCCGCTGCTGATTCGCGGCCACGAGTGGGTGTGGCCATCGGCGATCAGATTCTCGACCTGCAGGCAGCGCACCAGACCGGTATCTTCTCTGGCAACGCGTCGCAGGTGACGGCGCTGGCCGGCACGGCGTCACTCAACGCCGTGATGGCGCTCGGACCTGGCCCGCGCAGGGCCTGGCGCCAGCGCCTGTCCGAGGTCCTGCGGGCCGACGCGCCCGAGCGACGCGCCCTCGAGCCGTTGCTGCACGCAGCGAGCCCGTGCACGATGCACCTGCCGGCGGCGATTGGCGACTACACGGATTTCTACGCCGGCATCCACCATGCGCTGAACGTGGGCACGCAGTTCCGCCCCGACAACCCGCTGCTGCCGAACTACAAATACGTCCCGATTGGGTACCACGGCCGCAGCTCGTCGATGGTCGTGTCGGGCACGCCGGTGCGCCGCCCCAACGGGCAGCGCAAGGGGCCAGATGACGCGACGCCGTCGTTTGGCCCGAGTCGCCGGCTCGACTTCGAACTGGAGCTGGGCATCTGGATCGGCCCTGGCAACGCGCTCGGCGATCCCATTCCGATCGCACGGGCTGCCGATCACATCAGCGGCTTCTGCCTGCTGAACGACTGGTCGGCCCGCGACATCCAGGCGTGGGAATATCAGCCGCTCGGCCCATTCCTGGCGAAGAACTTCGCCACGTCGATCTCGCCGTGGATCATCACGCCCGAAGCGTTGGCGCCGTTTCGTATGCCGCAGCCGCCGCGTCCCGAGGGCGATCCGGCGCCGCTGCCCTACCTGCTCGACTCAGAGGACCAGGACTCCGGCGCGCTCGACCTCGAGTTCGAAGTGCTGTTGCTGACGGCGCAGTCGCGGCGCGAGGGCCTCGCCGCGCACCGTCTATCGCTCAGCAACGCCCAGCACATGTATTGGACCGTGGCGCAGCTGGTGGCGCACCACAGCAGCAACGGCTGCAACCTGCGGCCGGGGGATCTTTTCGGTTCCGGCACCATCTCGGCGCCGACGCCGCAAGGATGCGGCAGCTTGCTCGAGATCACCGAGGGCGGACGCCGTTCTGTTGACGTCGCACCGGGACAGACGCGCACGTTCCTGCAGGACGGCGACGAGGTGATCATCCGGGCCCGCGCGCGGCGCCAGGGCTTCGCGCCGATTGGTTTCGGAGAAGTTCGTGCGACGGTAGCCGCGGCCGCGCCACGATAGGCCACAGCAGCTCAGAAATCAGGGACAGCATCGCGCGCGAAGGACACGCGCTACGGGGCCACGACCGGACGAAGCTTGACGACACGCTTGGTCCGGGTTTCAGCCACGTAGATCGACCCGTCTCGTCCCACCGCAAGGTCGTGCACCGCGTTGAACACCGGGTCGCCGGGCTGGCCGAAGCCAATCGCCGCGACGATGCTCCACTCGCGATTGAGCTTCAAGACCCCGGTGTGCTGCGAATCGTAGTCGGCACGCCGGATGCCGACGTACAGCGCACCGTCAGGACCGGCGGCGACGCTGAATACCCGGCCGGTCGTGGGCGCCTCGAGGACGCCGGTCCATTGCCGCTTGAACCTGCCCATCCGGTCGAACAGCTGGAGCCGTGAATTCTCGCGGTCGGCGACGACCACGTCCGTGGCGCCGGGCACGAAGCTGAGCCCGTGCGGGTTGCTGAACTCGCCCGCTCCGGCGCCCTTCTTCCCCCACTCTTGCAGCCATGTCCCATTCTTGTCGAATAGTGCCACGCGGCTGTTTACGTAGCCATCCGACACGTAGAACGATCCGTCGGGGCGAATGGCAATATCGGTCGGCTGGTTGAAGTGGGTCGCGTCCCACTTCCCTACACGCGACTCGCCCAGCGCGAGCAGCAACTTGCCGTCGTGCGAGTACTTCAGCACTTGATGCAGCCCCACGTCGGTAAGGAAGACATTGTTTGCCGGATCGATCGTGATCCCGTGCGGCACGAGAAACGCGTTGGCGCCCCAGGAACGAAGCAACTTTCCGGTGTCGGCGTCGATTTCAAGTACCGCCGGTTCGGTGAGCAGCTCGGTCGCGGCGGGGTCGAAGCCACGGCCCGGCCGATGGAAGACGAACACGTGGCCGTTGGCATCCACGGCCACGCCGGCGGCTTCGCCCATCTGGACGTTGGCGGGAAGACGGGGCCAGGTGGTGACTGCTTCGTACCGGATGCGTGACGCCGCGGTGGCCTTCACGGAGCCAGGAGCGCCCGCTGAAGCCGCGAGCACACCCGCAATGACTGCCAGAACGACGGAACCACGTCTTTGCATGCTCGCCTCGGTTCGACCTGTGCGGTGAGCATAGCTGAATCCGCGCGTCCTCTCGCGCCGTCCCGACAAAGACTGCGACGCTCTCGGGTCGGCGACGGTGCTGCCGTCTGCTACCCTACCGAGGTCGTCGTAAATTGCGCACAGGGAGTTGTTGCATGGACCGCAGAACGTTTCTGTCGACACTCGGCCTGGCGGCCGCCGCGCCGCAGTTGGCCTGCTCGCCGAGAACGTCGGGCGTGGCCGCCGCACCGCGCCGCCTCCGTCGCGTGGGCATTCAGCTCTACACGCTACGCGACGACGCGCAACGTGATCTGGAGCGCACGCTCGGCGACATCGCCCGCACGGGCTACGTCGACGTCGAGCTGCTGGGCTCGATGAACAACTTCGGGATGCCGCCGGAACGCCTGAGAGCGGTGCTCGACCGCGAGGGACTGCGGGCGCCGTCGACCCACATCAGCGGCGAGGCGTTCGATGATCTGGATCGGCAGCTCGCTACGGCGAAGACGCTTGGCCATGAGTACCTGGTCCTTGCGGGCCTTCCAAGCGGCGACACGTCGTCGCTCGACGGCTACCGCCGCTGGGCCGATCGACTCAATGACGCGGGACGCCGCGCGCTTCCAAGTGGGATCCGGATCGGCTTTCACGACGAACCCGTCGATTTCACCCCCATCGATGGCATGGTGCCGTACGACGTGCTGGCAGAACGCACCGACCCGACGTATGTGCGCCTGCAGCTCGATACCGGCAACATCGCAATGGCCGGCGGTGATCCGTTCAGCTACCTGGAACGCCTGGGCTCGCGCTACTGGCTCTTTCACATCAAGGACGTTCCCCGGCTCGGTGCGTCGAGCGACACCGAGCTGGGCAAGGGAGTCATCGATTTCAGACGCTTGCTCGCGAGCATCGACCACATCGACGAGAAGTTTCTCTTCGTCGAGCAGGAGACGTATCCTGGCGCGCCGCTCGAAAGCGCCCGGCGCGACTTCACCTACTTGTCGACGCTCGAGTTCTGACCCGGTGGACGCAGTGATGTCACTGGGCCGCTGCAACGACATAGAGAAGACGCTACACGTCGGACTATCTCACCGTGGATCCCTACTTCGAACCGGTCCGCAGGACGCTCGACGACCCGTATCGCCAGCCGTTGTGGGGCGGCCTCGCCCCGAAGAGCTGGTTCCCGCGCTCGAGTGCCCGCCCCGCTACATCAGCTGAGCCATCCCGCCGACAGTGACCCGCGCGGCGGAACCACAACGCGCACTGAGACATCGCCCGGTCAGCGACGGCGCGTGCTCACGTTCCCGGCCATTTGGTCGTATCGATTGCGACGGTGGCCCTGCTGAACGTCGTGGGCATCGCCTCGATCGCCCGAGCCAACATCGCCGTCATCGCGGCGCGAGAGCCTGACGACGGGCCGCCGGTGGCTCGCGCTCGAGGCCGAGTACCTCGCTATGCTGACCAGAGGTTCACCCGCGCGCCGCCGGAGATGTCTCTCTCGGCGAGGCTGCGACGTGAGGAAGCGAGCGCAGATGCTGACCATCTATTCCGATCGGCACCACCGCCACCACGGCCATGGCGAGCTCATCGACGGCCAGATGATGCCGTGCTTCGAGATGCCGCGCCGCGCCGACATGATCCTGGCGCGCGTGCGCGACGTGGGTCTTGGCGACGTACTGGGCGCGCGCGGGTTCGGCCTCGATCCCGTGCGCCGTGTGCACGACGCCGGATTCGTGGATTTTCTGGCCACCGCCTGGGCCGACTGGAGCGCACTCGGCCGCACCAACGACGCCCTGCCGCTCGTCTGGCCCGTGCCCGGCCTGCGGCACGACCGCGTGCCCGAGCACATCGACGGGCGTCTCGGCTTCTACTCGATGGACGCCGGCGTGCCGATCACCGCCGGCACGTGGGACGCAGTGCAGGCGGCGGCCGACGTGGCCCTCACGGGCGCGCAGGCGATTGTCGACGGCGCGACGAGCGCGTTCTCGCTGTGCCGTCCGCCGGGACACCACGCGGCCGCGGCCGCGATGGGCGGGTACTGTTATCTGAACAACGCGGCGATTGCCGCACAGTATCTGCTCGACCACGGCTGCGCCCATGTGGCCGTGCTCGACGTGGACTACCACCACGGCAACGGCACGCAGGTCATCTTCTACGCGCGGCGCGACGTGCTCTTCGTGAGCCTGCACGCCGACCCGCGCACCGAGTATCCGTACTTCCTCGGCCATGCCGACGAGCGCGGCGTGGGCGCCGGCGCCGGCTACACGGTGAACTACCCGCTGCCCCACGGCACGGCCTGGGACACCTACGGTCCTGCGCTCGACCTGGCGTGCTCGGCGATCCGCGCGGACGCGCCCGACGCGATCGTAGTCTCGCTTGGCGTGGACACCTACGTGCACGATCCCATCTCGCGCTTCCTGCTCGAGACCGGCGATTTCTCGCGCATTGGCGCGGCGATTGCCGGCCTGGGCCGTCCCACGCTCTTTGTGATGGAGGGTGGCTACGCGGTGGACGAGATCGGCGTCAACGCTGTGAACGTGCTCACGGGGTTCGAGCAGCAGGGGTAAACTAAGGCTCCACGCGCGCCGTTGCGACTCTGGTCGCGATGGTCCACGACCCTGTTGCGTGCGTCTCGTGATTCCACCCGCTCGGACAGAGGAGATCGCATGCCACGACTCATCATCGCCACGGCGCTGGCCGCGGTCTTCGCGGTCTTCGCCGTCGCCGTCGGGGCCGCGCAGCGCGAATCGCCGGTCGCCGGCCGCGGCCTGCGCGTCGAGGTCACGGTGCCGCCGGCGATCCGGGGCGAGCCGGTGACCGGACGGGTCTACGTGATGGTCGCGCGCGCCAACGACCGCGAGCCGCGGCTGCAGATCGGACGCACCGGCACCCCCTTCTTCGGCCGCGACGTCAACCTGCTGCCGCCAGGACGAGCGGCGGTGCTCGATGCGTCCGACCATGGCACGCCCGTCACGTCGATGAAAGATCTGCCGCCCGGAGATTACTGGGTGCAGGGCTTCGTCAACATCTATTCGGAGTTCACCCGCGCCGACGGCCACACCGTGTGGATGCACGACGACCAGTGGGAAGGCCAGCACTGGAACGTCTCACCGGGCAACCTCTACAGCCAGCCGCGCCGCGTGCAGATCGGACCGGCCACCGAAACCGTGAAGCTGGTGGCCGATCAGGTGATCCCACCCGTCGAGGTGCCGCCCGACACCGAGTGGGTGCAGCGCTTCAAGATCCAGAGCCCGCTGCTGACGAAATTCTGGGGGCGTCCGATCTACCTTGGCGCTACGGTGCTGCTGCCGCGCGACTATCACCGTTCAACCGTGCGCTATCCGATCCTGTACCGGCAGGGGCACTTCTCGCTGGCCGCACCACTTGGATTCCAGCCCGGCACCGAGATCCACACAGCGTGGATGCGCGACGACTTCCCCCGGATGCTCGTCGTCACGCTGCAGCACCCGGCGCCGTACTTCGATGACAGCTACGGCGTGAACTCGGTCAATGTCGGACCGTACGGCGATGCCATCACCGCGGAGCTGATGCCCGAGATCGAGCGGCGCTACCGCGCGATTGCCGAGCCCTGGGCGCGCATCACCGATGGCGGATCCACCGGCGGCTGGATCTCGCTCGCCCATCAGATTTTCTACCCGGATCTCTACGGCGGCGTGTGGTCGTACTGCCCCGACTCGGTCACGTTCACCGATGTCGAGGGCATCAATGCCTACGCCGACGAGAACGCGTTTGTGCGCAAGGTCGACTGGCGCACGGTCCCTATCATCAACACCCGCGAAGTGAACGGCCACGTGCGGCTCACCTCGGAGCAGCGCAACCATATGGAGCTGGCCAACGGCACCAAGGGGCGTTCGGGCGAGCAGCTCGACATCTGGTCGGCGGTCTTTGGCCCGCTCGGCAAGGACGGCTACTTCGAGCCGCTCTTCGACAAGCGCACCGGGGTCATGAACCGGGCGGTGGGCGAGTACTGGCGCCAGCATTTCGACCTGCTCGAGCACCTGAAGCGCAATTGGACCACGCTCGGTCCAAAGCTCGTGGACAAGATCCACGTCTACACCGGCACGATGGACAACTTCTTCCTGAACAACTCCACGAAGGAGCTGGAGACGTGGATGAAGACCACCGAGAACCCGCACTACGAGGGCTTTTTTCTGTACGGCGACGGCAAGGGTCACTGCTGGCAGGGCGCGGAGTCCACGTCGGAACGGCTCCGCCAGATGGCCGCGCACATGGCGCGGCACAAGCCCGAGGGCATGACGACGCCGTGGTGGACGTACTGACCCCATGCCGAAGTTTCCCCAGGCCTTCATCGACGAGGTGCGCGCCGTCGCCGACATCGTCACAGTGATTCAGGACTACGTGTCGCTGAAGAAGGCCGGCGCCAGCTACAAGGGGCTGTGCCCGTTCCACGCCGAGAAGTCGCCGTCATTCACGGTCAACCGGGACAAAGGCTTCTTCCATTGTTTCGGCTGCAACGTGGGCGGCGACGTGTTCAAGTTCGTCGAGCTGCAGGAGAAACTCGGCTTCCAGGACACGGTGAAGCTGGTTGCTGGCAAGTTCGGCGTGCCGGTGCCGCAAATGGAGTCCAGCGACGGCCAGCCGGAAAGCGCGGCCGAGCGCGAAGCGCTGCTCAAGATGCACGAAGTCGCCGCGGCCTACTTCGCCGAGCAGCTGGCCTCGGCCGCGGGCGCGCGCTACCGCGAGTACCTGCAGCGTGACCGCGGACTTACGCCCGACACGGTCGCTGCCCTCAAGCTGGGCTGGGCGCCACCCTCGCGCGACGGCCTGCACAAGCGGCTCACAGCGCAGGGCTTTGCCGAGGGGCTCATTCGTCAAAGCGGGCTCGTCAGCGTGCGCGACGACGGCACCGTGGCCGACCGCTTCCGCAATCGCCTGATGGTGCCGATTAGCCGCGACACGGGATCGATCGTCGCGTTTGGCGGCCGCGCGCTCGAATCAGGCCAGGTGCCGAAGTACTTGAATTCGCCCGAAACGCCCATCTACACGAAGAGCCGCACACTCTACGGACTGAACCTCACCAAGAGCGAGCTGCGCAAGACCGGGTTTGCCATCGTGGTCGAAGGCTACTTCGACTTCGCGCAGCTCTTCCAGGCCGGCGGCCTGCCGGTGGTAGCCACCTGCGGCACGGCGCTCACGACCCAGCAGGCTCAGATGCTCCGGCGCTTCACGCCCAAGGTGATCATCAACTTCGACCCAGACAGCGCCGGACAGAATGCCGCTGAGCGATCGAGTGAACTGCTCGTGGGCGAGGGCTTCAACGTGAACGTGGCGCGGCTGCCGGGCGACGAGGATCCCGACACCTTCATGCAGCAACACGGGCGTGAGGCCTACGTGGCCGAGTTGCAGCGCTCGCAGCCGTACCTGGAGTTCCTGCTCGAGCGTGCCGCGGCTGCACACAATCTCACTCGCGATGACAGCCGGCGCGAATTCCTGCAGCAGATGCTGGGGGTCGCGGCGCGGATTCCAGACCCCGCCGCGCGCGACCAGTTCGCCGACCGGCTCGCGCATAAGGCGCGCGTTACGGAAGAGGTGGTGCGCTCGGAGATCCGGAAAGCCGCCGCGGCCAGGAAGACGTCTTTACCTGAAAGACTGACCCCGGCCGCCACGCACGTCACCGACACGGAACGGGGCCTGTTGTGGGCCATCTTGCACACGCCCGAGGTGGCGGCGACGGCGCTGCGATCGCTTCAACCCGAAGACCTGCAAGGACTTGCCTCGGAAGCGCTGTTGCAGAAGGCGATCGGGCTGGCGGGTGGAGATACCCAGATGTTGCCAACCACCTTGATGGAGCGTCTAACTGAACGAGAGGCTCAGATGCTGGCCCGAGCCGGGTCTGAGCGTCAGGCGCCGGTTCTCGACCTGAGCGCGTGCGTAGACGCGCTGCGCGACTCGCGCGTCAGGCGCGACCTGACCGACCTCGACGCCGAGATCGCCCGCCTGTCAGCCAAGGACCCGTCATCGGCGCGGCTGACAGAATTGGTCATGAAAAAGATTGCGATTCGACGACGACTTGGCAAAACTTAACGGCCCTTCGCGGACTACAATATAAAGCTACCCAAAACACACGTGAGCACACACAAAGCCAGTCGCGTTGCACCGTTCCCGGTCGGGGGCACTCCCCTTGCGCTCGAGGACAAGTACGACGAAGTTCGCCAGCTCATCGCCATGGGCAAAGAGAAGGGCTACCTTCTCTACGACGAGGTGAACGACGTCCTTCCCGCCGAGCTGACCTCCAATCCCGAAGAGCTCGACGAGCTGCTCAGCGTCTTCAGTGCGGCGGGCGTCGACCTGGTCGACACCGAAAAGGGCTATCGCGAGCGCGACACGATGGAGCGCAGCGAGGGCCCGGCCACGACCGAAGACGGCCAGGAGCTCGACCTGACGCCAGGCGCGCTCGACAAGACCAACGACCCGGTGCGCATGTACCTGCGCGAGATGGGGACGGTGCCGCTGCTTACCCGCGAAGGCGAGGTGGCCATCGCCAAGCGCATCGAGCGCGGCAAGCTCTCGGTCATCAAGTCGATCTCCCGCATGCCGGCGATCATCAAGGCCGTCATCCGGATGGGCGATCAGCTCAAGGCCGGTGAGCGCACGGTGCGCGAGCTGGTGATCTTCAACGACGAAGAGATCACCGAAGATCGCATCGAGCAGCGCGCGCAGCAGTTTCTGAAGCAGATCGAGGGCGTGCGCAAGGCGCGTCTCAACGAAGAGAAGCTGCACGAAAAGCTCGACACCATCCTGAAGAAAGACAAGAAGAAGTACCGCAAGGCCGCGTGGAAGCACATGCGCGCGCAGGTCGAGGTGTCGAAGCTGATCCGGAAGATCGAGTTCACCGAAGCGGTGAAGCGCCGGATGATCGAGGAAGTGAAGGACGCGGTCGAGGTCGTGCAAAAGGTACAGCGCGAGCTGGACCTGGTCAACAAGACCCTCAACCCCAAGATCGTCACCAAGAAGACGCCGAAGCTGAAGGAAGAAGAGAAGAAGAATCTCCTCAAGCGGCACAAGGACCTCAAGGCCGAGGTGAAGCGTCTCAGCGACGGCCTCGAAGAGAGCCCCGAGAACCTGCGCCACACGCTCGAAGTCATCATGCGCGGCGAAGCGCAAGCCGAGCAGGCGAAGAAGGAGCTGGTCGAAGCCAACCTGCGCCTCGTGGTCTCGATCGCCAAGAAGTACACCAACCGCGGTCTGCAGTTCCTCGACCTGATTCAGGAAGGCAACATCGGCCTGATGAAGGCGGTCGACAAGTTCGAGTACCGCCGCGGCTATAAGTTCTCCACCTACGCCACGTGGTGGATCCGGCAGGCCATCACGCGCGCCATCGCGGACCAGGCGCGCACGATCCGCATCCCGGTCCACATGATCGAGACGATCAACAAGCTCATTCGCACCTCGCGCGCGCTCGTGCAGGAGCTGGGTCGCGAGCCCACCTCTGAAGAGATCGCGCGGCGGATGGATATTCCGGTCTCGAAGGTGCGCAAGGTGCTGAAGATCGCACAGGAGCCGATCTCGCTGGAAACGCCGATTGGCGAAGAGGAAGATTCGCATCTCGGCGACTTCATCGAAGACCGCACGGCGGTGTCGCCGTCGGATGCCGTGATCAACCTGAACCTGCGCGAGCAGACCGAATCCGTGCTGAAGACACTGACCCCGCGCGAAGAGCGCGTGATCAAGCTGCGCTTCGGCGTGGGCGAAGGCTCGGAGCACACGCTCGAGGAAGTGGGCCAGAACTTCGCCGTCACCCGTGAGCGGATCCGCCAGATCGAAGCCAAGGCGCTGCGCAAGCTGCGCCACCCCTCGCGCAGCCGCAAGCTGCGGGCGTTCCTCGAGGGACGGACGTAGAACACGGGCTAGCGGCTAGGTTCTAGCGGCTGGGAAGAACACGAAGGGGCCGGGCGCTGAAGGCGCACCGGCCCTTTCTTTTTGCGGTACACTTTCAGGCCATGGAAGATCTGACGCTGCTCTGGATTCCGGCCGGGTTGATCTTCATCGTGGCGTCGGTCGCGTTGATGTTCTTGCTGACGGCGTAGCCCCGCGCCGCTCTCGGCTGGCGCGTCAGCGCTCGCGCTGACGCGTGGTCACGCCCGCCCGGGCGTGAATGGCGGTGGCGACGTGGCGCGCCGACTCGAACGCGCCCTGCATCCAGGCGTTCAGGTCGAGGTGATCGCCGGCGAGGTAGACGCGCCCCTGCGGTTCCTTCAGCTTGGCCTTGGTGGCCGGCGGCGTCGCGGACCACGACCCTTTGTTCCACCGCACCTTGTGCCAAGCCACCGAGAAGGCGTTGTCGAACTCGGTCGCGTACTGCGGGTGAATCTTGCCGCCCTGTTCGAGGGCAATGGCCAGCCGTTCCGCCGGCGTCATCTCGCCAATCGGCCGGCCGCTCTGGCCCTGCAGGTAGTAGCCGACGAGCGTGCCCTTCCTGCCCAGATATCCGGTGGACGGGTACACGATCTGGGTGATGTCCAGATCGGTCTTGGTGGCGCCGCCAAAAATCTGGTGGTCTTCTTCCCAGAACCGGCGCTTGAACTGCAGCCCGATCTTGCCGGCCGCCGCGTACGGCACTGACGAGATCAGCTGTTTGAACTCGGGCGTGAAGTCGGAGTCGACCTCGGCCAGCAGCGGCAGCGGCATCGCGCACACCAGGTAGTCGGCTTCGAGCTTGCGCAGCGCACCGGCCTTGTCGGCGTAGGTGACCGTGACGCCGTTGTCGGTCTGCCGGATCTCGCGGGCCACAGCGTTGTAGGTGATGCTGCCCTTCAATCGGGCCGCGATCGCCTTGGGCAGGTTGTCCATGCCGCCCACCACCTGGAACATGGTGGGTTGGTACTCGTAGGTCAGGTCGATCTGGTTCAACATGCGCGAGCCGAGCAGGTCGCTCAGCGCAAAGGGCGTCGCGGTCTCCGCACCTCCGGCGGCCAACGGCTCATCCGGGCCGCGCATCTGAAGACTGCCGGTGTATTTGCCCTGCGCGGTCAGGCGCCCCTTGCCGCGCAGGTAGTCGAGCAGGCGCTGCCGATCGTCTTTCGTGAGCACGTCGTCGAGCACGTTCTGCGACGTCGCCTTGCTCAGGAGTTCGCTCACATAGCCATCGATGTCGGCCCGCACCTCGCGCAGGCGCACGCGCCGGTTGGTCAGGCCGGTGCCCTTGGTGGGATAGAAGAACGCGTTGTCGGCGCTGACCGCGAACACCTCAATCGGCACGCCCAGTTCGCGGCAGTACGCCAGGGTCGTGTCGTGATGAAACGCAATCCGCATCGGACCGGGGTTGAAGTACTGCCCGTCGTCGTAGGCGCACGTCTGCGTGGAACCCTCTTCCTCGCTGGCCGTGCCACGGCGGACCGTGTGGGCACGTCCGCCGGGCCGGGGCCGGGCTTCGAGCACATGACAGGTGTAGCCGAGCTTCTCGAGCTCATAGGCAGTCGTCAGGCCGGCGATCCCGCCGCCCACGACTGCCACGCGCACGCCCGCCCCCGTGCCACGCAGGCCAAACGGCGCCGACTCGCCTGCGGCGAGTAACCCCAGCCCGTGCATCGAGTCGTAGGCCAGCGAGACGCCACCGGTGGCGGCAATCTGTTCGATGAAATGACGTCTGGTCAGCATATGGAACAGCTCCTCGTTCTGGGTCGCGTGAATGGCCGCTCAGCGCTAGCGCTGATGCGATGCCACGGCGACGTTCGGGGCACGCTTGCCCGTCGCGATGCCACCGATCTTCACGGACGTGGTGGCCAGCAGCGGCGCAGCGCCAGCCGTCGCGCCGTTCTGGTGCAGGATGAAGGCAACGACGGTCAGGTTCTCGTCGGCCGGAAGCGGCGTACCGCCTGGTGGCATGCCCTGCACGTAGTTGAAGAGGTCAACGGTCGTCTGCGCGCCCCACGCCTTGACGAAGTCGGCACCGGCGAGCGCGGGCGCATCGGCGCCGCCCAGATCCGCTCCGTGGCAGGCGGCACAGGTCGTCGCGTAGTGCGCCTTGCCGGCCTCGGCCTGCGCCGCCGTGAACACCAACGCGGCAGGAGCCTGACCTGCGGCGGAAGCAGAATGAGCCACCAGAACGGCCGCCGCCACGGTGGAGACAAACAGAGTCAAGTCAGAAGCCATACGCATAGAGTCGTGTCTTCCCGATGATACATCCGGCAAGGCCAGGTGGCGCTCCGGGCGGCCCTACGCCGGTTGGGGTTCGGCCTCTGGTACGCCCGGCGTCGGGGGCTCGAGCGCCATCGGGTGGTCGTGGTCGAGGAACTCGGCGCAGATGCCGTGGAACTGGGCCGCCGTCTGCGAGCGCCGGATCTGGTGCAGGAACGGCGCGGGCACGCCTTCGCCAAGATAGTTGACGAACTTCTTCATGCGCTCGCACTGCGTCTTCTCGGGCTTGTCGGCGCTGGTCTGCGAGTCCCAGAGTGCTCGTATGTAGGCCATGACGTCGCGTCCGGTCGGCAGTGTCACGGGCTCGCCGCGCAGTTGTTGGCGAATCTGGTTGAACAGCCAGGGGCTGCGGATGACGCCTCGGCCAATCATGAGCCCGCGGGCCCTGGTCGCTGCCAGCAGGTCCTGTGCCTGCGCCGCGGAATAGACATGCCCGTTGGCAATAACCGGACATGGCATGGCGTCAGACGCCTGCCGGATAAGGTCGTAGTGCACGGGCAGCCGGTACATCTGCGCCACGGTGCGGGCATGCACGGTCAGGGCGTCGAGCGAGTGCCTGGCGAAGACCGGCAGCAGCGTATCGAACTCCTCGACCGACGCAAAGCCCACACGGGTCTTCACCGTGAACTTGATCGTCACCGCGTCGCGCAGCGCCCCAAGAATCCGGTCGATGCGCTGTGGCTCGCGCAGCAGTCCGCCGCCGGCGCACTTACGGTACACGATCGGCGCGGGACAGCCCAGGTTGAGGTCGATGGCGGCCACGGGCAGTTGCTGCAGTTGCCTGGCCGTACGGACGAGCGACGGGATGTCGTTGCCGATGAGCTGCGCCACGACCGGCCGGCCGGTCGTGTTCCGCACGATGGAGTCGACGATCCACTTCTCGGGCCGCGACTCGGCCTGCACCCGGAGGTACTCCGTCCAATAGACATCCGCGCCGCCGTACCGGTGCATGAGCGTCCAGAAGTCGCCGTCCGTGACGTCTTGCATCGGCGCCAGGGCGAGAAACGGCGTGGCGCCGGTCAGCAGCCGCTCGAACTGTTGGTGAAGGCTCACGCGTCAGCGCAGCAGGGTGACGGGAAGCACCGAGTGAACCACGACATAGTGCGCCACCGACCCCACGAGCAATTCGGCCACCGCGCCACGACCGCGAGTGCCCATCACAATCTGCTGGCACTGCAGCTTGGCGGCAAACGCGATCACCGTGGGACCCAGTTCGCCAACGCCCACGTGCAGGTGCGGCGTCACGCCGGCCGCTTCCGCGAGCGCGACGCAGCCGGCCAGCGCGCCCATCCCTTCGTCGCGGTGGTAGCTGTCACGGTCGGCGTGTGAGACCAGCGACGCGGCCACGCCGCGCACCGCGGGCTGCACGTTGAGCAGATGCAGTTCGACCAGAAGTCCGCGCGACGCCAGATCGATCACGTACGCGGTGGCGCGCGTGGCTGGTTCCGAGCCGTCGACCGGCACGAGTATACGAACGGCGTCACTCACTTACGATCCTCCGGGGCCAGGTCGACGACGTCGTGCCGGAGCGCATCGGCGCGCCTGGCCAACAGCAGACCGACGGCCATCACCGCCAGCGCCAGGGCCGGCTTGGCGGCGAGGGACTGCAGGTGCTCGTCGTAGGGCAGGTGCGAAAACACGGCCGGGTCGCTCACGATGATCTCGCCGGCGATCCAGCCAAGCAGCCCCCCGCCAAACAACACCAGCGTCGGAAAGCGATTGAGCACGCCCAGCACGAGCTGGCTGCCGAACACGATGAGCGGAATGCTGATGATGAGGCCCAGCGTAATGAGCAGCACACTGCCGTGGGCGGCTGCGGCAATGGCCACGACGTTGTCGAGCGACATCACGGCATCGGCCACCATGATCGTCTGAATGGCGCCCCACACGTCGGGCCTGGCGGCGATGCCGTCGCCACTACCGTCACCTTCGGGCACGACCAGCTTCACGCCGATATAGAGCAGCAGCAGGCCGCCAACCAGCTTCAGGTAGGGCACCTGCAGCAGCCACACGATGATCAGGCAAAAAGCGATGCGCATCACGACCGCCCCGGCGCTGCCACCGAGCACTGCCGCGCGTCGCTGCTCGGCCGGCAGCGACCGGCTGGCCAGCGCGATCACGACGGCGTTGTCACCGGAGAGCAGGATGTTGATGCCCATGATCTGGAGCAGATCGAACCAGAACTGGGGACTCGCGAGCTCAGCGAGCATCGTGCCTTCGACTCCTTCGCGAGCCGTCGAGGACGGGCGCGGCGGGCGAGTGACGGCCCAGACGTAGCGATGCAGACGCCTGGGTGCAGCGAGCGCCGCCGGCCCGCACTGACCATGATCGTGCGGAACACGCGTCGGAGACAAGTCGGCAGTGTGGCCGGCGCCTGCGAAGACGGGCACATCACCTCGCCTGGTCCGCACGGCGCACGCTCGGGGTAAGCTATCCAGGCGCGTGCATCCGAGGGCCCATAGCTCAGCGGTTAGAGCAGCCGGCTCATAACCGGTCGGTCCCTGGTTCAAATCCAGGTGGGCCCACCACACCGTGCGGCACAGTCGCCCAGGCGGCCGCTGAAACGGGACCTGGACGTTCTGGCCGCGCGTAGCGGGCTCTACGCGCGCGCCGACAGCGCGATTCTGGCGGCGACAAAGACCGCGGCGGCTTCAGCTGCGCGTGGATGCGCGCCGTCTTCCACCACGGCGTGTCCGCCGGCGAACACCGCGTCGATCGCCGACCCGCGATGGCTCGCAAACAGGTGGGCATCAAGCGCGGAGGCCGCCGGCAGGCCGGCAATGAGGGCATGGGCGGCATCGAGCACGACGAGGTCGACACGCTGCCCTGGCGCGATCCCGGCAACCGCACGTCCCGACGCCGCCGCGCCGCCGGCCACGGCCGCCAAGGTCAGCGCGGTGCCCACGTGCGGCTGCCCGGGTGTGGCCGTCACGTTCCTTCGATTGGTGCGCAGACGCTGCGAGTACTCGAACGCCCGCAATTCCTCCGCCGCGTTCACCGTGATGTGACTATCGGACCCGACACCCCATCGCCCCGGATCCGCCGCCGCTCTACCCGCCCACGCCGGCCAGTCGAAGATGCCATCGCCAAGGTTGGCTTCGGTCGTGGGACACAGACCGGCGATCGCGCCAGTGCGCGCGGCGCGCCTCGATTCCTCAGGCGTCATGTGGGTGGCATGCACGAGACACCAGCGGTCATCCACCGGTGCGTGGTCGAGCAACCACGCCACCGGGCGCCGACCGCTCCACGCCACACACTCCTCCACCTCGCGGACCTGCTCGGCGACGTGGATGTGAACGGGCGCGGTCGAGTCGAGATGCGCGAGTCCGTCGAGCGCGTCACGCATCGCCTCGGGCGCCACCGCACGCAGCGAGTGAATCGCCAGGCCGACGCGGGCGTCCGCGCCCGCGACGGCGTCGCTCACCTTCGTGAGAAGCGACAGCAGCGACTCGGTCGTGCGAAGAAATCGCCGCTGCCCGTCGGTGGGTGGCGCGCCGCCAAATCCCCCCTGCTGATAGAGCACCGGCAGCAGCGTGAGGCCGATGCCCGCGCGCCGGGCCGCGCGCACCAGGCACATGGCCAGCGTCGCGTCATCGGCATAAGGGCGCCCGTCGAGATCGTTGTGGAGGTAGTGGAACTCGCACACCGAGGTGTAGCCACCTTCCAGCATCTCGATGTACAGCCACGTGGCGATGGCCTCGAGCTGGTCGGGAGTGACGTGACGCGCGAAGCGATACATCACATCGCGCCAGCTCCAGAAGCTATCGGCCCCACCAGACCGGAACTCCGCGAGCCCGGCAAACGCCCGTTGAAACGCATGCGAGTGCAGATTGGGCATGCCTGGTACGACCGGGCCGGCCGCGCGCGGCACGCCAGGCGGGGCCGCCGTGTCCGGTGCGACCGACACGAAACGCCCGTCGATGCTCCACTCGAGCAGTACGTCGCGGGCCCATCCTGCAGGCAGCAACGCATCGGCAGCATGCAGGCGCTGCGCGCTCATGCGCCAATCATCGGCAGGTTGAGCCGATGCTCGCGCGCACACGCAACGGCGTCGTCGTAGCCCGCGTCGGCGTGGCGCATCACGCCCGTGGCCGGGTCGTTCCACAACACGCGCGCCAGTCGCGCATCCGCCTCGGCGGTGCCGTCGCATACGACCACCATGCCGCTGTGCTGCGAAAAGCCCATGCCGACGCCGCCGCCGTGGTGTAACGACACCCACGTGGCGCCCGACGCGCAGTTGAGCAGCGCATTCAGCAGCGGCCAGTCCGATACCGCGTCCGACCCGTCGCGCATCGCTTCGGTCTCGCGATTGGGCGACGCCACCGATCCCGAATCCAGATGGTCGCGGCCGATCACGATTGGCGCAGAGAGCGCGCCCGACCGCACCATCGCATTGAACGCCAGGCCGAGACGGTGCCGATCGCCGAGCCCTACCCAGCAGATCCTGGCCGGCAGGCCCTGGAACTGGATGCGCGCGCGCGCCATGTCGAGCCACTGATGCAGGTGCGCGTCGTCCGGCATGAGCGCCTTCACCACGGCGTCGGTCTTGTGGATGTCGTCGGGGTCGCCAGACAACGCCGCCCACCGGAACGGCCCGACGCCCCGGCAGAAGAGGGGACGGACGTAGGCCGGCACGAAACCCGGGAAGTCGAACGCGCGGGCCACGCCCTCGTCCTTGGCCATCTGCCGGAGGTTGTTGCCGTAGTCGAAGGTGGGCACGCCGGCGTCCTTGAACGCAAGCATCGCCCTCACCTGCACGGCCATCGACCGCTTGGCGGCCTTCGCCGTGCCGGCCGGGTCACTGACGCGCCGCTCGAGCCACTGCTCCACCGTCCACCCCTGTGGCAGATAGCCGTTGACCGGGTCGTGGGCGGAGGTCTGGTCGGTCACTGCACCTGGACACACGCCCCGCCGGGCCAGCTCCGTGAACACGTCGGCGGCGTTGCCGAGCAGGGCAATTGACCGCGGGTGCGCCGCCTGACAGCTCTCGTCGATCATCGCGAGCGCCTCGTCGAGCGAAGCCGCCTGCGCATCGACGTACCGTGTTCGTAGGCGCATGTCGATGCGGCTCTGCTGACATTCCACCGCCAGGCACGAAGCGCCGGCCATGGTGGCCGCCAGCGGCTGCGCGCCGCCCATGCCGCCGAGCCCGGCGGTCAGAATCCAGTGGCCGGCAAGCGACCCGGCGTAGTGCTGACGTCCCATCTCGACAAACGTCTCGTAGGTGCCTTGCACGATGCCCTGACTCCCGATGTAGATCCAGGAGCCGGCCGTCATCTGGCCGTACATCATGAGGCCCAGCCGGTCGAGCGCGTGGAAGTGCTCCCAGGTGGCCCAATGCGGCACCAGGTTCGAGTTGGCGATGAGCACGCGAGGGGCATCGCGATGGGTCTGGAACACACCAACGGGCTTGCCCGACTGCACGAGCAGCGTCTGATCGTCGTCGAGCACCGTGAGCGACGAGACGATGCGGTCGTAGCAGTCCCAGTTGCGCGCCGCACGGCCGATGCCGCCGTAGACCACGAGATCCTCGGGACGCTCAGCCACCTCGGGATCGAGGTTGTTCATCAACATGCGCAGCGGCGCCTCGGTCAGCCAGCTCTTCGCGGTTCGGGTCGTGCCGCGGGCGGCACGGATGATTCGGCTCATAGCACTCCTTTCGCGGGTCCCAGTGACGCCTCGGCCGCAAAGGCCATGGCGCCCTCGAGAATCGCGTGCAGCGTCGCGCGCAGCCGGGCCGCCTCCGCCTCGATGTACGGCGACGGCCAGTTCTCCGGCGTGGCGGCCCCCTCAGGTTCGCGCATGTATCCGCGACAGGCCAGCTCCATCTGCAGGGCATGCACGCCGTCGGCGGGTCGGCCGTAGTGACGCGTGATGTAGCCGCCCTTGAACCGCCCGTTCGTCACACGCGGCTGACCAGACGAGTGACACAGCGACTCGACCTTCCGCGTCAACGCAGTCGCGCAACTGCGTCCCTCGTTGGTGCCGATGTTCCACTGCGGCAGGAGGCCCTCGAAGAGCCGCGGGATCAGCGAGCGGATCGCGTGGCCGTCGTAGAGCACCACGTGAGCATGGTGGGCGCGCAGCCGCATCAGTTCGCTCGCAAGGGCTGCGTGATAGGGCTCGAAGTAGCGGGTCCGGCGCGCGGTGATCTCGTCGGCACTGGGCTCACCGCCTGGCACGTAGAGTGCTTCGCCATCGAAGGTGTCGACCGGGCAGAGCGCGGTCGTGGCCTGGCCCGGATACAGTGACACGCCACTGGGGTCGCGATTCACGTCGATCACCGTCCGCGAGATGGTCGTGCGGACCACCGTCGCGCCAAGATCGGCGGCGAAGTCATAGAGACGGTCGAGATACCAGTCGGCATCCTTGCGCCCCCGCCACGGCGACACGAGTCGCGAGTCGAAGCCCGGCGGGAACTGCGTGCCGGTATGCGGCAGACTGACGACCAGGGCCGCATCGCCGCGCGTCACGCTGAGCCAGTCGCTGATGGTCATGGTCAGCCCTGCTGTGACGACCCGACGAGTGCGGGCATCAGATCGGCGCCGGCCGCCTCGGTCAGGCGGCCCGACTGCACCAGATCCGTCGCCAGGCGGATATCGTCGGCCAAGTACCGGTCGTGGTCAAGCGGCGGCACGTCTGCACGCAGCAATGCAATGGCGCGCTCCAACCGGTCGCTCGATCTGAGCGGCGCGTGAAAGCCGCAGCCTTGCGCCGCGGCGATGAGCTCGATGCCAATCACGTAGGCGGCGTTGGCCGCCATCGGCTGCAGACGGCGCGCGCCGTGCGCGGCCATCGACACGTGATCCTCCTGATTGGCCGACGTGGGAATCGAATCCACGCTGGCCGGATAGGCTCGCTGCTTGTTCTCGGAGACAAGCGCCGCGGCCGTCACTTGCGGAATCATCAAGCCGGAGTTCAACCCGGGATTGGGCGTCAGGAACGCCGGCAGACCCGACAGCGCCGAGTCGACCAGCATCGCGAGGCGCCGCTCGGCAATCGAGCCGATCTCGCAGATTGCCAGCGCGATGATGTCGGCGGCAAACGCCACCGGCTGCGCGTGGAAATTGCCGCCCGAAATCACCTCGCCCGTGTCTGGGAATACGAGCGGGTTGTCGGACACACCGTTAGCCTCGATGGCCAGGGTGCCGGCGGCCTGGCGCAGCAAGTCGAGGCACGCGCCCATCACCTGCGGCTGGCACCGCAAACAGTAGGGATCCTGCACGCGCGCGTCGCCGACAAGAT
The DNA here is from genome assembly GCA_031376505.1 of Acidobacteriota bacterium. GTDB lineage: Bacteria > Acidobacteriota > Vicinamibacteria > Vicinamibacterales > UBA2999 > CADEFD01. The sequence goes on from JANMDX010000282.1 coordinate 54,042, forward strand.
GTGACTGGCGAATCGCGCTGCCGCGCATCAACTGCGCGAGCGCGGCGGCAACAGCAACCTGGCCTGGTTGCCCGCGCAGCCGTTGGATGCGCGCGTCAAACGGACCGTCCGACCCTTTGGCAGCGTCGGTCGTGAGAGCGCCGGTGACGAGCGCGGCCTGGAACACGCGCTCCGCGTCGAACAGCCCTGCCAGCGCCAGGGCGGTGGAGACCTGCGTGCCGTTCAGCAGCGCCAGCCCCTCTTTGGGGCCGAGCACGAGCGGCGCCAGCCCGGCTCCAGCAAGGGCCTGTGCGGCCGGCACGCGTTGTCCGTTCACCGTGAACTCGCCCACCCCGAGCAAGGCGGCCGACATGTGCGCCAGCGGCGCCAGATCGCCGGACGCGCCGACGGACCCCTGGCCCGGCACGATCGGCACCAGCCCCCGGTCCAGGCACGCGGCGAGGTGTTGCAGGGTCGCCCACCGTACCCCCGACGCGCCTTGCGCCAGACTGGCCAGCTTCAGCGCCATCATCAGGCGGGTCACGGGTACCGGCAGCGGATCGCCCACGCCGGCGCAGTGCGAGAGCACGATATTACGCTGCAGCGTGGCGAGGTCCTCGGTGTCGATGCGCACCGAGGCCAGCTTGCCGAAGCCGGTATTTACCCCGTAAACAGGCACTCCGGCAGCCACCATGCGGTCGATGACGCGGGCACCCGCTTCCACCTGGGGACGGCAGGCGGCGTCGAGCACGACGCCGGCCCCGAAATAGACTGCCCGCCAGCTGGCCAGCGAGACCGCTCCAGCACGCAGGAGCTCGGCGGCGTGTTCCATCATCGCATCCTACGCTATGCTTGAAGGCCCGATGCTACCAGCCATTACTTCGCTCCTCAGCCTGCAGGATTTGGAAACCCGGGCCGAGGACGCGCGGCGGCGTCTCGCCGATGCCCCGGTGCGAATCGAAGCTCTCGACGCGAAGCTGGCCGACGCCACGCAGGCGCTCGAGAAAGCCAAGGCCGCGCTGGCCGTGGCACGGGCCGCCAAACAGGAACTCGAGAAGGAAGCCTCGGTTGCCCAGCAGCGTGTCTCGAAATACAAAGAGCAGCTGATGCAGGCCAAGGACAACAAGCAGTTCCACGCCCTGCAGCACGAGATCAGTACGTTTTCGGCCGAAGTGGAACGCATCGAGGGCATCGAGCTCGAACGGATGCTCGAGATCGACGAGCGCGCCGCCGTGGCGAAAGCGGCCGAAGGCACGCTGGCCGCCGACAAGAAGAGCGTGGCGGCCCAGAAGTCCGCCATCACGGCCGATGCCGCCGCCGTGAAGGACGCCTTGGCGACGCTGCTGGCCGACCGTGCCGACCTCGTGAAGACGATCGAGCCGCGCCTGCTCGCCACCTTCGAGCAAGTGGCCAAGGGCCGCAAGGGCCTCGGCATCGCGCGCGTCGTCGACGGCCTGTGCTCGGCCTGCCGCGTGCGCGTGCGGCCGCATCTCTACAATCAGATCCGCGCTGGCGATCAGATTCTGCAGTGCGAGAGCTGCGTGCGCATCCTGTACTGGCTGCCCGAGCCCAAGGCACCCGAGGGGGAGACGCCCGCCGCACCAGACACGCCGTCAGCCCAGGCCGAGTCGTAGTGGGCCCCGCCACGTCCTGCCGCCTGCGCTTCGCTCGCTGAGCCGTCTGGTGGTCACCGCGGCCACGAAGGAGAGCATGTGATGTGGCACTTCTGGCGAGCCGAACCGACGGATCCGGCGTCCGTGCTGGTATTCGTGGCTGGCGGATTGTGCTTCTTCGTCGCGCTGATTGCGGTGCGCTTGCGGCGCGCCCCGGCCGGCGTGGGAGACCGACGAAGCATGCGGTCGATGCTCGGGGTTGGGGTTCAGTGCATCGCAATCTCCCTGGTTGGCGGGCCGATTGAGGCAGACGGCCCGATGGTCCCTCTGGCCAACGCGCCCCACACGCTGGCCGTGGCCGTCGGGATGGCTGCAGCCGTCGCCCTGTTTGCCTGGTCGGCGTACGCGATGGGTCGCAACTGGGCCATCGTGGCACGCACGCGCGCCGGCCACGAGCTCGTCACCGGCGGCCCGTTCGCCTGGGTGCGCAACCCGATCTATGTGGCGATGGCGTTCTTCATGCTGAGCATGGCCCTGGCCACCGGACACACGCGCCAGCTCATTCCCGCCAGCCCTCTGTTTGTCATTGGCACGTTGATTCGAACGACCGAAGAGGAGCGACTGCTCCGCGCCCACTTCGGGCATGCCTATGACGAATACGCCGCTCGCGTGAAGCGATTCGTGCCGTGGGTGGTCTAGCCACCCAGCGCTGAACGAGCCGGCGATGAACGCCTCGCGGCCGACATCAGGCGGCTACTTCCTTTCGGTCGAGAGCAGACGTTCGAGGGCCGCCAGGCGCGCCGTGAGATCGTCGATGCGGCGATACTGTTTCTGCAGCTCGTTCAGCATCATGGCGTTGATCTTGTGGTACTGCACCGTCTCGACGTCGCCGTTGGGCAGGTGCACCACGACGTCCGGGTAGACCGCCTCCACTTCCTCGGCGATGAGCCCGTAGTCGATCGGCTTGCTGCCGTCGCCGAAGGCCTGCTGATAGCGGTACGTGACCGGACGCAGTTGCATGAGCCCGCTGCTGGCGTCGCCCATGTCGTGGATGTCTTCCTTGTAGCGACGGGACGAGTTGACCGTGCCCAACTGGCCATTGGAATCGATCATGACGGTCACCGCGTTGGCCTGGCCCGTGGTGACGCCGCGGACGGCGCCGGCAAAGAACCTGGAGTAGACGCCGGAGTCGCCCACCCGAATGGTGGCGCTCTCGATGCCGACGCTGGCGCCAACGTTGTACCCGAGGTACATGTTGGCGTCGCCGCTCACCTGGGACTGGCCAGTATGGGCGCCAAGACCGATGTTGTTGTTGCCCGGCGAGTTGAAGAACGACGCGTAGCCGACCGCCGTGTTCTCGTTGCCGTTGCCGGCAAACAGGCTCGTGCGGCCCATCGACACGTTCTGAGATCCCGTCGTCATCGCCGCCTGCGCGGCCTCGCCGACGGCGGTGTTGTCCGTGCCGGACGAGACCTGATACAGGGCGAAGAGCCCGGCGCCGGTGTTGCGGGTGCCCCGGTTGTGCAGGAAGAGCGTCGTGTTCTTGCGGAAGCTTCCGGACATCTCGACGTCGCCGTCGCTGCGCACCTGGAACCGCGACACGCTGCCCAGCATGAAGTTGATGGAGCCAGCAGAGGCGATGTTGTTGATCCGGTACTCGTGCGAGGAGTTGTTGAACCCCTGGAACTGGGCCAGCGCGCCGTTCTGGTCGTAAAAGAGCATGCCGGAGTACGAGGTCGAGCTGTTGCCGAGGTTCTGGACCGCAAACCCGGTCTGGGTTCCGGCCGTTTCAGTGAAGGTCGAATGCAGGAAATCGAGCGGCGTCGTGGTGCCGAGGCCGATCTTGCCGGAGTTCTCGAAGAGCACCGAGCTGGTCAAGTCCGCCGAGTTCACGAACTTGCCTATGTAGTTCGGCGTGCCCGTACTGATGCTCGGTGCCACGATGCGCGCCGCCGCAGGCGCGTTGTCGTCAGCCGCGGTCGACTCTGCGCCCTGCGTCGTGCCGTCCGCGCGAAGGAACGCCGACGGCGGCAGTCCGCCCAGGGTATCGGCGTCTGACGCCCGCAGCGCATACGGCACGCTCGTCAACAGCACACGCGGTTGTTCCCCCTCCCCCGGCCGCGAAAAGCGAATGCCCAGCCATCGCGTTTCACCCGGGGCGAACAGGCCGATTGGAAGGCCCTCGGCGCTCGTGGCCCCCAGAAAGACTGCGAAACGGCCCTGGGCGTCCAGGCGCACTTGCTGCGTTTCCTCCCAGAGCGGCGTCTCACTCGACTGAGACGAATAGATCAACAGCGTCACCACCTCCGCCGCCTCGAGCGGCAGGCCGTTGGCTGGCACGAACTGGCCATCGACCCGCACCACCCGGGGCACCGAGGCCGCGGGAGGCTGCTGCCCGTACACCACCGGCGACAACGTGAAGCACAGAAGCCAGGCAACGACACAACATCTCACGCGCGACATAGGTCTCCTCCGCAACCGGCGCTGTGGTCCCGACGTCTTCGGGTTCAGAGCCGGTCACTAGACAAGAACGCGCAAGGCAGCCAGAAATCGGACCATTGGGGTCGGTCCCGCGGGATCCGGGCCTGCGAACCGACCACATCCGACGGCGGGTGAAGACTCTGCGATGACCGCAGCCATACGGCCGGACCGGTGCGACCCGGTGTCACGAAGGCGCCAGGGGGTACCCGCTGCCACGGCCTGCGCGACTCGGCAGCCGTCACTCGGCGATGCCAAGCATGCGGACCAGGTTCCCGCCGAGGATCGCGGTCTTGTCCGCATCGCTCAAACCCGGAGTGTTCAGGATGTGATCGCACGACGTCGTCGTCCACGGGAACGGATAGTCAGTGCCCATCACAATCTGGCTCGATCCGTACTCGGCCACCAGGTGGCGCAGGCCCTCCGAGGAGAACACCATCGAGTCGAAGTAGAGCTGCTCGAGATACTCGCTCGGCTTCTTCGTGAGCGTCTTGGTGCAGTTCTGGGGAAACGCCACGCATCCCTGGTCGAAGCGGCCGCGGTACGACGGCATGAACCCTCCAGCGTGAGCCCCGCAGAACTTCAGGCCGGGAAACCGGTCGAGCGTCCCTTCGAAAATCAGGTGCGACAGCGCGATCGTCGACTCGAGCGGGTTGCCAATCACGTTGGTCAAGAACCCGTTGCCCTGCAGGCGCGAGGCCAGCTGCGGGACGCCCTGCGGGTGAATGAAGAGCAGCGCGCCCAGCTCCTCGGCCTTCTTCCAGAAGGGATCGAAACGCGGCGAGCCCAGTTCCTCGCCGTTGACGATGGCGCCGAGCGACGCGCCGCGCATCTTCAAGTTCGTGAACGCGTCCTCGAGCTGCTCGGCCGCCAGCTCGGGATACTGGAGCGCCACGGTGGCGAGGGCGACGAATCGGTCCGGTCGAACGGCGCAGAGCCTGGCCAGGCCCTGGTTCTGCGTGTCGATGATGCGCCGGGCCCACTCGCGGTCGGCGCCGTACCACCACGAGTTGATCGTCAGCACTTCCACGTCGATGCCCTGTGCGTCCATGGCGCGCAGGCGCGCGTCGCTCATCGGCAGGTTGCCGGCGATCGACCCGGCCACGAGTCGCTCGAGGTCCGTGCCTTTCACGAGGTCCGCCACGGCGGGAATGAATGTGTGGGCGTGGGCATCGACCGTGCGCACGCGCCGGCCACCGACGACGATCTGACGGCGGCTGGACGCCGGCTGCAGCGCGTCCAGTCCCGCGCCCGCCAAGGCGACGCCCGCGCCCGCCAGATGACCCATGAATTGTCGGCGGCTCGGCATGTGCGTCTCCTCTTCCGTGTGATGGAGCAGCGTCAGCATAGCCTGTCCCTGCCGCAGACTCGACTCACCCTCGAGATGTCATCGGGTCAGCGGTCAACCGGTCGTGCTGGCGCCACGATGATCGCGGCCATGCGGCCAGCGCGATCGCCGTCCACGCGGAACGACTCGAGCACGTCCACATGGGTCTTGGTGCACAACCCCGCGACGTGCACACGCGAGCGCGGCACGCCGGCGCACACGAGCAGGTCGGCGTTGGCCTGCCACAAGTCGAGGCGAAGGCGGCCGGCCGGATCGCGCGTGAACCACGCGGCGCGGTCGACCGACGTGTGGCCGGCCTCGGTGAACGCGCCGAGGAGTTCCTCGCCGACCTCGTAGCAGCAGACGCCGATGCTCGGGCCAATGGCGGCCACGAGCGTGTCCGGCCGGACGTCGAACTCGCGCGTCATGGCCGCGACGGCGGCGCCGACGGCGTTGGCCGCCGTGCCGCGCCAGCCCGCATGCACCGCGGCCACAACGCCGGCGCGGGGGTCTGCAAGCAGCACGGGCACGCAGTCGGCCGCCACAACCGCCACAGCGACGCCTGGCAGGTTGGTGACGACGGCATCGGCCTCGGGCACTGGCCCGTCTCTGTCGCCGGCACGAACCACGTGCACCGCGGCGCCGTGCACCTGGCGCACGCGCGCCACTTGTGACACCTGACAGCCCACTGAGGCGGCGGCGCTGGCCCACGCGGCAGGCGCGACGTCCCCGGGGCGCAACCCCAGTTGCCTCGACGTAAACCCGTGGAGCGCCACGGCGTCGAGCGGGCCGCAGCGCAGCATCGGGCCCCAGGCCTCGTTCGTCCAGCGGAATCCCGTCGCCGGCGCGGGAAGGGTCACCGCGCGTACTCCACGGTGCCGGACCCGGCGACAACCACAGTTGACGTGTGGCGACGCATGCCCCTCTGGCGATTGGTCGCCTTGGCCGAAACCCTTGAGAAATCCATGGCCTGCGCCCCCTGGCACGCCCATTGAAGCAAGAGACGGCAGTCGCGCACTTCGTTTCCACGCGGCGGGAGCAAACCCATGCTGGTCAAGATCACTCCAAACGACAAAGGCAGCCCGGTCGGCAAGCTGGCCGACGCCGAACTCCACTTCACCGACGGACCGCTGGCGGGTCTGAAGTTGTTGGGCTTCGCCGTGTGGGAACGGCGCAACGGCTCAGGCCGCAACGTCACGTTCCCCTCGCGGCAGTACTCGGTCAACGGCGAGCGACGCAGTTTCGCCTTGCTGCGCGCGCTCACCGACGTGAAGGCGCAAGACCATGTGCGCGACGTGGTGCTCAGCGCCTACGCCAGGTTCGAGGCCGAAGCCATCGACGATCACGAGCCCGTCGCCGAAGACACCGCGGCCAGCCCCTATTAGCGGCGCGGTCACGTCAACATCGGCAACAGGCGTGCGTTCTCCTGCTGCCGCTTCGGCGGCAGCGTCCATTCCTCGCGCAAGCCCTTGGCAAATTCGTTCCGGAAGAACGAGTCCTTCATGCCGCCGTCGATGATGTCCCAGGCGAGCATCTTGTCGTTCGATCGGTCGCGGTAGATGTAGAAATCTGCGTCCACACCAGATTCCTGCACGGCCTGCCGCCACTGGCCGCCGTTACGTTCGGCGGCCTCGATGGCCGGAGCCACGCGGCGGTCGCCAAGCGACATCAACGCCTGGTAGTACGAATGCCGCTCGCTCTTGATCGAGAAAAACACGTGGTCGATGTTGTCGACCATGGCGTGCAGCCGCTTCATCTTGCGCTCGATCTCTTTGGTGTCGGTCATCGACAGCCACTGGTAGGCGGTGCCGGGTTTGGGCACGAGCGGATTGACGCTGCCGATGATGCGGCCCACCTTTCCGCGGCCTTTGGCGTACTTCATCATGATGTCGCGCAGCTGCACGGTCTGGTCGCGCATTGCTTCGAGATCCTCGTCGGTCTCGGTTGGCAGGCCGATCATGTAGTAGAGCTTCAGATTCTCGATGCCGCTCGAGAAAATCAAGTCGGCCTTCTCGAGAATCTCCTCGTTGGTCACGGTTTTGTTGATGACGCGGCGAAGCCGGTCGGAACCGGTCTCCGGCGCGATCGTGAGGGTGCGCTCACCGCTCTCGCGGAGCAGGCGTACGATGGTCGGTGTCAGGTCGTCGAGACGCAGCGACGCCGGGCTGATCGAATAGCCCATTTCGGACAACCTGGTCAGGATCAGCTCGATGTCGGGATGATCGCAGAGGGCAATCGACACGAGGCCCACCCGGTTGGCGTGCGCGCGGGCCGCCTGGGCCAGTTCCAGGATGCGTGCCGTGGGGAACGCCCGCACGGGCAGGTAGTTATACCCCGCCCAGCAGAACCGGCACAGGTTCGCGCAGCCGCGCACGACCTCGATGAGGAAGCGCGAGCCGAACTCGGTGTCAGGGGTGAAGATCGACGTGCAGGGCGGGTCCACCGCTTCGGTCGTCTTGAGCGCGGCCTTCTTCACGACCGCCGGCGCCCCGGTGCCCTCGCGCGGCGCGTAATGATCGATGGTGCCGTCGGGGGCGTAGTGGACGTCGTAGAACGACGGAATGTAGAAGCCGCGCCGCTGGGTAAGCTGCTTCAAGAGATCGCCGCGCGACGTGGCGCTCGCCACTGCCTCGAGCAGCGACGGCACCAGCACTTCGCCTTCACCGGCGGCGATCACGTCGGCAAACAGCGCCAGCGGCTCAGGATTCACGAACGTCACCGCGCCGCCAATCACCACGAGCGGGTGGCGGTGGTTGCGGTCAGCCGCGCGCAGCGGCAGGCCCGCCAGGCGCAACATGGTGAGCACGTTGGTGTAGTCCCACTCGAACGACACCGAGAAGGCCAGCACGTCCAGGTCGTTGAGCGGCGTCTCGGACTCGAGCGTCACCAGACGGGCGTTGCGCTCGACAAGCATCTTCAGTTCCTGCTTGGGCGGCAGGAACACCCGTTCGCACACCGTGTCTGGGTGGTCGTTGAACAACCGGTACACGGTCTGAAAGCCGAGATTCGACATCCCCACGAAGTAGGTGTTGGGGAAGGCCAGACCCACGCGCATGCGGTTGATGTGCGGCTTCTGCACATAGCCCACTTCGCGCGCAAGAGTCTGACGGGCGGCTCCGCGTTGTTCCCAGGCTGTACTCATAGACGGGGCGAGGCCCCAGTCGGCAGTGTACTACCCGCGGCGTGCCGGCATCGGCGTTGCCGAAAATGGCACGGAACGAGCGGTCCCGTGGCGGCTACTCGTTCTGCCGGCGCAGAAAGGCCGGCACGTCGAGTTCCAGGGTGAGATCCACTTCGCCCGGTTCAAGGTCGTAGCCAGGCAGTGGGTTGCCGCCCACGACGGCGCGTTGCTGCATCGGCACGTCAATTGACGCGCGACGCGAGATGGTGGCGCGCGGCGTGGGCGCCGCGTCGATCGCGTTGGCGCCCGCACCGATCCGCAGGTGCGCCGTGTAGTTCGACAGGTCCACCGGCGTGGTCGAGGCCGCGGCTGGAATCGTACGCGCGTTGCGCGCGTGTTCAAAGCCCGTGGCAATGACGGTGATCTTGACTTTACCGGTCAGAGCCGGGTCCACCACCGCGCCGAAGATGATGTTGGCATCCTCGTGCGCGGCTTCCTGGATTACGGACATCGCATCGTGCACTTCCATCAGGCCCATGTCGGGCCCGCCGGTGATGTTCACGATGACGCCGCGCGCGCCGTTCACCGACGCGTCCTCCAGCAGCGGACTCGACACGGCGCGGTTGGCCGCGTCGAGGGCGCGAGTCGGTCCGTCGGCCATCGCGGTACCCATCATGGCCACGCCTGCCGACGACATGATCGCCTTCACGTCGGCGAAGTCGAGATTGATGATGCCGGGCACGAGGATCAGGTCGGAGATGCCCTGAATCGCCTGCCTCAGCACGTCGTCGGCGGTGACGAAGGCATCGAGCATCGAGGTCTGCCGGTCGATGACCGACAACAGGCGCTCGTTGGGAATCGTGATGACGGTGTCGACCGCCTCGCGCAGGGCCTCGAGGCCGTGAGCGGCCTGGGTAAGCCGCTTCTTGCCCTCGAATTTGAAGGGCTTGGTCACGACTGCAATGGTGAGAGCGCCGAGCTCGGTCGCCAGGCTGGCAATCACTGGCGCCGCGCCCGTGCCCGTACCGCCGCCGAGTCCGGTGGTGACAAACACCATGTCGGCGCCGCTCAGCGCCGCGATGAGCGCGTCGGTGTCCTCGAGCGCGGCCTGGCGGCCCACGTTGGGATCGGCACCGGCGCCCAGCCCCTTGGTCAGCTTGCTGCCGATCTGGATCTTGACTGGGGCGGGATTCGACCGCAGCGCCTGCGCATCGGTGTTGGCCACCATGAACTCGACGCCCGAGAGTCCGGCCTGCACCATGCGCGACACGGCGTTGCCGCCGCCGCCGCCGACGCCCACCACCTTGATGCGGGCGCCACTGCGCAGCTCTTCGTCCAGCATCAGCCGGAACTTGTCATGAGGGTCGGCCATTGCGCCTCCAGGTTTCAACCATCCGTCCATCAGAAGAACTCCTTGAATACGGTCCGCAGCCGGCTCACGATGCGGGTCAGGGCGCCGCTGCCCCCCGCCGTGTCAACTTGACGATGTCGGTAGGCGTACAGCACGAGCCCGAGGGCTGACGCGCAGACGGGATTGCTCAAATGGTCGGCCAGGCCGCCGACGCCAGCCGGCACGCCGCGACGCATCGGCAAATCGAAGATCTGCTCGGCGATCTCGGACATGCCGTCGAGCACGGCGCCACCGCCGGTGAGCACCAGTCCAGAGTTGAGTGACTTCTCGTACCCGGCTTTGCTGATCTCGTCCCATGCCAGATGAAAGAGCTCTTCGGCGCGCGGCTGCAGGATGTCCGACAGGATTCTTCGTGCCATCACGCGCGGCCGCCGGCCGCCGACGCTCGCCACCTCGATGGTCTCGTCTTCGTCGATCATCCCCGAGAGCGCGCAGCCCGAGCGGCGCTTCACCTTCTCGGCTTCCGGGATCGGCGTGCGCAGGCCCACCGCGATGTCGTTGGTGAAGTGATCGCCGCCCACACCGATCACGGCGGTGTGCCACAACGCGCCCCGCTCGAAGATCGCCAGATCGGCCGTGCCGCCGCCGATGTCGAGCAGCGCCACGCCGAGTTCCCGCTCGTCAGGCGTCAACACAGCTTCGGCCGCAGCCAGCTGACCGATGACCATGTCCACCACCGAGAGGCCGGCGCGGTTCACGCACGCCACGAGGTTCTGGGTCGAGCTGGCGGCGCCGGTCACGATGTGCACGTTCACCTCGAGCCGGGCCCCGGTCATGCCCACCGGGGCGCCGATGCCGTCCTGCTCGTCGACGACGAAGTCCTGCGGCAGCACGTGCAGCACCTCGCGGCCGGCCGGCAATGACACGGCTCGCGCCGCGTCGAGCGCGCGCCGCACGTCTTCGCGGGTGATCTCGCGGTTCTTGCCCGCCACGGCGACGACCCCACGGCTATTGAAGCCTTTGATGTGGGGGCCGTTCACGGCCAGATGCGCCGAGCCGATCTCGACGCCGGCCATCAACTCGGCTTCTTCCACCGACTTCTTGATGGACTCGACCGCCGCTTCGAGATTCACGACGACGCCGCGCTTCAACCCTTTCGACTCGGCCATACCGATGCCGATGATGTCGAGAGCGCCGCTGTCGGAGACCTCGCCCACCACCGTGCACACCTTCGACGTGCCGATGTCGAGCCCCACGATGTACCGCTCACTGCGTGCCACTACTGACCTCCCACCCGACCACCCGGCACCATCTCGCGCGACGCCGCCTGCGGCCCGCCGTCGTCACGCCCTGGACGCACGTACATCCGTTCGCCAAACCGCAGGTCCACCGTGTCGATGGCCGACACGCGGTCCTTGAGCGACGTCGCCACGTCCAGGTAGTCCTGCAGACGCGCGGCGAAGTCACGGTCGCCGAGGCGCAGCATCACCGTATCGCCGTCGAGCAGCACGACCGCATCACGCGCATCGCGGACGTCAATCTGCGACACCCGCGACGCCAGGCCCTCGTGCGGGGCCACGTCGGCAAGCAGACGGGCCACGAGCGCCGTTCGCCGGTCGTCGATTTGCGGCGCGGCATCGCCGGGGGGCGGCGCCAGCCCGTCGATGACCGGCAAGTCGAGATCGGCGTAGCCCGGCCCGTACTCGTCGATGACCACGCCGTGCGCATCCACCAGATACAAGTCACGCCCGAGGCGGGCAATGCCCATGGGCGTGCGCTCGCGCACGAGCACGTCGAGCGTATTGGGCAGCACGCGCCGCACGATCGCGTCCTCGACCCAGGGCGACGTCATGAGCCGTTGCCGCCAGTCTTCGAGGCGCACCGCCAGGATGTTCTGGCCGTGCAGATCGCCCACGAGCGCCATCGCCTCGCCCCGCGACAGCCGGTCGTTGCCGTGGAGCACGATGTGCGCAATCTGAAGCGCGGACGACTCCGCCACGAGGGTGGCCGTGCGCCACAGGGCCAGGCTCACAACCAGCCCGAACGAGGCCGCCTTGGCCACGACTCTCACGCGGCGCCAGGTGCGGCCACGCCGCCCGGTGGGCTTCACCTGCGCCCGGCGGAAGCGCTTGTCGGCCGGCGCGGGCAGTCCCGGCGTCACGACGCCACCTCCGTGCCATGGAGCCGCTCGAGCTCGCGCAGCAGCAGTGTGGGTACGGTGCCGATCGAGCCAGCGCCGAGCGTGATTACCAGGTCGCCAGGACGCGCCAGAACCGCAACTACGGCGGCCAGCTCATCGAGCCGCTTGACCACCACAACCGGACGGGCGCGACGGCGATTCGCCGCGTCCGCCAGCGCTTCGACGGTCACCCCGGGAATTGGGTCTTCGCTCGCCGCGTAGATATCGGTGAGCACCACTTCATCGGCGGGCGCCAGGGCTGCCGCAAACTCAGGCAGCAGCTGCGCGGTGCGCGAGTAGCGATGCGGCTGGAAGACGACCACGATGCGTGCCGGCGCCGCCGCGCGAGCGGCCGCGAGCACCGCGACGATCTCGGTCGGATGATGACCGTAGTCATCGACCACCGTGATATCGTGCACGACGCCGCGGCGTTCGAAGCGGCGCTCGGCGCCTTGGAAATCGGCCAGCGCTTCGGCGATCACGTCAAACGGCGCGCCCAGCTCGAGGCCTACCGCCACGGCCGCCAGCGCGTTCAACACCGAGTGGCGGCCCGGCACCTGCAGGTGCATCCGGCCAAGCGTCACCGCCTCGGCGCCGCGGGCGCGCGGATCGCGCCGCGCCACGGTGCAGGCGCTGCCGAATCCTTCGAGCGACAGGTCGGTAGCGGCAATCTCGGCGTCGGGTGCGTCGATGCCGTAGGTAGTAGCCCGGCGCGTCATGCGCGGCAGGATGCGCCGCAGCTCCTGGTCGTCGGCGCACGCGATCACCGCGCCGTAGAAGGGCACTTTGTTGGCGAAGTCCACAAACGCCTGCTGCAGGTCCTCGAAGCCGCCGTAGGCCTCCATGTGTTCACGGTCGATGTTGGTCACGACCGCCACGGTCGGCGACAGCTTGAGGAACGAGCGGTCGCTCTCATCCGCCTCCGCGACCATGTACTGTCCACGGCCGAGCCGCGCGTTGCTGCCGAAGGCGCGCAGCCGTCCGCCGATCACGGCCGTGGGGTCGAGTCCAGCGCGTTCGAGCACGAGCGCGATCATCGACGTGGTCGACGTCTTGCCGTGCGCCCCAGCCACGGCGATCCCGACCCGCAGCCGCATCAGCTCGGCCAGCATCTCGGCCCGCGCGATCACCGGGATGCCGCGAGCGCGGGCCTCGGCAATCTCGGGGTTATCGGGCTTGATGGCCGACGAGATCACCACCACGTCGGCCTCGCCCACATTGGCCGCCTGATGGCCCACCTGCACCGAGACGCCAAGCGTGGTCAGCCGTTCGGTCGTCTGCGAGCGCGACTGGTCCGAGCCCGACACCTGGTAGCCGAGATTGGCCAGCAATTCGGCGATGCCGCTCATCCCGATGCCGCCCACTCCGACGAAGTGCACGAGACGCGTCCTTCCCAGCACGACGGTTACCTGCTCCCTGCGAGGGTGACGATGCGGTCGGCCACGCGGGCCGCCGCATCCGGCCTGCCCAGGATCCGGGCCGACGCCGCCATCCGCGCCCGCCGCGCTGCATCCGAGGCCAGGGCCACGAGCGCCTGCGCCAGGCGTTCGCCACTCAGCTCCGCTTCATCGATCACTTCGGCGGCACCAGCCGACGCCAGCACCTGGGCGTTCTTCCGCTGGTGGTCATCGGCCGCGGTTGGCAGCGGCACGAGCACCGAGGCGCGCCCGAGCACCGTCAGCTCGGCCAGCGTCGAGGCACCGGCACGCGCCACGACGATGTCGGCGGCGTGCATGCGCGCGTCCAGATCGTGGAAGAACGCCTCGACCGTGGCCGTGACGCCCGCCCGCACGTAGCGTTCGCGCACGCCCGCCAGGTCGCGTTCGCCCGTCTGGTGGGTGACGGCCAGCTGCGGCCCGTGCGCGGCTGCCAGCGGGACGGCCGCGACGGCGGCGTCGTTGATGGCGCGGGCACCCTGGGAACCGCCCATGATCAGCACGCGCACCGGACCTTCCGGCGACACGTCGTCATCGGCCGCCGCCGCGTGGCGCAGGAACTCGCGGCGCACCGGATTGCCAGACACGAAGCCCGTACCAGGAAAAAACGGCAGCGTCTCGGCGTAGCTCACCGCCGCCGCCCGCACCCAGCGCGCGAGACGGCGATTGGTGAATCCCGGCGCGGTGTTCTGCTCCATGAGCAGCGTCGGGATACCACGCAACGCCGCCAGCAGCAGCACCGGGCCCGAGCTGTAGCCTCCGACGCCCACGACCACCTGGGGTTGGCGGCGCGACAGCACTTGCCAGGCGTCGAGCGCCGACAGCGGCAGGAGCAACAGCCCACGGCCGAGCGCCCAAAGCGACTTCCCCTTCAGTCCGGCGCTCCGGATAAGGTCGAGTCCGTAGCCGAGCGCGGGCACCGCGCGGCTCTCCAGCCCCCGCGCCGTGCCCACGAAGGTCACGACGTGCGACTCGTCGCGCCGCATCAGTTCTTCGGCCACGGCGATGCCCGGGTACAGATGTCCCCCGGTGCCGCCGCCCGCAATGAGTACGCGCATGAATCACGCGGCTCCCGGCTCCACGGCGGCCGCATCGTGCACCGCGTGCTGCGAGATGTTCAGCAGCACGCCGATGCTGGCCAGGTTGACGAGCAGCGACGAGCCGCCGTTGCTCACGAGCGGCAGCGGAATCCCCTTGGTGGGCACCAGGCCGAGCACGACGCTGACGTTGACCAGCGCCTGGGCCACGACCATCGTGGTGATGCCGAGCGCCAGAAACGCGCCAAAGCGGTCGGGCGCGGTGGTGGCCGCCTTCAGTCCGCGCCAGGCAATCACGCCGAAGCAGGCGACGACGAAGGTAGCACCAACCAGGCCGAGCTCCTCGGCAATCACGGCGAAGATGAAGTCGGTCTGGGGCTCGGGCAGGTAGAAGAGCTTCTGGATGCCGCCCATCAGCCCCCGGCCGAGCCACCCACCGCTGCCGACCGCGATGAACGACTGCAGCAAATGGAAGCCGTCGCCGAGCGGGTCGGCCTCGGGATTCCAGAATGCCACGATGCGGCGCCAGCGGTAGGGCTCTGAGATCAGGATGAGATACCCGATCGGCAGCAGCACCGCCGCCAGGCCGAACATGTAGCGATAGCTCAGTCCCGCGGCCATCACCATCGCCGCCACGACGACGGTCAGCGCCACCGACGTGCCGAAGTCGGGCTCGACCAGAATGAGGCCCGCCAGCCCGCCGACGATCAGGGCAATGGGCGCCAGCGCGTACTTCACGTCGTTGATCCGGTGCATCCGCCGGTCAAGCGTGAGCGCCGTAAAGAAAATGGCCGCCACCTTTGCCAGCTCCGACGGTTGGATACCCATCCCACCCAGGCCAAACCACCGATGGGAACCGTTGACCTTAGGCGCGAAGAGGACGGCGAGGAGCAGCAGCCCGACCACGCCGAGCCCGCCCCAGATGAGCTGCTCGTTGCGGTAGGTCCGATAGTCGATCCGCATCACGACCGTGAGCACGGTCAGGCCGAGCACGGCGAAGAGGGCCTGGCGGGTGACGTAGTGATAGGGGTCCTGGAAGCGCTGGTCCTGGTAGGCCGTCACGGCAGACGCGCTGTAGACCATGACGATGCTGACGCACACGAGTGCCAGGGTCGCCAGGAACAGCCACTTGTCAGACTGAAGCTTCCGCGCCATACTCTCCCGCCCTGGGGATCCCCCCCACAAGAACCGCCCCCTAAAGTGCCGGAGGCCTCGAACCGAAACACCCTTCCGGACGCGCAGTCAGGCGTCCGGCCACTCGACAAACCGTATGAGTTTGCGAGGGGTCAGCAGTCATCAGCCAAGTGGAGGACTGGGACACCAGCCTCAACAGACCACGGTAGCCTGCGCTCCCAGCGACCGGCTCCCAATCGCCACCACCCGGCTGATGACTGCTCACTTCTCGCGTCGTTCTCGTCCTCGCCTTTCGTTCCAGCCCCTCCCTAGCCTTCCTCAGCCACGAGTTCCGCCACTTCTTCCTTGAAGGCCCGGCCACGCGCCGCGTAGTCGGGAAACATGTCGAAACTCGAACAGGCGGGCGCCAGCAGCACCACGCCTCCGGGCTGCGCCAGCGCGTGTGCCTGCCGCACGGCGTCGGCCATCGACACGGCTTCGACCACCGGCACGACGCCCGACAGCGCGGCGACCACCAGCGGGCGCGCCTCGCCGATGGCGACGACGGCCCGGCCATGCGCGCGAAGCGGCTCGGCCAGGTCCTCGAAACGGCCGCCCTTGTACTTGCCCCCGACGATGACGACAACGCCGGTGAAGCTCTCGATCGATCGCGCCGCCGCGTCCACGTTGGTGGCCTTGGAGTCGTTCACGAAGCGCACGCCGGCCACATCGCCCACCGGTTCCATCACGTGTTCAAGACCAGTGAACACCGACAAAGCCGTCGTCATGCCGTCGACGGATGCCCCCGCCAGATGGCTGATGGCGGTCGCGGCCACGACGTTCGAGGTCATATGGCGGCCGGGCAGCCGCGCTACCCCGAGCGGCACGAGCGGCACGTCACCCTCCGACGTGCGCTGCCGCACGACGCCGTCGCGCACATAGACGCCCAGATCGAGCGGCCTGGTGGACGAGTAGCGGAGTTCACGGGCCACGCCGGCGCCAATCGCGATGGTCTCTGGCTGGTCCGCGTTCAGCACGCGCCAGTCGCCGGGATCCTGGTTCGCAAAGATCCGCGACTTCGCCCGCGCATACGACGCCAGGTCGGGATGACGATCGAGATGGTCGGCCGACAGGTTGAGCAGCGCGGCAATCCACGGATGGAAGGTATCGGTCGCCTCCAGCTGGAAGCTGCTCGCTTCGACGACGTGCAGCGTGTCTGGCGTAGAGGCATCGACATGCGCGCTGAGCGGCACGCCGATGTTGCCGCCAATCAGCACGCGGTGGCCCGACGCCTCGAGCATCTTGCCGACCAGCGTGGTGGTGGTCGACTTCCCTTTCGTGCCAGTGATCGCGATCATGCGGCCGCGGAGCCATCGCGATGCCAGCTCCAGCTCGCCCACGACCGGCACGCCGGCCGCCCGCGCCGCCGCAAGCTCGGCCAGCTCGAACGGCACGCCCGGACTGGTCACGATGAGATCCGACGCCGGGAACAGGCGCCCGTCGTGTCCACCGAGATCGAGCACCACGCCAACGCGACGGAGCCGATCGGCGTCGGGAATGTCCGACGCGCGATCGGTCAGCGTCACCCGCGCGCCCCGCGACACGAGCAGCTCGGCGGCGGCCCGGCCGCTGCGCGCGGCGCCCACGACGAGCACGCGGCATCCATCCACCGTAAACGACGGCCCTCGAGGCCCCGGGGCAGAGATGGCACGGACGGTCATCGCAGTTTCAGCGTGGTGAGGCTGAGAAGCGCGAACAGGATCGCGACGATGAGAAAGCGGGTGATCACCTTCGGCTCGCTCCAGCCGATCAGCTCGAAGTGATGGTGGATGGGCGCCATGCGGAATACGCGCTTGCCCGTGAGCTTGAAGGAGCCCACCTGCACGATCACCGACAGGGCTTCGAGCACGAACACGCCGCCGACGATCACGAGCAGCAGCTCCTGCTTGATCAGGATCGCAACCGTGCCGAGCGCGCCGCCGAGCGCAAGCGAGCCCACGTCGCCCATGAAGATCTCGGCGGGATAGCAGTTGTACCAGAGGAATCCGAGGCTCGCGCCGACCAGCGCGCCGCAGAACACCGTCAGCTCGGAGGCCGGCGGGAAGCGCACAAGCAGCAGATACTCGGCAAAGACGGCATGCCCCGTCACGTAGGCGAGTGCGGTGAAGCAGGCCGCCGCCACGGCAAACGTGCTGATGGCGAGCCCGTCGAGCCCATCGGTGAGATTGACGGCGTTGGTGGCGCCGACGAGGACGGCCATCGCAAACAGCACGTAGCCCCAGCCAAGATCGGGGATGAGCTGCTTGAAGAACGGGAAGATGAGCCTGGTGTTGTAGAGGTTCTTCGACGCCAGCCACATCAGGGCCAGACCGACGGCCAGCGACACCAGCACCTGCAGACCCATCTTGTAGCGGGCCGCAAGGCCACCCGATGAGCGTCGCGTGATCTTCAGATAGTCGTCGAGGAACCCGATGGCGCCAAAGGCGGTCGTGGCGAGCACCGCAATCCAGATGTAGACGTTGGTCAAGTCGGCCCAGAGCAGCGTGGGCGTCAGTGCCGCGGCCATGATCAACACGCCGCCCATCGTCGGCGTGCCGGCCTTGGCGCGATGTGACTGCGGGCCTTCCTGCCGGATGACCTGCCCGATCTGGAACTCGCGGAGCGTGCGAATCAGCCAGGGGCCCATCACGAGCGAGATGACCAGCGCCGAGATGCTCGCCGCCGCCGTGCGGAACGTGATGTAGCGAGTGACGTTGAGCGCGCCAATGTGCGGCGACAGCGAGTAGAGAAGGTGATACAGCATCACGCCCCTCCGGCCATGAGATGGGCCACGACCCGGTCGGTGCCAATGCTCCGCGAGCCTTTGACGAGCAGCAGGTCGCCTGCGGCAAGCTCGCGTCCGATCACCACAGCAGCCGCCTCGCTCGTCTCCACGTGCGTCACGGCGGCCGCGGCCAGGCCGTGCCGTACGGCCGCCTCGCCGAGGCGTCGCGCGGCCTCGCCGCCGATCGTCACAAGCCGCTCCACGCCGGCCGCCGCCACCGCGCGGCCACAGTCCTGGTGTAGCCGCACTGACAGCGTGCCCAGTTCCAGCATCTCTCCGATGACCGCCATGCGGCGGCCGGCGGGACGGCTCGACGCCAGCGCCTCGAGCGACCGCGCGAGCGCAGCCGGACTGGAGTTGTAGGAGTCGTCGAGCACGGTCGCGCCGGAGGGCGTCGTGAGCAGGGCGCCGCGATGGGCTGCAGGCGCCAGGCCCCGCAGGCGCTCGGCAATCGCATCGAGGCTCA
Source organism: Acidobacteriota bacterium (assembly GCA_031376505.1). Lineage (GTDB taxonomy): Bacteria > Acidobacteriota > Vicinamibacteria > Vicinamibacterales > UBA2999 > CADEFD01. The sequence goes on from JANMDX010000282.1 coordinate 72,966, forward strand.
CACCCAGTTCCACGCCCACCGCCGCGGCGGCCAGCGCGTTCATGAGATGCCCATGTCCGGGGAGCGCAATGGCCAGGTTCAGCGTGCCAGCCGCGGTGCGGACCGTCGCGGTCGTGCCGGACACGCCCCGATCGTCGAGCATCTCGGCCCGCACATCGGCGCCGGCATGCACGCCAAACGTCACGACCCGCCCGGGAAACATGGCCGCCCGGGCCATGACGAGCGGGTCATCCGCGTTGCAGACGAGCAGCGTGCGCGCGTCGGCCTGTTCGAGGATCTCGGCCTTGGCATCGGCAATGGCTTCGCGGGAACCGAAGTGACCGATGTGCGCATCGCCCACGTTGGTCCACACCCGCACGTCGGGCTCGGCGATGCCCACGAGCACTCGAATCTCGCCGGCGTGGTTCATGCCGAGTTCCATCACGGCCACATCGGGGCACTCGCGCAGATCCACGAGCGAGAGCGGCAGTCCCAGATGATTGTTGAGGTTGCCGCGGTTCTTCACCACGCGGTAGCGCGCGCCGAGTACCGCGGCAATCGCGTCCTTGGTCGTCGTCTTGCCAGCGCTGCCCGTGATGGCGACCACGCGCGCGGCCGAAGCGCGACGCACCGCGCGGCCCAGGTCCTGCAGCGCGCGCAGAGTGTCAGGCACTTCGATCACGACGAGCGGGGCCGCACTGCTTGGCACCCGGACGGGGTGCTGGACCACGAGACCAGCGGCGCCACGCGCGAGCGCCGCGGGCACGAACGCGTGCCCGTCGCGCGCGGCAACGAGAGCGAAGAAGACCTCGCCGGCCGCCAGGGCGCGGGAATCGATGGACACCGGGCCGAGGCGGTGCGCCGGCGACCCGGCGACCAGCCGCCCGTGGAGCGCCGCGGCAAGGTCCGCGGCCGAGTAGGTGCCGTGTTCGAGGCGCATGCTAGGCCAACCTCTGGTGACGGCGCGCGATCGCGGCCTTGGCCACGTCGGCATCGTCGAACGGCAACACGCGGGTGCCGATGTGTTGCGTCTTCTCGTGGCCCTTGCCGGCAATGAGGACAAGATCGCCGGGGCGCGCCGACGCCACGGCCTTCTCGATCGCCGCGGCGCGGTCGACGACCGCGAACACGTCCGGGGTCCGGCCCGCCGCGGCCTCGCCGGCCGGAATGCCGCGGCGGATTTCCTCGATGATGCCGGCCGGGTCTTCGCTGCGCGGGTTGTCCGACGTGATGACCACGACGTCGCTGAGCCGAGCTGCCACCATGCCCATGAGCGGACGCTTGGGACGATCGCGGTCGCCGCCGCAACCAAACACCGTGACCACGCGGCCGCGCGTCAACGGCCGGGCCGTCTCAATCAGATTTCGCAGCGCGTCGTCGGTGTGTGCGTAATCTACGACCACCGTGATGTCGTCAGCGGGCAGCGACACCAGTTCGAAGCGGCCGGGTACTCCTGCTAAACTCGCGAGTCCAGCGCTGATGGCCGCACCGGGCACGCCGAGTGCACAGGCCGCGGCCGTGGCCGCCAGCAGGTTGTAGACGTTGGGCCGGCCGACGAGCGTGGAGACGACCTCGACCGGGCCAGCCGGAGTGACCGCACGGAAGCGCACGCCGTGCAGGTCCATCGACACGTCCTCCGGGCGCACATCCGCCGGCTTCTGCATCCCGTAGGTCAGAGATGTAGCGCAGGCGTGTGCCAGCGTGGCGGCGCGCGGATCGTCGGCGTTGATCACGCCGGGGGCCGAGGGCGCGAGCATGTCGAACAGGCGTCGCTTCGCCGCGAAATACTGTTCCATGTCGGCATGGAAGTCGAGATGATCGCGCGTCAGGTTCGTGAAGATGGCGGCCGCAAAGCGCGTGCCGTCGACGCGCTTGAGCGCCAGCGCATGCGACGACACTTCCATCACGCAGGAGCGATTGCCGGCCGCGATCATCTCGCGCAGCAACCTCTGGACGTCGGGGGCTTCCGGCGTCGTGCGCGCGGCCTCGCGCGACTCCAGCCCCACACGGTAGTGCACCGTGCCGAGCACGCCGGCCGAAAGCCCCGCCGCGTCCAGCACAGACGCAAGTAAGTACGCCGTCGTCGTCTTCCCATTGGTGCCGGTGACACCGACGACCGGGATCTCACGGCTTGGATGCCCGTGCGCGACCGCACCAAGGAGCGCGAGCGCAAGCCGGCCGTCGCTCACGCGGATCCACGACCCGGCTAAGTGCGCAGGCCGGGCGCTTTCGCTGACGACCAGCGCGGCGCCGTTGGCGACAGCCTCGGGCACGAAGTCGAGGCCATCGGCCTTGAGTCCGCGCAGCGCCACAAACACGGCGCCACGGGCGGCCTGGCGCGAGTCGCAGGTCACGCCCACAAGCGCGGTCCCCGGGTCGAGACTGAGGTCGCGCGCCTGCACGAGGGCGCCGAGCGCGTCGAGCACATCACGTACGATCACGGCGTCGGCCCCGACAATTGACGTCCGGAGCGGCCGGCGCCGCGATCGAGCATCAGCGTGCAGGCCCCGCCGACGGCGAGCGTCTGCCCTGCCTCGGGATACTGCGCCACGACCAGGCCCGTGCCCTGGAGCTTCGCCGTCACGCCGAGGCGCGCGATCCGGCGCAGCGCCTCGCGCGCGCTCAGACCCATGAGATCGGGCATCGCGCGCGTGCCGGAGTCATCGACGGTGATGACGGTGGCCCCACGGGGACCGGCCACTGGCGACACATGGCGGGACGCCACGAGCACGGGCGGCGCCGGGAACACGGTGGGCGCTACGCCGACGTGGCGAAGCGCCGCATCCGCGATGCGCCGGAAAATCGGACCGGCCACCGATGCGCCGAAGTAGTACCCGTTGCGCGGGGTGTCGACTACGACCACCAGCGCGAAGACGGGCTGGCGCGACGGGACGAAACCGGTGAAGGACACGTTGTAGTCGCTGTGCGAGTAGGCGCCGCCCACGAGCTTCTGCGCGGTGCCGGTCTTCCCTGCGACGGTAAACCCTTCGACCTGCGCGAATCCCTTGGCTGTGCCGATCGTGACGACGTCCTCCATGATGGTGGTGAGCTCGGCGGCGGTGCGCGGGCTGACGACCCGGCGCACTTCGAGGACTTCGGTGGGGGTGCGCACGCCGTCGCGCACAACCGCGCGCACCACGCGCGGCTGCAACAGACGTCCACCATTGGCAACGGCCGCCGTGGCCGTCACCATCTGCAGCGGCGTCACGCCCACCTGGTAGCCCATCGAGACGGAGGCGAGAGCGCTGTCGTCGAGCTTGGATGGACTCCATACGATGCCGGGGCTCTCGCCCGGGAAGTCGGCCGAAGTCGTGTGCCCGAAGCCAAAGCGGTTGACGTAGTCGCCGAGGCGATCGCGTCCGAGCTTCAGCCCCACCCGGATGGCACCCACGTTGCTCGACTTCACGATGGCATCGGCGAACGTGAGGACGCCGTAGTTGTGGGTGTCGTCGATCTGGCGCGAGCCGAACCGGATGTAGCCGGGGTCCGTATTGATGAGGTCGGTGGGCGTGACCACGCCCTCTTCAAGGGCAGCCGAGGCCGTGACCAGCTTGAAGGTCGACCCAGGTTCGTACAGGTCGGTGACGGCCCGGTTCTTCCGTTGCTCGCCGGTGGCCGTGCGGAAGGTATTGGGATTGAACGAGGGATAGCTCGCCATGGCGAGGATCTCGCCGGTCGCAGGATCCATCATCACTGCAGTGCCGCTGTCGGCCTTGTTGGCCGTGACGCCCGCGGCGAGCTCCCGCTCGACGAT
>JANMDX010000295.1:0-4457 GCA_031376505.1 Acidobacteriota bacterium
CGCGAGGCCTGCGCCTACAACCGCATGCCGTCCGAGAACATGATCTGGGCCGACAAGACCGGCACGATCGGCTGGCAGGCCGCCGGCATCGCGCCACTCCGCGCGTGGAGCGGTCTGCTCCCGGTGCCTGGCGATGGGCGCTTCGAGTGGGACGGGTATCTGCCCATCACGGCGTTGCCGCACGAGACCAATCCCGAGCGGGGCTTTGTGGCCACCGCCAATCACTACCTGTATCCCAACGACTTTCCGTACCCGCAGGCCCGGCACTACACGTGGGCGGATCCGTACCGCGCGCATCGCATCGAGGAGGTGCTCGGATCGGGCCGGCGCTTCAACGTGGCCGAGATGACGCGGCTGCAGAACGACGACCTGTCGATTGCCGCGCGTACGATCGTGCCCCTGTTGCGCGATCTGCCGTTTGGCACCCCGGCCACCGCGAAGGCGCGCGACCTCGTGCTGGCCTGGGATTTCGTGCTCGACAAGAGCTCGCCCGCCGCCGCCGTCTACGAGCTCTTCACGCGCCGACTGTTTGCGGCCGTCCGGGATGTCGCGATTCCCATGGCGGCACGCGCCGTCGTGCCTGGGCGAATCATCAGCACCAAGCGCATCATCGACTGGCTGTGGGCGCCCGACGGCCGTTTCGGAGCCGAGCCGACCAAGGCGCGCGACGCGCTTGTGGTGACGGCATTCGAGCAGGGCGTGGCGGACGTGACGGCGCGCTTTGGTGCCGACATGGCAGCATGGAAGTGGGGCGACGACAAGCTGCACCACGCACTCCTGAAGCATCCGCTCTCGGACGCGGTCAACGCCGAGATGAAGAAGAAGCTCGAAGTGGGGCCATTCCCGCGCGGCGGCGACGGCACGACGGTGAGTGCGACCGGTGGGCAGGACAACCAGAACTCCGGAGGCTCGCTCAAGATCGTGGCCGACACCGAGAACTGGGACAACACGGTGGGCCTGAATACCCCCGGTCAATCGGGCGACCCCGACAGCCCGCACTACCGGGACCTGTTCGAGCTGTGGGCGCGCGGCCGCTACTTCCCCGTGGCCTATTCGCGCGCGAAGGTCGAGTCCGTGGCCGAGAAGACGAGCACACTCACGCCGGCCACGGTGTCGAGTTCCGCTCGGCGGTAGAGCAGCGGGCAGTAGCGCAGCGGGCGGTAGCGCAGCGGTTAGTAGCGCAGCGGGCAGTTGCGCCGGCGGTGGGTGCGCCGCGGGGCGGTACACTGGGGCCATGAACCTCAACGGAGCAACCGCCCTCGTCACCGGGGGCACCAGCGGCATTGGTTTCGCGATCGCGAAGGCACTCGCCGACGCGGGCGCGCGTGTGGCCATTACCGGTCGCGACCAAGACAAGCTGGCCCGGGCAGCCGCAACCATCGGCGGTCATGCGATCCGCGCGGACGTCGCGAAAGAAGCCGACGTGCAGCGCACGATGACCGACGTGGTCGCGGCGTTTGGCCATCTCGACATCCTGGTGAACAATGCCGGCATCGGCGTGTTCAAGGCGCTGGTGGCGCAGGACCTGGAAAGCTTCGAGCGCGTGTTTGCCACCAACGTGACCGGTCCGATGCTGATGGGCCGCGAAGCGGCGCGTCACTTCATCGAGCGGAAGCGCGGCAACATCGTGAACATCGCCTCCACGGCCGGCACGCGCGGCGCGCCCAACGGCACGGCCTACTACGCCAGCAAGTTCGCGCTGCGGGGCATGACCGAGTGCTGGCGCGGCGAACTGCGGCCGCACAACATCCGCGTGTTCCTCGTCAATCCGAGCGAGGTGATCACGCCGTTCTTCGACACGGCTGGCCTGCCGCAGAAGGACAACCCGACCAAGCTGCACGCCGGGGACATCGCGCACGCCGTGAAGGGCATCCTCGAGATGGACGACCGGGGCTTCACGCCGGAACTCTCGATCTTCGCGACCAATCCCCGCGACTAGGCGCGTGAACGACCATTCAGGTCATGACACTGGGCTATAATCTGGTCATGAAACGAGTCAGCATCGCGGAGGCCAAGGCGCAACTCTCGAGCCTGCTCGACGATGTGGAGCACGGTCAGGCCGTGACGATCACCCGCCACAACGTCCCGATCGCGGAGATTCGTCCCGTTGCGCGGCCCGAGGACAGTCCGCGGCCGTGGGGCCTGGCGCACGGCACCTTCGAGGTGCCGCACGACTTCGATGCGCCGCTGCCTGACGACGTGCTTGACGCCTTCGCTGGACGCGCGCGCCGATGAGGCTGCTGCTCGACACCCAGGTCTTCCTGTGGATGGTCGCCGGCAGCCCCCGCATGCCTGCGGCGCTGCGCGAGCAGGTGTGCTCGCGCGACGTCGCGGTGTGGCTGAGCGCCGCGTCGGTCTGGGAGCTGGCGATCAAGCAGGTCCTCGGGCGAATTGACTTGCCGGCCTCCGCCGCCGAGTTCGCCGGCGCCGAGCGCACGCGGCACCGCATCACCCCGCTGCCGATCGACGAGGCGTCAGCCGCGCACCTGCCGAAGCTGCCCGACATTCACCGCGATCCGTTCGACCGGATGCTCGTGTGTCAGGCGATCGAGCATGAACTGACGCTGGTCTCCGCGGATCGGATCCTGCGTCGTTATCCCATCAAGACCCTGTGGGCCGGAGAGTAGTTGTGGACGCATCGACGCAGCCCCTGGAAACGTCCGCCGAAGTAGACGCCCGGCTCAAAACCGAAGTCGCCCGCCGGCGCACCTTCGCGATCATCTCGCACCCCGACGCGGGCAAGACCACTCTCACCGAGAAGCTGCTGCTCTATGCCGGCGCCATCGAGCTGGCCGGCGCCGTCCGCGGCCGCAAGACGCAGCGGCACGTGGTGAGCGACTGGATGGATATCGAGCGCGAGCGCGGCATCTCGGTCACCTCCGCCGCACTCGACTTCGACCTCGGCAACTGCCACATCACGCTGCTCGACACGCCGGGCCACCAGGACTTCAGCGAAGACACCTACCGCACGCTCTTTGCCGTAGACAGCGCCGTGATGGTGATCGACGCCGCCAAGGGCATCGAGACGCAGACGCGCAAGCTGTTCGAGGTGTGCCGCATGCGGAACCTGCCGCTGCTCACCTTCGTGAACAAGCTGGACCTGCCGGGCCGCGATCCGTTCGAGCTGCTCGAAGAGATCGAGCAGGTGCTGGGCATCCAGACGGCGCCGCTCAACTGGCCCATTGGCAGCGGCGATCGCTTCCGCGGCGTGTTCGATCTCATCACGCAGGAGACACGCCTTTACGAACAGGTCCGTGGCGGCGGCTTCCGCGCGCCGGTACAGACCAACGACGCCACCGACCCGGTGCTGGTGGATTTGCTTGGGGAAGACGCCCATGCCACGCTCATCAGCGACACATCTCTGATCAAGGGCGCCGGTACGCAGTTCGATCGCGCCGAGTACCTGGCGGGCCGCCAGACGCCAGTGCTCTTCGGCAGCGCGCTCGACAACTTCGGGTTGGAGACGTTGCTCGAGGCGCTCGAGACGCTGGCGCCCTCGCCACTGCCGCGCATGACCGACACCGGAATGGTGTCGCCGGTGGCCCCCGGGTTCTCGGGCTTCGTGTTCAAGATCCAGGCCAACATGAACCGCAAGCACCGCGACCGCGTGGCGTTCGTGCGGGTGTGCTCAGGCGTGTTCGAGAAGGACATGGCCCTGACCAACGCGCGCGACGGCGACACGGTGCGCGCGACGCGGCCCTACAAGTTCTTCGGCGGCGGGCGTGAAACCGTGGAACGCGCGTACCCCGGCGACGTCATCGGGCTGCCCAACCCGGGCAAGTTCGCCATCGGCGACACGCTCTACAACGGCGCGCCGGTGCGCTACCCACGCGTGCCCCGCTTCCCGGCCGAACACTTCGGACGTGCGCGCCTGCTCGACCAGCGCAGCAAGCAGTTCGAAACGGGCGTAACCCAGCTCGAAGAAGAGGGCCTGATGCAGGTCGTGTTCCCCGTGCACGGCCGGCGCGAGCCGATTCTGGGCGTCGTCGGGCCGCTGCAGCTCGACATCGTGGAAGCGCGGCTCAAGCAGGAATACAGCGTGGACTGCAAGATCGACCAGATCGCGTACGTGGCGCTGCGCTGGGTGAAGTGCGACGCGAAGACCTTGTCGGATCTCGAGAACCGCTCGTCGGGCATTCTGCGCGCGGTCGACCGCGACGAGCAGCCGGTGCTGCTCTTCGAGTCGCAGTGGCACCTGAACTACCTGCAGCAGCAGAACCCCGAGATCGAGCTCGCGACGGTCGGCTAGACACTGGCCTGCGGGCCGGCGCTCACACCGTCGAGGCGTTCAGCCGTTTCGAGTTCGTGCCTGGTGAGAAGGTCGTCGCGCTCGAGTTCAGCGCGCCGAGCACATCTTTCAGTCCAGGCGCCCATCGGGTTGCGTGCTCAGCGGTCGGGGTGACGCACGTCTTCGATGGACCGGAACTTCAACACGCCGCGCGGATAGACCCTCGGCG
>JANMDX010000303.1:0-3210 GCA_031376505.1 Acidobacteriota bacterium
GCTGATCTCGGCCGACGCCGACTTTCGGCATTTTGTGGCCCACGGCCTTCGCCTGATCGACTGACACACCTCCCTGATGGCCAAGCGCAAACCCGAACCCTCGCTCTTCGACTCGCCCGGCGACGACGAGCCCGCGTCTCCCGTTCCGCCTCCACCCACGGGCGGCGGCCCCGGTGGCAGCGGCAGTGGCTCGGCCGGCGACGGGTCCGGGGTGGTCTCGCTGGCCGATGCCGCGCAGAGCCGGTACCTGAACTACGCGCTGTCGGTCATTACCTCGCGCGCGCTGCCCGACGTGCGCGACGGACTGAAGCCCGTGCAGCGCCGCATCTTGTTCACGATGTGGCAGCAGAACCTCACGGCCGACACCAAGCACCGCAAGTGCGCGAAGGTCGTAGGCGACGTGATGGGCAACTACCACCCCCACGGCGACTCGGCGCTCTACGAGACGCTCGTCCGCATGGCGCAGTCCTTCTCGCTGCGCTATCCGCTCGTCGATGGCTCCGGCAATTTCGGCTCCCTCGACGGCGACCGGGCGGCGGCCATGCGCTACACCGAATGCCGGCTGGCGCGCATCTCGGACGAGATCCTGCAGGAGATCGAGCAGGAGACGGTGCCGTTTCGGCCCAACTACGACGGCACGAAGACCGAGCCGGTCGTGTTGCCCTCGCGCATCCCGAACCTGCTCGTGAACGGCGCCACCGGCATCGCGGTGGGCATGGCCACCAACATCCCGCCGCACAACCTCACCGAGGTGTGCCAGGCGCTCATCAAGCTGCTCGACAACCCCGACCTGTCGGTGGCGCAGCTGTGCCGCTGGGTCAAGGGACCGGATTGTCCGACCGGCGGCCAGATTCTGAATTCACCCGACGAACTCAAGGAGATCTACCGGACGGGCAGCGGCGGCATTCGTTTGCGCGCGACGTGGGAGGCCGGTCCCGTCGGCCGCACCGAGAAGACCGTCTACATCACGAGCGTGCCCTACATGGTCGACAAGTCGGTGCTGGTGGAGCGCATTGGCGACGTCGTGCTGGCGCGCAAGCTGCCGCAACTGCTCGACGTGAAGGATCTCTCGACCGACGACGTGCGCATCAGCCTCGAGATGAAGCGAGACGCCGACGAGAAGATGGTCATGGCGTACCTGTTCAAGCACACGCCGCTGCAGACCAACTTTGCCGTGAACCTCACGTGCCTCGTGCCGACTGAGAACGCCGAAGCGGGTCGGCCCGAGCGGCTTGACCTGAAGCAGATGCTCTGGCACTTCCTGCACTTCCGGCTGGAAGTCGTCACCAGCCGGCTCGAGCACGAGCTGCAGCAACTGCAGAAGCGCATCCACATCCTCGAAGGTTTCGAGAAGGTCTTCGACGCGCTCGACGAGATCATCCGTCTCATCCGGAAGTCCGACGGCAAGGCCGACGCCGCCGTGCAGATCATGGAGCGGTTCTCGCTCGACGCGCTGCAGACCGACGCGATTCTCGAGCTGAAGCTGTACCGGCTGGCGCGTCTCGAGATTCTCGTCATTCAGAACGAGCTGAAAGACAAACGCCGCCGTACGCGCGAGATCAGCGCGCTGCTGGCTGACGACGCCGCCCGGTGGCGGCTCGTGCGCGAGGAACTCGAGCTGGTGCAGGAGACCTACGGCGATGCCCGCCGCACGGCCATCGAGCAGGCCGACGAGACCGAGTACGCGCCCGACGCCTTCATCGTCGATGAAGACAACGTCGTCATCGTGTCGCGCGACGGCTGGGTGAAACGTCAGAAGGACGTGAAGGATCTGGCCACGACGCGTCTGCGCGAGGGCGATGCCGTGCTGGCCGCCATGGCCGGCAGCACCCGGTCGACGGTGGTGTTCTTCACGAACTTCGGTGCGGCCTACACCGCGCGCATCGCCGACGTACCGGCCTCGACCGGCTACGGCGAACCCGTGCAGAGTCTCTTCAAGTTCAAGGACAACGAGCGGGTGGTGGCGGCCTTCAGCCTCGACCCACGCGCGATTGGCGACATCGGTCGAGGCGCGGGCGGCGGCGACGAGCCGCCGACCGCCGATGCCGAGGTCGTGGTGCCGCCGGTGCATGCGCTGGCCGTCACGACCGACGGCTACAGCCTGCGCTTCTCGCTGGCCAGCGTGGCCGAGCCGAGCACGCGGGCGGGCCGCAGGTACGCCCGGCCGGCCGACGGCGCCGAGGTCGTCGGTGTCAGCGTGACCACGGGCGACGAAACCGTGATCGCCGTCACCCGCGAGGCGCGCGCAATTCTGTGCGCGGTCGGCGAGGTGAATTTCCTGGCCGGCCCCGGCAAGGGCGTGATCCTGCTGAAAGTGGCCGACGACGATCGGGTGCTCGGATTCGTGGCGTCGAAGGGCGACCGCGACCTGCTGTTGGTCGAGACCTCGCGTGGCGCGGAACAAACCGTGAGCAGCGCGAAGTATGAGGTGACCGGCCGCGGCGGCAAGGGCCGCGAGCTGATGCAGCGCGGTCAGTTCACCCGCGTGGTGACCGCGGCGGCCGTGGTACAAGGGTGGAGTGAGGAAGTCTGAGGTTCGCCGTCGCTCGCGCACCGCGCTCATCGCGCTGGCTCTGGCGTTGGCCCTGACGACCGGCGGCGCGCGCGCCGATGTTGCGCCCGCGCCGGCCTGGCGCCTGAGTGGCGGAGTCACGACGGCCCTGCCGAAGGGCGGCCTCGTCTATGTGGGCGGATCGTTCACGCAGCTCTTCTCGCCCTCGTCGAGCGAAGACCAGTTCTACGACCAGGTGACCGGCCAGGTGCGCGCGCAGTGCGCGCGTTCCACGACGACGCGCGCCCTGACCGCCACGCCGGATGGACGCGGCGGCCTGCTCGTGACCGTGCGCGCCGGCGACGGGTGGGCGGACGCGAATGGCGCGTTCGTACCGCCGGCCGATACCGCAATCATCCGCATCGGCGATGACTGTTTCTGGGACAGGCAGTTCGCCGCGCCTGGCATCGATCCCTCGAATCCAAGTGACCTCACCATCGGCCTGCCCGTGCGCGTGGGGAATCTCGTACTGGCATCGAATTCGGTGCTCGGGCCGATCTTCCAGTCGTCGTTGCGAGCCCAGGTGGCGGCGTTCGACGCCGTGACCGGCGCGCGGGTCGCGTATCAGTTCTACGACACCATCAGCGAGATCGGATTTCTGGGCGGCTCGTCAACGCGGGTGATTGCCCGCGTGCGTGGATCCAGCGTCGGCCCCTACA
>JANMDX010000315.1:0-23077 GCA_031376505.1 Acidobacteriota bacterium
CGCAGACCGTGTTCTTGAGCGAGCGCGGCGACGAGCGTTTCGACAACGTGACGATGGTGGACATGCGTCTGTCGAAGACGTTCCGCTTCGGCGCGCGCAGCCTCACGCCGCAGGTGGACGTGTTCAACATCGGCAATGCCAACACGACCACCGGCGTCAACGCCACCGTGGGCGGCTCGTATCTGTTTCCGAGCGAGATCCTGGCGCCCCGCATCATCCGCGTGGGTTTCAGTCTCAACTTCTAGGCCCTCGACTGCGCTTGGGGCTGCCCTGAGCGAAGTCGACAGGTAGCGGCAAGGGTCTCGCGCCGACACGCGCCAACGACGATTGCCAGGGGCGGCACACCGGAGCCGCCCATGCTATGTACGGCCGTCGCGCGAGCTCGGCGATTGCGCGGACGACACGTGAATGAGGCAGAATGCGCCGCATGTGGCGAACACGGGTGCTGACGGCGGTGGCGGCGGCGGGAATCGGCGCGGCGCTGTGTGGTGCGGTGCCGGCGGCACAGCCGGCGCCCGACCGATCAGCGTGGCGTTGGTACAAGGGACAGACGCACGCACATACGCTCGAGAGCGACGGCGACAGCACCCCCGAGGAGGTGACCCGCTGGTATCACGAGCGCGACTACCAGTTTCTCGTGCTGAGCGATCACAACGTGCTCACCAGTATCGACACATTGTCGAGACAGTTCGCCGCGCCCGAGTCGTTCCTGCTCGTGCCCGGCGAGGAAGTGACCGATAGCTTCGACAAGAAGCCGTTGCACGTCAACGGGCTCAACGTGCAGCGTCTCGTTGCGCCGACCCATGGCACGAGCGTGACGGACACCTTGCAGCGCACCGTCGACGCCATCCGCGCCGCGCGCGGCGTGCCGCACATCAACCATCCGAATTTCGGGTGGGCCATCACGCCGTCCGATCTGGCGCCGCTTGACCGCTATCGCCTGCTCGAGATCTACAGCGGCCACCCGCTCGTGAACAACCTGGGGGGCAACGACGCACCTGGCATGGAAGAGGTGTGGGATCGCCTGCTGAGCGCCGGGAAGCGTGTCTTCGGCATTGCCGTCGACGACGCGCACTACTTCAAGCGGCCCTGGGACTCTCTGGCGCCGAGGCCAGGCAAGGGCTGGGTGGTCGTGCGCGCGCCCCGGCTCGAGGCGGCCGCGCTCATGACGTCACTGGAAGATGGCGACTTCTATGCCTCCACTGGAGTGACGCTGGAGTCGTATGCCGCCAGCGCTTCGTCGATTGCGGTGCAGGTGCGCGCGGCCGGCACCACTCGCTACCGGCTGCAGCTCGTGAGCGCAGGGGCGGTCGTGGCGACGGTGGACGGTCTGTCGGCGACCTTCGTCCTCGCGGGCCGGCGTGGCTACGCTCGAGTCGTCGTGCGGGATTCAAACGGCGCGCAGGCGTGGGCCCAGCCGGTGTTCCTGCCGTAGGCGCGCGACCGCCGACGCACCGGGACCGGTCACGCTACACTGGGATCATGCAGCTACGGACGGCTCGCCTCTGTTTGGACTGCGAGGAAGTGCACGACGAATACCGCTGTCCGGTCTGCGCGTCGGATCACTTCACCTATGTGAGCCGGTGGGTGCCATCGCCCGAACACCTGGCCCGCCCGCGTCCTGCGCCTGTGCCGCCGCCTGAGGCCGAGGTGTACCGGCAGATCGTACGGGGCACACCACCGCCGCGCACGGGCCGGTTAATGAAGGCACTGGTGGGGTTGGGAGCCGCGGGGCTTGGTGCGGCGGGTGTGGCGGGCCTCTTCCTCGGCGCCCGCCGCGCCCGTGGCGGCGACGCCGGGAAGAAGCAGAAGGACTAGCAGCCGACGCCGCTAGCTGGTCTTGGCCTTGGCGTCCTTGGCGTCTTTCTTGGCCTTGGTGGCGGCCTTGAGGGCGTCGACGGTCTGCGCACCGAACTTCTTGTTGAAGCGGGTGACACGGCCTTCGGTATCGAGCAGCTTCTGGCGGCCCGTGAAGAACGGGTGGCACTGGCTGCAGACGTCCAAGTGCACGTCCTTGATGGTGGACCGGGTGGGCCAGGTGGCGCCACAGGCGCAGCGGGCGGTGACGTCGTGGTATTCGGGATGGATGCCAGGCTTCATGGGTGGGGTCCTTTCGCCGGATCCGGGCACGAGCCGCACGGGCTCAGGCCGCTTTCCGGCAGACGCAACAAGCTTTTGAGTATATCACTCGTGGGGCGCGTCGTCCCCGGGAGGGCGCGGAGCCCGCACCGCGGCCCCAATCAGCGTGATGCCGAGCCACACGACCGCGGCCGCGAACGGTTACGCCAGCAGCGCGGGCTTCCAGGCGGCCAGCGCACCCAGGCCCACCAGGGCGGTCCCTCCGACGACGAGGGTGGGCCCTTCGGCCGTGCCCAGGGCCCGGGTGGCGGTGAGCGCGGCGCCCACGGTATTGCCGAAGCGCAGCGCTCCAGCGGCGGCGCGTCCCGGACCTCCGCGAGCTCCCAGTTGCCCAACCAGCTCTGCAAGTTGAGATTGGTCGAGCCGACCCGTGCCCAGAGGCCATCGGCCACGGCGGTCTTGGCGTGCAGCATCGGGCCGTTCCACTCGAACACGCGCACGCCGCCTTCGAGCAGGCTGCGATAGCCGGCGCGCGAGAACGAGCGCACGAGCGGCAGGTCGCTGCCGCCCGGCACGAGCAATCGCACGTCGACGTGGTCGGCGGCCGCCGCCGTGAGCGCCTGCACGTAACCCGGCACGCCCACGAAATAGGCGTCGGTGATCCACAGCCGCTCGCGGGCCAGGCCGGCCACGAGCGTGTCGAGGCGCATCATGCTGGCCGCCGACGGCCGGCTGCCGATCACGCGCAGGGCGACGTCGCCGAGCCGCGGTAGGCTGTCTCGCTGCGGCTGTTCCTCTGCGGGCAACGCGGGGCCGATGGCCGCCCAGATCTCGGCGAACTCGCCGTGCACGTCGGCCACGGCGGGGCCAGCGATCTCCACGCCGGTATCGCGCCACGACGCCACCGTGGCCGAGCCGACCCAGGCGTCGCCCACGCACAGTCCCGACACGTAGGCCACCCGTCCATCCACCGCGAGCATCTTGCGGTGATCGCGCGACAGCCACGCGAGCGGCCGCCAGGCCACCGCCTGGTTGAAGGCCCGCACCTCGACCCCGGCGTCTTTGAGCGGGTACCAGAACGCCCGCGGCGTCGAGCCGACAGCGCCGAGCCAGTCGTAGACGACCCGGACGTTGACCCCTGCCCGCGCTCGCTCGATGAGCGCGTCGGCAAAGAGGGCCCCGGTGCGATCGTCGTGGACGATGTAGCTCTCGAAGTGGATGAACCGTTCGGCGTCCGCGATGGCGCGCAACCACGCCGGATAGTTCTCGCCGCCGTCGGCGAGCAACCGCACCGCATTGCCGTCCACGAGTGGCGCGCCGGCGGCACGCGAGAAGGCGAGATCGGCAGACAGGCGACCCCGCGAAGCGGTCCGCATGTCCACACTGTAGCGGACTCAGGCGCGCGGCTGCTGCTGGGTGAGGCAGTGAATGGCGCCAAGACCCCAGATAAGCGCCCGGCAATCCACACCCTGCACCCGGCGGCCCGGCAGCACCTGCTGCAATCGCGCCAGGGCCTGACGGTCGTGGAGGCGGTCGCCGAAGGTGGGCACGAGCAGCCCGCCGTTCACGAACAGAAAGTTCACGTAGGTGGCCGGCAGTCGCTGGCCGTCATAGACCACGGGCGCAGGCATCGGCAACTCGATGATGGCGAACGGCCGGCCGTCGGCATCGCGCGCCCGGTCGAGCCGCCGGCGGTTGTCGCGCAGCAGCCGGTAGTTGGCGTCGTCGGGGTTGGTCTCAACCGCCGTGACGATCGTGCGGGCGTCGATGAACCGCGCCAGGTCGTCCACGTGGCCGTCGGTGTCGTCGCCGGCGATGCCTTCGCCGAGCCACACGACGTGGCGTTGGCCGTAGTACGCCTTCAGGTACCCCTCGATCTCGGACTTCGACACGCCGGGATTGCGATTCTTGTTGAGCAGGCACGACGTCGTGGTCAGCAGGGTGCCGTCGCCGTTCACGTCGATGGCGCCGCCTTCCATCACGATGTCCGCGTGAAACAGCGGCAGATCGAGCGCGTGGGCCACGCGTGTCGGCACGGCATCGTCGGCGTCCCACGGCGGGTACTTGCCGCCCCAGGCGTTGAAGCCCCAGTCCACGATGGCCGTCTCGACCGTGCCGCGCCGCGTCCGCTGCACGAACGCCGGGCCGTGATCCCGTGCCCAGCATTCGTTGGTCGGGATGTGGAAGAAGCGGACCTTCGACAGGCGGGTGCCGGCCGCGCGTAGTTGCTCGCGCACGATGCGCTCGTAGTTGGCGTTCGGCACGTTGATGAACACGGGCTCGAACGTGCTGATGGCGTCGACCACGCGGGCCACGTCCTTGATCGAGCGATGGTAGGAGCCGGGAAACGAAATGCCTTCCGGTCGCGGCCAGCTGATCCAGGTGCCGGCGTGCGCCGTCCACTCGGCGGGGAACCCGTAGCCGTGCTCGGCGGGCGAGCCAGAGAGGGCCTTCGCGCGGGAGCGCCGGTGGGTGGCGTTGCCCGCGGCCATTGCGGCCTGGGTGGCGGCGATGGTCGCCGCAAGCGCCGGGACGATGCTCATCGACGGCCCGTGCCGGACGTGCCGTCGACGAAGCGCTCGGTAATCGCGCCGTAGGCGTCGATGCGCCGATCGCGCAGGAACGGCCAGTGCGTGCGCGCGAACTCGACCTTCGCCAGATCGCACTCGACGACCATCACCTCTTCGCGGTGTACGCTGGCGCGTTTTACCACCGTGCCGTCGGGCGAGGCCACGAACGACTGGCCCCAGAACTCGAGGCCGTCTGTGCTCACTGGCTTGCCGTCGGGGCCGTTCACGCGCTCGTGCCCGATGCGGTTGGCCACCGCCACGTAGCAGCCATTGGCCACGGCGTGGCTGCGTTGAATCACTTCCCACGACTGGTGCTGCGCCGTGCCGTATGCCTTCTTCTCGCGCGGATGCCAGCCGATGGCCGTCGGGTAGAAGATGATTTCGGCGCCCTGTAGCGCGGTGAGGCGGGCCGCCTCGGGATACCACTGGTCCCAGCAGATGAGCACGCCGATGGTGCCGAACTTCGTCTTCCAGGCGCGGAAGCCCGTGTCGCCAGGCGCGAAGTAGAACTTCTCGTAGAAGAGCGGATCGTCGGGGATGTGCATCTTCCGGTAGATGCCGAGCATCGACCCGTCGGCGTCGATGATCGCCGCCGTGTTGTGATACAGCCCGGCTGCGCGCTTCTCGAAGAGCGAGGCCACAACGACGACGCCGTGCTTCTTGGCAAATTGCTGGAACGCGTCGGTGGACGGGCCCGGGATGGTCTCGGCCAGGTCGAAGCAGTCGTGGTTCTCGGACTGGCAGAAGTACTGCGACCGAAACAGCTCCTGCGTGCAGATGATCTGGGCGCCGCCCTCGACGGCGCGCTGCGCCAGGGCCAGCTGCCGGGTGAGGTTGGCGCGGTCGCTCGTACCGCAGGCCATTTGCGTGAGCCCGACCTTCACGAGACGGGACGACGGCGTGTTGGCGGGCGCAGCGGCGCGCGCGGCGGTTCGACGGGTGGTGGCCATGGCTGTGGATTCGTTTATAGCACGCACGACGCAGGCGCGGACGCGCGGCGCGGCTCGGCCGTGCGCGCGGGTACACTTAGCGCTGTGCAAGTGCACCTGATTGACGGCACCTTCGAGCTCTTCCGCCACTTCTATGCGGTGCCGTCAGCGCGCGACGCGTCCGGGCAGGAAGTCGGCGCCGTGCGGGGCGTGCTCGGCACGGTGCGCGGCATGCTCGACGGTGGCGCGACGCACATGGGCGTGGCGACCGACTATGTGATCGAGTCGTTCCGGAATCACCTGTGGCCGGAATACAAGACTGGCGAGGGCATCGACCCGGTGTTGTGGTCGCAGTTCCGGCTGCTCGAAGAGGCGCTCGAGGCGATGGGCGTGCGCGTGTGGCCGATGGTGGAGTTCGAGGCCGACGACGCGCTGGCCTCGGCCGCGGCCAAGGCGGCGCTCGATCCGCGCGTGACCCAGGTGCTCATCTGCACGCCCGACAAGGATCTGGCGCAGTGCGTGCGCGGCGCTCGGGTGGTGCAGGTGGATCGGCTCCGCCGTACGACCCGCGACCAAGCCGGGGTGGTCGAGAGGTTCGGCGTGCCGCCCACCTCTATTCCCGATTATCTGGCGCTTGTCGGCGACAGCTCCGATGGCTATCCGGGGTTGGCCGGCTGGGGCGCCAAGTCCGCCGCCGCGGTGCTGGCGACGTACCGGCATATCGAAGCGATTCCCGACGACCATCGCGCCTGGACCATCCAGATCACGCGGGCGGCGGCGTTGGCCGCGACCCTGGCGCGTGACCGGGTTCTGGCGTTGCGTTTCAAGGAACTTGCGACCCTGCGAACGGATGTTCCGGTGTTCGACACGGTGGACGACCTGGCCTACCGCGGCCCGTTGCCCGAGTATCGGGCTCTGCGCCAGCGCCTCGACGCAGCGGTTCGTCAGTAGCTCGGACGGCCGCAACCGCTCGTTGATCGATTTCGGCGAGTGGTCTAGAGTCGAAGGGTTCGGGTTCAATCCCAGAGGAGTCTCCAGCTATGAAGTTTGTCTGTACCGTCGCGTTCGTCCTCGCGCTCGCCGTTCCCGCCGCCCACGCCCAGATGCCGCAGGGCGCTCCCCAGACCATCACGCTCGCTGCCGGTATGCAGCGCAGCTACGACGGCCTGAAGCGCAACCTCACCGAGATGGCCGAGAAGATGGCCGAGGCCGACTATGCCTTCCAGATCACCAAGGACGTGCGCACGTTCGGCCAGCTCTTTGGCCACGTCGCCAATGCGCAGTTCAACGCCTGCTCGGCCGCGCGCGGCGTGGCCAACCCTAACCAGGGCAACGACAACGAGAAGAAGACCACCAAGGCTGAATTCGTGAAGGCCCTGGCCGACTCGTTTGCGCTCTGCGACGAGGCGTTCAAGATGCTGACCGACGCCAACGCCACCGAGATGATGAAGCAGGGGCAAAACAGCGTGGCGCGCGGCTCGATCCTCGCTGGCGTGATTGGCCACAGCAACGAGATGTACGGCACGGCCATCCCGTATTACCGGTCGAAGGGGCTGATTCCGCCCTCGACCGAGCGCGCGCAGCAGATGATGCGCAAGCCGGGCGCCAACTAGCGCGCGGTGCCCGGTGGCGGCGGAGTCGACGCTGGGACCCAGTGCCTCCTCCGCCGCTGCGTTACACTCGCCTGCGTATGCGCACCGCACGACTCGCCGCGTTCGTCTCGAGCCTGGCTCTTGTGACTGGGCTTGCCCTCTCGCCCGCGCTGTTGGCCCAGCGCCCACCGCGCGCGCGCGATCTGGGCGTGCCGTTCGACGGCAGCCCGGGCCCGCTCAACGCCATCACCGACGTGGCGGGCGTAACCGTGGGCCACTCGACCATCATCTCGGGCGACGGCGCGTTGAAGGTGGGGAGCGGACCCGTACGCACCGGCGTGACGGCGATCCTGCCGCGGGGCCGTGACTCCATGGCGAAGCCGTCGTTTGCCGGTTGGTACTCGCAGAACGGCAACGGCGAGATGACCGGCACCACCTGGCTCGAGGAATCGGGCTTCCTCGAAGGCCCCGTGATGATCACCAACACCCACAGCGTGGGCGTGGTCCGAGATGCCGTGATCCAGTGGCGCATCAAGACCGGCCCGCCCGATGCCTCCGGCTTCTGGTGGTCGCTGCCGGTCGTGGCCGAAACTTACGACGGCGCGCTCAACGACATCAATGGCTTCCACGTGAAACCGCAGCACGCGTTCGAGGCGCTTGACGGTGCGAAGGGCGGCGTCGTTGCCGAGGGCAACGTGGGCGGCGGCACCGGCATGGTGTGCTACGGCTTCAAAGGCGGGATCGGCACGTCGTCGCGCGTGGTGAAGATGGACGGGGCGAGCTATACCGTGGGCGTGCTCGTGCAATCGAACTTCGGACGGCGTCCGCAGTTGATGGTGGCGGGCGTGCCGGTGGGGAAGGAGACTCCGCAGACCCCCACTCAGGCGGCCCTGGCGGGCGATCCGGCCCGTGGTGATCTGGGATCCATCATCATCGTGGTGGCCACCGACGCGCCGCTGCTGCCACATCAACTCAAGCGCCTCGCGCGCCGCGCCACGCTCGGCATGGCGCGTACTGGCGGGCTCTCGGGCAACGGGTCCGGCGACATTTTCCTGGCGTTCTCCACCGCCAACCCCGACGCCTTCAAGGCCACGGGGCTCGCCTCGCTCGCGATGGTGTCCAACGAAGAGATCAGCCCCATCTTCGATGCCACCGCGTGGGCGACTGAAGAGGCGATCGTGAACGCGCTCGTGGCGGCCGAGACCATGACCGGTATCGACAACCGGCGCGTGGAGCGTTTGCCCCACGATGGGCTCCGGGCAGCGCTGAAGAAGTTCAACCGCCTGGCGCCGTAGTTCGCTGAGACACCTGGCACTCGTGCCGCGTGGTCGAACGGCACGCAGGCCCAGCCATTCCGCGCGATCCCGGGCACCCTGGACCATCGGCACCGCACGGCCTGCCTGAGCGTCTTACACTTCAGTGATGACTGTCTCGGTGCTCGTGCCGGCGTTCAACGAATCCGGATGTCTCGGAGCGACTCTTGCCAGCATTCGCGCGGCCATGCAGGCCTTCGATGGGCGCGGCTGGACGAGCGAGCTCATCGTCTGCGACAACAACTCCACCGACGACACGGCCTCAATCGCCCGCGCCCATGGCGCCCGGGTCGTGTTCGAGCCCGTGAATCAGATCTCGCGGGCCCGCAACGCCGCTGCGGCCACGGCCGGAGGCGACTGGCTCGTGTTCGTGGACGCCGACTCGCAGCCATCGCTCGCGCTCTTTGCCGAGGCCGCCGATGCGATTGTGACCGGTCGCTATCTGGCCGGCGGCAGCACGGTCGTGATGGACTCCGGCGGCGCGCTGGCCGCGGTCGGTGTGGGCGTCTGGAATGCCATCAGCCGGATGACGCGCTGGGCGGCTGGGTCGTTCATCTTCGTGAACGCGGTGACCTTCCGCGCAGTCGGCGGCTTCAGCCAGGAGCTGTATGCCAGCGAAGAGATCAACCTCTTCCGTCGTCTGAAACGCGCCGCGCGCAGCACGGGGCGCGGCATCCTGATCCTGCACCGGCATCCTCTGACCACGAGTGGACGAAAACTCGCGCTCTACTCGCCGCTCGAGATCGCCGGCTTCATGCTGCGCACGGTGCTCTCAGGCGGGCGCACCCTGCGACGAGCCGACGGCTGTTCCGTGTGGTACGACGGTCGGCGCTGACGCGTCGGCGCGTCGCGAACGCTGGGCGACCTGGCGTAGACGCCGTTTGTGAAGTAGTCAATATCTATCAATTCAGCCGACAAATATCTATTTGTCTATACTGTCAGCGCCTCACTAGTCTCGGGAACAGAACCAACGTATCCACGAGAAGAGGCACGATGACCTACTCCCACCCTACGCCCGCGCTCGCCCCAGTCCAGTCCGGCAACGTTCGGACCAGCAGCCTGGAGAGGATCGCGCTTGCCGAAGCGCTCGGCGTGACCGACACGAGCGTCATCGACGTGCTCCACGCCCATGGCCTGCGGGCCGTCACCGCGTTCGTCCTCGAATGGCTTCCGGCGGTGGATGTGTGTTGGGTCGACGGTGCCGACGCGGCGGAACAGAATGCCCTGCGGGTGCAGCTCGCGGCCGACGACCGGGCGACGGTCGGAGCCCTGGAACTCCTCGACCAGTGGCTCACGACCCGCCCTTTACCGGAGCACTTCGAGGCCGCCCGACGCGCGATTCGACTGCAGCTGCGCCACCTCGACGAGGACGGGCGCCGGGCTACTCTCGACCGGGTCGTGGCGATCTGCGAAGCGGCCGGACGGGCCAGCGGCGCAAGCATCGGGGGCGCGGCGCTCTCGACCCGGGAGCGTCGCCACATCAGGCTGCTCCGCCGCGAGCTCGAAGACGCCGTCTGACCGCGCTTGCTGGCAGGCCGGGAACGTGAGAGGGTAGCGCGCAAGGAGCCCCTTATGTTCTCGGTGATCGGCGTGGACGGCGGAGTGTTTCGCGGCTCGCTCGAGCACCTGCTTGCGACGCACCGCGTGCCGGCGCTGCCGCACCTGCGAGGCATCGACCAGGACGTGGACGAGCCCGCGACCGAGGCCCGTACCGGGCCGGCGCACGACGACAAGCGCTATCACGCAGCCGCAGCGGCTTACGCCGTGGCCGAGCGCCCGCATCCCGAGCGTGGCCCGATCTACCACGCGTACCAGGTGATGAGCCGCCACGTGCTCACGTTGTCGCCGGATGTGAACGTGGTCGAGGCCTGGCGGGCACTGGCGGCGCGTGGCGTGGGGCAGGCCCCGGTCGTGAACGCCGAACGGAGGCTCGTGGGGCTGGTCTCGCGCACGCACTTGCTGCGCGTGCTCAACGAGGAGGATGGCCACCTGCGCGACGTGCTGGCGCGTACCGTGGCCGACGTGATGGAGACGCCCGTCGTCAGCGCCGAGCCGATTGCCGACGTGCGGCGCATCGCGCGCGTGATGCTGGAGTACCACGTGCCGGCCTTGCCGATCGTCGACGAGTCTTCGAGCGTGCTCGTCGGCATCGTGTCGCGCAGCGACATCCTGCGGTGCGTGATCATCGACCCGCCGATCACGCTATGGGCGTGATGTCGCCGGGCGCCGACCCCCCGCGCGCGCCTTGCCCGCATCGGAGATCGTATGCTGTGCGGACCGGGTCAGCGCCTTGATGTGTTCGACACGTCGAAAGCGCAGCGCCGACCAGTCGTCGTCGATGGCCACCTGCCGCACGGGCTCGAAGCCGGCCTTGCCGAGGGTCGACCAGCCCGTATCCCGATTGAACGCGCACGTGTATTTCTTGGACGTGCCTTTGGGGTACGCGATCCACACGACGGCATCGCCCTCGGCCGCTATGGCGATGAGCGCGCTGGCCGCCTCGAGCTCCGCCTTCGTGATGGCGAATGCGAGGACAAACGCGGTCCGGCCGCGCAGAAAGCGCCGTACGGTTACACGGCCGAGGGCGTTCAGTTCCGTCTCGAACGACCGCGGCGACTTCAGCACGTGGATCGTGTCCTGGGTCGTCAGGTTCAGCTTCTTGAAGAGTGGTGTGATGCTCAGTGCCTTCGAGGGGCCTGGTTTCGGCGCGGTCGCGAGGCGCGTCATCGCGGCGAGCGAGCCCCGTATGAGTGTCTCGAGTACGCGAAGGTCGATGTCCGCCAACCTCTTCAGATACAGACACGCCTTGCCCGTTGTATGCGCCCCGAGTGTCGCGAATAGCGCGTCACGTCCGTCGAATCCGGGCATGAGGTACAGCGTCAGGTCCGTCTTGCGGGAGGAGAAGCCGACGAGGCACGAGTCGCCCTCGTGACCGCTGGCGTACTTGTAGTGGTAGCTGCCAAAGCCGACGATGCTCGAGCCCCACATCACTGGCGGCTCGTTCGTCACCTTGCGGAAGAGCGCAATGAGCGCGCGACAGTCGGCGCGCCGCTCGTCGGTGGCAACCGACGCCACGTATGCCTCCACGCTGGCCGTGGTCGCGGTGGTCTTCTGTTTGGCCATCAGGGCTCCTTGCCGTGTCCCAGGGCGGCCAGGACTCCGTCTGCCGACACCTCGGCGGGAGTGTAGCGCCGCGCGGTCGACACGACAACCACCCGTATCGCGCCACCCGTATCGCGCACCGCCCTACACCACCGCCCTGCACCACCGCCCTACACCGTCAGTTCGACGATCTCGTACGACAGCGTCGCGCCAGAGACGGTCAGCCTCGCGATCGTGATCGGGAGGCTGAACCGACGCGGACCCGCGCTGCCGGGGTTCAGAAACAGCACGCCGTCGCGCAGCTCGGCGCTAGCGCGATGCGAGTGCCCGAAGATCACCGCCGCGAATCCGGCGGCCACCGGGTCGAGGTCGAGCGCCGCCCGGTCGTGCAGCATGTGGAGACACAGGCCGCCCACCTCGACAACCTCCGTCAGGGGTAGCGCGGTGGCCCACACCGCGGTGTCGACGTTCCCGCGTACTGCGATGGTGGGAGCGATGGTGCGCAGCTGGTCCAGGATGTCGCGGTCGCCGACGTCGCCCGCGTGCAGGATCAGATCCGCCCCTTGCAGCGCGGCGACGGCTTGCGGCCGAAGCAGGCCGTGCGTGTCCGAGATGACGCCGATCGTCACGCGCGGGCGTTCGGGCTGCGGCGATGGCGAACCCAGAGGGTCATGACCACCACCACGATCGTCATCAACTCCGGCAGCCCCAGCCCCCGGGTCATCGTGGCCCCGGCTTGCGTTCAGCGGCGCGGAAACCGCTCAACATGTTCGCCAACGAGTAGTTCGCTTCGTGGCAGGCGTACTCGTAGATGCGCTCGGCCGAGCGGGTCATGGTCAATTCGCCTTTCCAGGGCCGCGTGAACGCCGTGGGATTGTCGATCTCGAACCGATAGAGCAGCGTCTCCTTGTCGAACATGCTGAAGCGCTCGACGACGTGCAGATTCCGGTCCCAGCCAAAATTTCCGCCGGCATCGCCGTAGTAGCCGCCACCGTCGTTGAAGTTCGTCGTGTCGACCAGCAGGGTGTCGCCCTCCCAGCGGCCCACCGAATCACCCAGCCACAGCCGGATGCTCAACGGCAGATGCGCGCGACCGTCGAGGGGAATGATGCGGGCGTCGTGGATCATCTCCGCGTGCACGAGCACGGCGTCGTCGGTCTGCACGATCTGGTAGTTGCTGTTGTAGGAATACGGCAGCATGGGTGGACCCGCCGTGACGAATGTCGCGCAGCGGTCCTGCAAACCAAGGTCCTCTGGGTTCTCGAACCGCCGCTGCCGGTCGATGCGCTGGCGCTTGATCTCGGCCGCTGCCGGTGTCAGCGCGGGAATGCGACCGTCAGGAGGGTCGGTGATGATCGAGGTGCGGAGCGTCTTGACCGTGCGCGTGCCGAATTCACGGTAAAACGCGTTGTAAGTGCCAGTGCCCCTGGTGGCGGCTCCAGGCGCAGGGTCCTCGTTCCGCTCCACGAACTGGCGTTCCCACTGCGCGGCTTCAGCGGGCGTGAAGAACGGCTTGTCTCTCAGTTCCGGCGGGCGTTCGAGCGGCGTGGCCGTTCCCGAATTCCAGATGCCCTCGAAGTCCGGGTGCCTGCCGCGACTGGCCCGCTGGCCCGAGAGCATCGCGGGAACAGTCAGCGCGGCCGCGAGCGCGCACACCAGCAGGCTTCGTTGAATCACCGTGGGGCCGAGGGGAAGGCGATGGCCAGGGGTAGACGTGTGACGGAGAACGTGCCTCGGGCGACGTGGGACATTCGAGCGCTTCCTTTGAGACGCCGCAGGCAGTCTAGCGTCGTTGCCGGGCCACTTCAACAATCGGCGCAGTCGATGCAGGATCGTATCTCTCGCCCCGGGGGCTACGCCTCTCCTGGCTGCTTCGTCGTCTGAGAATCAGCCTGTCGGTGCGAGATACGCCACGCGCCAGACTCGAGCCGAAACACCATGACGGCCCGGAGTTCTTGTGTCACGCGGCCGTCTGGTCAGGCAACGGCTCACGCTACTACCAATTCGCGCGCTCCCCTCGCACAGACGGGTCGCTACGCCTTCTGTGGTCGGACCACGAGCGCGGCCAGCGCATGCGGCCGACGGGTGGGATTGAGTTGCGCACCGAGACGACGGACCATGCCCCGCCAGTCGTCGTGTGTGGCATTCGTGGCCACCACGGGCCGGGCCTGAATGGGTCGCTGACAGACGGCCTCGGCCCAGTCCACCCGCGACTGACCGGTGGCGTCAAGGGCGACCACCTCGAACGCCGCACCGTTCTTGTAGATGGCGACGAGCCCTTCACCGGCGTCGTGACCGATGTTCATCTCGAACCGCACGACTCTGCCAATCGCGCTGTCTTCGTAGTGGGCGAAGATGCCTTCAACCAGCGGATGGCCCGACGCGAAAAAGTCGATGGCCTCGTTCTCGACCGCTTCCTCACGGTCGAACGTGCCGACATAGCCAGAGCCCGGCGGAACCCCGGGCAAGGCGTCCACGAGTGCGCCATTGCCGATCTCGATCGAGAACACGCGGTGCGCGCGCGGCTGCGCGATGGTGAACCCGAGGCCAATCGACGCCGTGACGACCACTTCCTGGTTGAGCTCATCGAGTTCCTGGGGGAGGCGGCCCAGAATAGACGCGGCCATTCCCGCGCGATAGGGGTCGCGATGCAGCTGCTGATACGCGGCTTCGCGAATGCGAGTGCGGCCCGCATGGGCTTGGGCGATCAACGAGGCGAAGCGCTCCGGAGACAGCGAGGCGTCTGGATCGAGCGCAGTCACTTCGAGTGCACCTTCAACGTGGGCGAGTTGCGTATCGAGTCCCGCCAACGGCTCGCGGAACAGCCCCAGTGCTTCAAAGAGCCGGACGACATCGCGGCCAATGCCGGCGGGCGGGCGGAAGTAGACGATCTCCACCGGAATGCGTCGGCCAATGCGGTCGAGCCGCCCGATGCGCTGCTCGACGACCGACGGATTCCACGGCAGGTCGAACAGCACCAGGCGCTTGCAGAACTCGAAATTGCGTCCTTCGCCGCCGGATTCGGTCGACACCAGCAGGCTGGGACCGTCGGTCTCGCGAAAACGTGCTACCTCGGTATCGCGGCGGGCTGACGACAGCGCCTCGTGAAACGTGCCGGTGGCCAGCTGCGCCCGGTGACTGAGCGCCGTGCGCAGCATCTCGAGCGTCTCGCGCTGCGCCACGAACACCAGCGTCTTCTCTTTGGCCGCCCGCCACGTCGGAGCGCTCTTCACCAGCCACTCGACGCGGGCATCCGAGACGTCCATCGCCTGGACCTGCGCACGGAGCGGATCGTCGGGCCCCAACACGGCGCCCAGGGCCGCGCCAGACGCGAGCGCACGACGGACGCGGTCGACCTTCTCGCGCGCGACGACGACGTTGGGAGTGGGCGTGTGTCGCACGGCCTGCTCAACGGCGTCCCGCAGCATCGCGCTCTTGGGATTCAGAAGCTCGATTGGTATGCCGACCCGCGGCGGCAAGCCGCCGATATCGGCTCGACGCGTGGAGCTGGTGCACGGCGGCAGCGGCGTGCCTTCAGCCAGACGCGCCGCGAAGCTCATGCCCTCCGGGAACTCGTCCGGTCGCAGCAGTTGCAGCAGCCTGAAGAACCCATGCGCATCGTCCTCGAGCGGTGTCGCGCTGAGCAATAACACGTGTCGACCCAGGCCGGCAATCGGCGCAACCGCACGCCAGCCCGGCTCGCCTGGGTGGTCGGCCGGACGGCGCAGCCGCTGCGCTTCATCCACGACCAGCAGGTCGATGCCGGCGCTGACCGCTTGCGTGGTCAGGTGTGGACGTGCGATCAGCATCTCGAGCGAGATCACCGTGCGGGGATGCAGTTCGAAGGGATTGAAGTGGTCGCCGAAATCCTTCGCCACGTCGTCCAGCCGCTCGGAGTCGAGCAGCGTGAAGATCTGGTGATACTTCCGCCAGAGTTCGCCCAGCCACTGCACGGTCAACGTGTCGGGCGCCACCACCAGGCAGCGCGTGACCTTGCCCGCGTGGATGAGCCGATTGAGGATGAGCGCTGCCTCGATGGTCTTGCCCAGTCCCACTTCGTCGGCGAGCAGCCATCGCACGGGATCGGCCGCGCAGGCGTGCTCGGCGACGTGGAGCTGGTGCGGGAATAGCCGGACCCTGCCGCCCAGGAACGAGCCCAGACCGTCGGCCTCGCGAATGGCCAGCAGGTGCAGGATGTTCAGCCGGGTAACGAAGTCGTCCACGTCATCGAGGTCGCCGCCGACGAGCCGCTCGAGGAGTGCGCCCTCGAACTCCAGCGGCCACAGGGCGTGTGGCGGCTCCGTGCCTCCGTTGACCAGCATCAGGCGGCCGTCAGGAAGCTGCGACGCGATGGAGGTGTCTTCGTGCGTCGCGGTAATGCGAACGGGCCGTCCCGGACCAAGGTCGATCTTGACCAGGGCATCGGTGCCAGCGGCAAGGCGCAACGTGGTTCCGGCGCGGGGAAAGTCCACGACCAGCGCGCGGCCGTCGACGGTCGCGATCCGTCCGATCCCCAGTTCGGGATTGAAGCGGTGGGTCAGGTAATCCCCGGTTGTCCAGCGGGTGGGTGAGTGCAGCGGCGGCAGGACTACGACGTTACCTCAGCACCTGCCATCCCGCACGAGTCCTTTGCCGAGGAATTCGGTGACGTGAAACTCTGGATGCCCAGGCCCCGCCCGGGCGCACTCGCGCTATCCTGTCGGGAGCGTGGCACATCATGCACCTTGACCGCGGGCGGCTGGTCTGGACACTGATCGCGACCGCCTGTGTCGTCAGTGTCGGCATGGGAGTCGCGCACGCGCAGCGGATCTGGGCGGGTGGATACGGTCGCACGCCCCCGAGATTTGCCACGGCCACGACCTTCGACGGTGCCTTCCACTTCTGCCGCGTGATGTTCCAGAGCGATCGCCGGGAAAAACAAGGGTGGGGCACGGACTATCCCGGCGCCGACCTCAACTTCAGCGTTCGTCTGGCGGAGCTGACCAAGGTCCGGGTGTCGATGGCGCGCGAGGGCGGCGAGCCGTTCCCCGATGCCGTGGTGGTCCGCCTGACCG
Organism: Acidobacteriota bacterium; assembly: GCA_031376505.1. Classification (GTDB taxonomy): domain Bacteria; phylum Acidobacteriota; class Vicinamibacteria; order Vicinamibacterales; family UBA2999; genus CADEFD01. The sequence goes on from JANMDX010000315.1 coordinate 16,640, forward strand.
ACGACGCGCTGTTCCAGTGCCCGTTCATTTTCATGGAGGACGCCGGCACGGCGCGCTTCACCGAGGTCGAAGGCGGGCGCCTGCGCGACTACCTGCTCAAGGGCGGCTTCCTGCTCGTCTCGGACTACCACGGCTCGTGGGCCCGTGAGCAGTTCGACGAGGAGATGGGCAAGTTCCTACCGCGCGGGCAGTACCCGATCGTCGATCTGACCCCGCCCGGACACCCGATGTGGAACACCCTGTTCCCAGTGACCCGACTGCCGCAGATGGCCTCGATCATGACGTGGCGGCGTAGCGGCGGCGGCATCATCGAACGCTGGAACGAAGACGGGTCCGCCCCCGGCGCACGGGGCGTCGTTGACCAGCACGGCCGGGTGATGGTGGTGATGGTGCACAACACCGACCTGCCCGACCCGTGGGAACGCGAGGGCGAAGACAAGGACTACTTCTTCAGGTTCTCGCCCGAGGCCTATGCGGTCGGCGTCGACATCCTGCTCTACGCGATGACGCACTGACGCCGACCGAGCGTCCCGCATGGAATCGCTCCTCATTTCCTTGAGCGGCTAACGGTAGCGCTCGCCAGCGGCCGCTCCGACGCTCTTGACGACCGCGGCCGTCTGACGCTGCACATGTTGGGCCGCTTGTCGGCTCGCAACCAGCCCTCAGTCACCTTCCTCAACGTCGTTAACTGACCACGCAGGATCGAGCTCGTAAAGGACAAATGTCTCCTTCGCGCGCAGCCCAATGCCGTGCTGCGCCATGAGTTCGACAAACGCCATGCCTTCAATCAGCCTGATGCCTTCGTCTCTTGCAGCGTCGACTGCTTCTTGCGAAAACCTGCTGGACGTCACAAAGAGAGAATGCGAAGCCCGGTGCCGCCTGGCCGCAGTTGCGAATGCATCCACCAGCGGTCGACCAACCACATTCCCCTCCGCGTATCGCTTCGCCTCAAACACCGCCAGCCGCATTCCCAAGGCGTCGAAGTACAGCATGCCGTCGACGCCGCCGTCGCGTGAGCGCTGGGTGACCCTGACTGATTCCGCTCGTAGCGCTGCCTTGAGCACGGTCCCCACGAGATGCTCAAAAGCCCTGTCGCTCATGCCGCGAACATGGTCGAGCATGGTTCGCAACACGGCATCGTTCGCGACCTCCACAAGATCTGGGACAGTCGAACTAGCCTCATCGGTCTCAGCAGCGAGTCCGATCTCTGGCTCGCCAGAGTCAGCGGGCGGCTCTGTTTCCAGCCCCGCCAACGCGAAACTCTCTTGTCGCTCCTTCGTTCTTCTCGAAAGTCCTTCCGCAGCCCGCTCCCGGATCTGAGCGTCCAAGGTCGCATCGGACTGCCCCGTCCTGGCCAACTGAGTTCCCGCAGGAGAGAGTTCCCAGATGCCACGCCTCCAGCCCGGGTCGGAGGATCCGACGACCAGTCCCGCATCCACAAGGGCCTGTCGTGCGAATTGAATCCGGTTGCGGTAAACCGGATTCCAACCCATTTCCTTGCCTGGAACCGCGCGCTGCTCTGGGGTGACGCCTGCCAGATCCGCCACTTCATCGTAGAGGTCGCCAGGGGGGCTCGCTCCGCGCCTATCTAGGACCCGCAATAGGTGGACCAGATAAATCCGGTGGTCGCGATAGTGGGGTGGGGTCATGTTGGCTCTGGCTCGGGCCGATCATTCAGGTTCGTGTTCCGTTGTCGAACCATCGATCTTGATCGTCGGCCCGACGCCCCGGCTTCAGCCGCGGCGGCCCTCATGATGCTCCTGGATCTCCGTCGGCTGCAAGCCGTGGTTAGGCTGCGAGTTGCGATGCCGGCGACGCTATGTCATATTGGACATACGTGCCATGGCTCGCCCTGCCGACGCACCGCTCGTGTGGCTCTTCGGTGAGGTGAAGACGCCCCCGTTCAGCGTTGAGGCGCGCGTGGAGGCGGGCTTTCTGCTGCGGCGTCTCCAGCAAGGCGACGCGCTGGGGCTACCCCACTCGCGACCGATGCCCGTCGTGGGGCCCGGGTGCCACGAGCTGCGCATTCCGGACCGGGGCGTCACGTGGCGGATCATGTACCACGTCGCCGGCGATGCGGTCGTGATTCTCGATGTGTTCGCAAAGAAGACCGAAGCCACGCCCCAGGCGGTGCTGGCCACATGCCGACGCCGACTCACGCAATATCAGACGGCCATCAAGGTGAGGACCCGACGATGAAGAGCGACAAGAAGGCCCGGCTGGAACGTGCCGGGTGGCGGGTCGGCGATGCCGCTGACTTCCTCGGCCTCAGCGCCGAAGAGCGGGGCTTCGTCGACCTGAAGCTGGCGCTTGCGACCGGGGTGCGTCAACTGCGCGAGCGGCAGGGCCTGACGCAGGCGGCACTCGCGAAGCAACTGCGCTCAAGTCAGTCGCGCGTCGCCAAGATGGAGGCGGCCGATGCTTCGGTCAGCCTCGACTTGATGATGCGGTCGCTTCTCAGTATCGGTGCGACCCCTCGCGATATTGCGAAGCTGATTCGGAAGGCGGAGGCAGCCTAACGCCACGGTTCACTGCAGCCGCATCAAATGAAAGCGCGCGGAGCGCGCACACAATAGCGGGCTGTCGCCTAGCGGTTCCTCCTCCCGGAGGCCGAGATGATTGTGGGGAATCTGGCGAGGACGGAGGGAGGAGGCCGCTGGGCGGCTGCTCCACGCGCCCACCTCTACACCTGAAGCCGGTACACGACAACGGCGGCCAATACAGGCCGCCGTCAATCGTTGCGTGTGGCTGGGCCAGTCACCTCGCCTGATCTTGGGCTCGGTGACAGGCCCTTGACAGGCCGCTAGCCCTTGCCGCCGCTCATCGCGTTCAGGAAGTCCCCGTTGGTCTTGGTCTTGCCCATCTTGCTCAGCAGCAACTCCATCGCCTCGACCGGCGACAGCGGCGTGAGCACCCGGCGCAGCACGTAGACGCGGTTCAGGTCTTCCTTCGACATGAGCAGCTCTTCCTTACGAGTGCCGCTCTTCTGGATGTCGATGGCGGGGAACACGCGCCGGTCGGCCAGCTTGCGATCCAGGTGGACTTCGCTGTTGCCCGTGCCCTTGAACTCTTCGAAGATCACTTCGTCCATGCGCGAGCCGGTGTCGACGAGCGCCGTGGCGATGATGGTGAGGGAGCCGCCCTCTTCGATGTTGCGCGCGGCGCCGAAGAAGCGCTTGGGACGCTGCAGCGCGTTGCTGTCGACACCGCCCGAGAGCACCTTGCCGCTCGTAGGCACGATGGTGTTGTAGGCGCGAGCCAGACGCGTAATCGAGTCGAGCAGAATGACGACGTCCTTCTTGTGCTCGACCAGGCGCTTGGCCTTTTCGATGACCATTTCGGCCACCTGTACGTGGCGTTGCGCGGGCTCGTCGAACGTCGAGCTGATCACTTCGCCGCGCACCGAGCGCTGCATGTCGGTCACTTCTTCGGGCCGCTCGTCGATGAGCAGCACGATCAGGTAAATCTCGGGATGGTTGGTGGTGATCGAGTTGGCAATCGCCTGCAGCACCATGGTCTTGCCGGTGCGAGGCGCCGCCACGATCAGGGCGCGCTGGCCCTTGCCGAGCGGCGTCATCAGGTCCATGACGCGCGTGGTGAGGTTCTCGGCGTCAGCCTCGAGCTTGATTTTTTCCTGGGGGTAGAGGGCGGTGAGGTTCTCGAAGAAAATCCGCTCCTTGCCGCGGGCGGGAGGTTCGAAGTTGACCGCTTCGACCTTGATGAGGGCGAAGTAGCGCTCGCCTTCCTTGGGCGGCCGAATCTGGCCGGCCACCGTGTCGCCCGTGTGCAGGTCGAACTTGCGAATCTGCGACGGCGACACATAGATGTCGTCGGGGCCCGCCAGGTAGTTGTAGTCGGGGGCGCGCAGGAAGCCGAAGCCGTCGGGCAGCACCTCGAGCACGCCTTCGCTGAAGATGAGGCCGCTCTTCTCGGCGCGCGCGCGCAGGATCTCGAAGATGAGCTCCTGCTTGCGCATTCCCGTCGCACCGGCGATGTCGAGATCCCTCGCCACCTTGGTGAGGGCCGAGACACTCATCTCCTTCAGCGTGGAGAGGTCGAGCGTTACGGCTTGGTCGGGTTGGGGGGGAGCGGCGGGCGCCTGAGCAGGCTTGCTATCAGTTTCCACAGTTCGTCCAGTCCTTCCCCGGAGACCGCAGAAAGCGGCAGCACGGGGCCTTGATGGTGCACTTCCAGTTCACGCAGGTGACGTTGGCGTTCCGCCCGGGTCAACTTGTCGAGCTTCGTAGCGAGCACCGCGTGTTCGACGCCAGTACTCTCCAGCCATTCCCAGGCCCGGCGGTCGGCGTCCAGACCTGGATGCCGACTGTCGATGAGCATCAGCGCGCCCCGCACCGGCGAGTGCCCGTCACGTCCTGTCCGGTTGAAATACGCGTCGGCCAGCACGTTGAACTCGGCCGCCGCCTCGCGACCGCCCCGGGCGTATCCGTACCCGGGCAGATCCACGAGATAGAACGGCGCCTCGCCCTCCCGCTGGAGCCGGTAGAAATTGGCCAGTCGGGTCTTGCCAGGTGCCGCACTCGTCCGGGCCACGGTGGCCTTGACGAGCGCGTTGATGAGGGTCGACTTGCCCACGTTCGAGCGGCCCACGAAGGCGATTTCCGACAGCTCCTCCTTTGGGAAGCCACCAGCGCCCGCGGCACTCGTCACAAACGCAGCTGTTACCCGCGCCAAACGTCTCAGTGCGTCACTGCGTCGGGGCCGTCGCCCGCCGCTACGTCGGCATCGACCGACGGCGGCAGCGGGGTGAGTGGGCCTTCAAGCGCCAGCTTCAGCACCTCGTCCATGTTCGACACGAGATGCATTTTCATCGTGTCGAGTACGTTCTTGGGAATGTCGGCGAGATCCTTCTCGTTGTCTTTCGGCAGCAGGATCGTGGTGACGCCGGCCCGATGCGCCGCCAGCACCTTCTCCTTGATTCCCCCGATGGGCAGGATCTTGCCGCGCAGCGTGATCTCGCCCGTCATGGCCACCTCGCGGCGGGTCTTGATCTTCGTGAGGGCCGAGATCATCGCGGTGGCCAGCGTAATGCCGGCCGACGGGCCGTCCTTGGGAATCGCGCCCTCGGGAATATGCACGTGCACGTCGAGACGACGCGTGAAGTCTTTGGGGATGCCGAACTCCTCAGCGCGCGAGCGCACGTAGCTCATCGCAGCCTGTGCGGATTCCTGCATCACGTCGCCCAGCTTGCCGGTCAGCGTGAGCTTGCCGCGGCCGGGCATGAGGGTGGCTTCCGTGACCAGAATCTCGCCGCCCACTTCGGTCCAGGCCAGCCCGGTAGCCACGCCCACTTCGTTCTGCTCTTCAGCCAGGCTCGGCCGGAAGCGCGGCACGCCCAGGAACTGCGTGACCTTGTCGGAGGTGATCTCTTCGAAGGTTCCGGGGCCCTCGGTGACCACCTTGCGCGCCACCTTGCGGCAGATCGAGTTGATCTCCCGTTCCAGGCTGCGCACGCCGGCTTCGCGTGTGTAGCGCTGAATCACTACCTGCACCGCATCGCCGGTGAAGGCGATGTTCTTGTCGGTCAGGCCGTTGCCCTCGACCGCCTTCGGCACCAGGAAACGCTTGGCGATTTCGATCTTCTCGACTTCGGTGTAGCCGGCCAGCTGCAGGACTTCCATGCGGTCGCGCAGCGCCTGCGGAATCGTGTGCAGCACGTTGGCGGTGCACACGAACATCACGTTCGAGAGGTCGTACTCCACATCCAGGTAATGATCCTGGAAGGTCGAGTTCTGTTCGGGGTCGAGCACTTCGAGCAGCGCCGCAGACGGGTCGCCCCGGAAGTCCATCGACATCTTCTCGACTTCGTCGAGCAGGAAGACCGGGTTCACGGTGCCGGCCTTCTTCATCATCTGAATGATCTGGCCCGGGAAGGCGCCGATGTAGGTGCGGCGGTGGCCGCGGATCTCGGCTTCATCCCGCACGCCGCCAAGCGACAGGCGCACGAACTTCCGATTCATGGCGCGCGCAATCGACTTGGCCAGCGACGTCTTGCCCACGCCGGGAGGGCCTGCCAGGGTAAGAATGGTGGCCTTCGGCTTCTTGACCAGGGCCCGCACGGCCAGGAACTCGAGCACGCGTTCCTTGATCTTCTCCAGGCCGTAGTGATCCTCGTTGAGCACCTTCTCGGCGTGCTTCAGATCGCGGCTCTCCTTGGTCTTCTTGTGCCAGGGCACCGCGATGAGCCAGTCGAGGTAGTTGCGCGATACGGTCGCTTCCGCCGACATCGGCGGCATGGACTCGAGGCGCTTCAGTTCCTGGCTGGCTTTCTCGGCCACTTCTTTGGGCATGCGCGCCTGATCGATCTTCTTCTTCAGGTCGTCGACTTCGTTGCCCTTTTCGTCCTTGCGGCCCAGTTCCTTCTGGATCGCCTTCATCTTCTCGTTGAGGTAGTACTCTTTCTGCGCCTTCTCCATCTGC
>JANMDX010000370.1:0-4093 GCA_031376505.1 Acidobacteriota bacterium
TCTCACCGACCGCAATGCCACCTCGTTGCGGCTGCTGGGCCGGCTGGCACCTGGCGTGAGCGTGGCGCAGGCCCAGGCCGCCGTCGACACCATCGCGTCGCGACTGGCCACCGCGTATCCGGACACGAACAAGGACATGAAGGCGTTCGTGTTCCACGAAGTCGACGCGCGCCCGGAGGTGGAGGTGGCCGCGTCGGCCAATACCGTGGCGATGATCTTCCTCGGCCTTACTGGGCTCGTGCTGCTCATTGCCTGCGCCAACGTCGCCAATCTGCTGCTGGCGCGCGCGGCCTCACGCCGTCGCGAGGTGGCGATTCGGCTCGCAATCGGCGCCGGGCGCAGCCAGCTGATTCGACAGCTGCTCGTGGAATCGCTGCTGCTGGCCGGCGTGTCGGGGCTGCTCGCGGTGGGCCTCGGCGCGGTCGCGTCGAGCCTGCTGTCTGGCGTGCACGTGCCGACGGACCTGCCGCTCAAGATGACGTTCCATACTGACCTCCGGGTGGCGGCCTACACCTTCGGCCTGGCCACGCTCGCGGCGGTGGTGTTCGGCCTGTGGCCCGCGTGGCAGCTTTCCAAAACGGATCTCGTGCCGGCACTGAAGGACGACGGCGGGTCGGCCACCAGTCCGGGCCGCCGCGTCACCCTCTCGAATGCGCTGGTCGTGGCGCAGGTTGCCGCATCGCTCGTGATTCTGGTGGTGGCCGGGCTGTTCGTGCGCAGCGTGGGCGGCGCCCGCACGCTCGGCCCTGGGTTCGACATCGACCACCGGGTCGTGCTGTCGCTCAACCCAGGACTTCGCGGCCTGAACGACGCCGACACCCGCGCTTTTTACCGGCGCGTGTACGACACGGTACAGGCCGTGCCGGGCGTGGAAGCCGCTGCACTCGCGCAGTTCGTGCCGCTGGATTTCTCCATCGACGGCGGCGACTTCGTCGTCGAGGGCCGCGTGGTGGAACCCGGACGCGAAGGCATCCAGGCGATGTCGTCGTCGGTGGACGACCACTACTTCCCCGCCCTCAACACCGCCATTCGACGTGGCCGCGCCTTCACCGCGCGGGACACGCTCGACGCACCAACCGTGGCCATCGTGAACGAGACGTTCGCCGCCACGGCGTGGCCGGGCGAGGACCCGGTGGGCCGGCGCATTCGCCTGGCGCGCGCCGATGCGCCGTGGCTGCAGGTCGTGGGCGTGTCGGCCGACGGCAAGTACCGGCAGCTCACAGAATCGCCTCGGCCCTTCGTGTGGACGGCGTTCGCGCAGCAGAAGGCGTCGAGCGCCACGCTCGTCGTCAAGAGCGCGCGCGATTCCGGCGCCATGCTGAACGAGTTGCGGCAAGCCATCGCCTCAGTGGACCCGACCGTGCCGGTCTACGACGCCAAGACGATGGACGCCTTCATGGAGCGCGCATACCTGGGGCCGCGACTCGCGGCGCTCGTCATGGGCCCTGCGGCGATCTGCGCGTTGGTCATCGCGGCTGTCGGGCTCTACGGCGTGCTGGCCTACTGGGTGAGCCGGCGCACGCGCGAGATCGGCGTGCGATCGGCCATTGGCGCCACGCCCGCGAGCATCCTGCGCCTCGTGATGCGCCAGGGGCTGACGCTGGCCCTGATCGGGCTGGGGCTCGGACTGGCAGTCGCCTTCGCGGTGTCGCGAGTGGTGTCGACGATGCTCTTCGGCGTGAGCGCCACCGACCCGCTCGTGTTCGCGGGGGTGCCGGCAGCGCTGCTGCTCGTGGCGGCCTTGGCCAGCTATGTGCCCGCGCGCCGCGCCGTGCGGATCGATCCGGTGGACGCGCTCAGGCAGGCCTGAGCGCCACCCCTGTCGTGTCGGTGGCCTACCAGTTGCGCCTGAGGGGCCTGACGCCGCTCGGGCCACGAATCGTCCGCGACAGTGCTCGAGATGAACGCGGCGCCGTCGACTGGCGCGGACCTCTCGGGTTCGACCTGGTCGATCTGGCCACGGCCACGCCCGTCATGGCCATACAAGCGGTGGCGCACGGATAGTGGCTCTACGACGGCGACGCGGCCGCGCGCGGCCGGTTCGAGGATGCCGTCTTCGGGGCCTGCGCAGGGCTCAACGAAGAGCGGCGCGGGACTCTCGAACGCATTGCCTACATCGTGCCGGCGGCCAGCTTGAGATCGATGGTGGCCACCGTCTTGTCCCACCGGACCTCGAGCGTGGCGCTCGTCTCGCTCACGTTGACGAAGCCAATCGTGAGCTGCTCCACCGATGCGTCGCTCGTGCGCACGGTCATCGGCACGCGCAACACGTCGAACTTCGCGTCGTAGTTGTAGGCGCCGTACAGCAGCACCTTCTCCTTCGGGTCGTACTTCTCCTGACGAGCCTGGGTGTTGAGCACCAGGGTCCAGGCGCCGGACTTCAGATCGGCGAACACGTTGTAGACGCCCGCCGGCAGGGTCTTCCCGCCAATCTGCAGCGACGCCTGCGTGGTGAGTCGCGTGCTGTCGTTCGCGCCCATCCGCCAGACGATGGCATCGTCGGAGATGGCCTTGCCGTAGTTGGCACCCGTCCCGAAGATCTCCTTACGCCCGCGCAGGAGGGGACGCCCATAGTCGACCACGACCCACTTGCCGTCGCGGTAGCGCTGACCGCCCTCGGCGGTCTTCTCCCAGCGGCCGCCCAGTTGCATCGACGTCTGTCCCAGCGGCGACGGCGGCAGCTTCACGTCTGGCACGGTCTGGGCAAGCGCGGCCGCGCCCATGGCGGCACAGAGCGCGGTGATCGACAGCAGGTGTTTCGGACGCATGGAGGTTCTCCTGGAAGGGCGACGCACGTGAAGCCGCCCACCATTATCGTCCGAGGCGGAACACTCCACGCCCAATTCAATCACCTTCGGTCCGGGTGATGCGACCCATCGATTGGCGGTCCAAGGACGACCCATAAACATGGTAACCTGTAGACCCATATGGCAATAAAGACGACAATCGAGCTTCCAGACGAGTTGTTCGTCGCCGCGAAGCGGCAGGCCGCGAGCCAGCGCACCACACTGCGAACGCTCGTCGAGCGGGGCCTGCGGTCGGAACTGCGCGGAGCCAGGCCGACGAAAGCGCCCGCCAGGATCAAGTGGGTGACCGTCGACGGCGGTCTGCCGGAGGGGCTGAACGTCGCCGATCGCGCCGCGATGATGGAGCGCCTCTCTCGGCGGTAGGTCGCGGCGATGATCGCGATCGACACCAACCTGCTGGTCTACGCCCACCGCGAGCGGACGCCGCAGCACACGCGGGCCCGTAAGGCCATCGAGCGGGCGGCAGCCGCGCCTCGCGGCTGGGGGATGTCGGCTTCAGTGCTACCGGAATTCTGGTCGGTCGTGACGCATCCTTCGTCCGAAGGACGCCCATCCACGCCCGCGCAAGCAGCGGCGTTCGTGCGCGCGCTGACCGACGCGGGCGCAGCGATCTGGCTCCCCGGTCCGGGCTTCGGCGAGCGGCTGCTGCAGACGGCGTCCGCCCTCGCGGTGAGTGGTCCACGGATCTTCGATCTGCAGATCGCCCTGGCCGCGTTCGAGGGAGGGGCCACCGAACTCTGGACGCACGATGCCGCGTTCATCACCGTGCCGGGCCTCCCCGTGTTCGACCCGTTGGCCCGCACCACACCACCGGTCTGATCGCGGTGCTGTCTCTCTGTCGACTCGGAATCGGCAACGAGGCTCCTTTTCCAGGATGACCGTCCGGCCCGTATAGTCGCGCCACCTTGGCCCTGACCCCCGGCACTCGACTCGGCGTCTACGAAATCACCGCGGCGATCGGCGAAGGCGGCATGGGGCAAGTGTTCCGCGCCCGCGACACCAGGCTCGATCGCGACGTCGCGATCAAGATTCTGCTCGAGGCGTTCGCGCACGATGCCAACCGCCTGGCGCGGTTCACGCGCGAGGCCAAAGTGCTGGCCTCGCTGAACCACCCGAACATCGCGGGCATCTACGGGCTCGAAGAGAGCAACGGCGTCACGGCGCTGGTGATGGAACTTGTCGAAGGGGACGATCTCTCACAGCGCATTGCCCGCCTTTGCGCCCCTGGCACTTCGGCGCGGCAGGCCGGAATGCCTCTCGACGAGGCGTTGCCCATCGCGAAGCAG
>JANMDX010000371.1:0-19913 GCA_031376505.1 Acidobacteriota bacterium
CACGTACCGGTCCTCAGTCAGGCCCGTCGGCACTCGCGGGATCTCGCCCCACCAGTCCGGTGACCCGGCCTTCACGACCAGGTCCGTGGTGCTGACGACGAGGTCTGGCTCGCCAATCGACCACTTGGTGGCCTCGCTCCACACTCTGGCCGGCGGCAGGTCCGCCGGGTTGCCGCGCGGCGCGCCGGTATCGGCCCACTTGGCGACGGCGGCGATTTCGGCCGCGCTCAGTGACGGGTCGTTCTTGAAGTGCTGAATCCCGATGTTCTTCTCGACATACCAGGGCGGCATCACGCCGGCCTTGGGACCGATGCCGGTGCGCTGTTTGATGGCGCGGGCCCACGGCCGCGCCTCCTCATAGGTTGTGAGCGCCATGGGCGCCCCGCCGCCCGCCCGGTGGCACGTCTCACAACTGCGCTGCAGGATGGGGGCGATGTCCTTGGCAAACGTCACCTCGGGTGCCGCCGCTTGCTCCGCGACTGCCACTTGAGAGGCAGACAGGCCGGCCGAGACCGCCGTGGCCAGCAACAGTCCGAACATGACCTTCCCGCCGAGCCGTCGTACAGACTGAATCACGGTGAGCTCCTTCGTGACGCGTGGCTACGCGACGTGGTGTTGCCCCCCTTTTATCACTCTTGCCGGTCCGCATCTGCCGAAAATCGCCGGCCGCCGTCTCGACCAGGCGTTGATCGGCGGGCGCCGTTCTGTCACTCTCCAAGCGCCACCGGGCGCCTGCCGTCACCGAGCCGCCTGGCCGGTCGTGCCCGTCACCATGCCGTCGCGCTCAGGAGGACCCACCTTGCCCGTATCGAGCGGTCGTCGAATCGGCCGCGTGCCATGCCTGGCCGTCTGCCTGGCGCTCACAACGCTCGGCGCGGTCCAAACGGCGCCCCCGCTGGCCTTTACCGACATCACTGCCCGGTCGGGCATCTCGTTTGTCCATCAGAACGGTGCGGCTGGCGGGAAGTGGTATCCGGAGCTCTTCGGCGGCGGCGTGGCGGTGCTGGACGTGGACGGCGACCAGTGGCCCGACCTGCTCTTTGTGAACGGCAAGCCCTGGGCGTCGACGTCCGGCCGGGGCCTGCACGGTCTCTACCGGAACAACCGGGACGGCACCTTTCGCGACGTGCTGGAGGGCAGTGGGCTGGACGCGGCCCACGTCTACGGACTGGGCGCGGCGGTCGCCGACTACGACAACGACGGCAAGGACGACCTCTTCATGACCACGGTCGACGGCGGACGCCTCTTTCACAACGACACAGGGCGCTTCTCCGACGTCACCACCCGCGCGGGCATCCGCAATACGGACTTCACCGTGAGTGCCGCGTGGCTCGACTACGACCGAGACGGCCTCGTGGACCTCTTCATCGGCAACTACGTGCGCTGGTCGCCGGCGGCCGAAGTGCGCTGCGCGCAGGCAGGCGAACGCGGCTATTGCGGACCCGACGCCTACAAACCGACGGCGCCGAAGTTGTACCGCAACCTCGGGGGTGGACGCTTCGGGGACGTGACGGCCAAGGCCGGCATGAGCGACCCGACCGACAAGGCCATGGGGGTGGCGGTGCTCGACTACAACGGCGATGGCTGGCCCGACGTGTTCGTGGCCAGCGACCGGGTGCCGGCGAAGCTGTATCGCAATACCGGCCGGGGCGGCTTCGTGGACGAGGGCGTGCGCGCCGGCGTCGCGCTCAGCGAGCACGGCGTGGCCCGCGCCAACATGGGCGCGGACGCCGCCGACTACGACCGATCCGGCCGCCCGCATATCGTGGTGGGCAATTTCGTCAACGAGATGCTGGGCCTCTATCGGAACATCGACGGTACGACCTTCACCGACGTCGCGCCGCGCTCAGACGTTGGCCGCGCGAGTCTGCTCGCGGTGACCTGGGCCACGTTCTTCTTCGACGCGGACCTGGACGGCTTCCTCGACATCTTCGCGCTCAACGGCGGCACCGACGAGTCGCAGGGCATGGATTCACGTGCCCGTCTGAGTCAGGCACCGCTGCTGCTCCGCAATCGTGGCAACGGCACGTTCGACAACGTCACGGCGCGCCTCGGCGCCGCGTTCAACCGTCCCCTCATGGGGCGTGGCGCGGCTCACGCGGACATCGACGGCGACGGCGACCTGGATCTCGCGATGGCCACGCTCAACGGTCCGGCCTACCTTTTCAGGAACGAGGTCGCCGGCCGCCATTGGCTGCAGGTGCGAGCCCGGGGCTCGCGCTCGAACCGCAGCGGCATCGGCGCGGTGGTGCGCGTGACCAGCGCCTCTGGCGGTCAGTCGCAGATGGTGCGGAGTGGTTCGAGCTACGCGTCACAAAGCGACCTGACGCTGACCTTCGGGCTCGGGGGCGACTCCGCCGTGTCACTCGTGGAGGTCGTCTGGCCATCGGGCACCCGGCAATCGTTCCGCAACGTCGCCATCGATCAGATGGTGACCATCGACGAAGCGCGAGGGCTTCAGATCACGGCGCGCCCTTCCGGGCCGCCTGCGCCTGGCGCTGGAGTTCCTCCTCGATGAGCCGCTTGAGATACTCGAACGGCGGGAGAAACGGCGGCGCCGCCGGCGCGAGTCTGCCGTTGACGAGCACGCTCGGCACCGTGGCAATGCCGTAGCGACTCGCGTCGGCCAGCCCGAGGCGCGCGTGGTCGCGGAACTCGCCGCGTTTCATACAGTCGTCGAAGGCGCGACGCTCGAGGCCGGCCTCTCCCGGAATCGCGCTCAGGCGCCTGGCATCGAGTACCGACGGCTGGGCCGCGACGTCGTGGAAACTCCAGAACTTGCCTTGCGCATGCGCACACGCCCCGGCCTCGGCCGCCGACACCGACTGCGGGCCAAACGCCGGCAGCACCTTGAACACGATGCGCACCCGCGCCCCAAACGTGTCGCGCGCGGCCGGAAAGGCCTTGGCGAGCCGCACGTAGTCGGGACTCTGCAGGTCGCCGAAGACGACGACCTCGACCGGCGCGGTGGCCGGACCCAGCACGGGATCGAGCGCCGACAGCGCGACCGCCACCGCCGGCGCGGTGAGCCGCAGCTCGGCCCGCGTCGAGGTCTTCATCAGTTCCTCGACATAGGCCATCTTCGCCAGTTCCGGCTCCGTCTTCCGCTCCAGCCAGGCACGCAGCGAGGGCCGCATCTGCTCGAGTGCCGCGCCGCGGGCCCGGTCGCCGAGGCTCCCGAAGAGCGCCGTGACCGCACCGTCCGGTGTGGCGATGACCCGCTTCGGCACTTCCTCTGCAAGCAGGGCGTCGGAGGTCACCCCGCGGGCGGCCGCCTCGCGGCCAAGCAGCGCGTCGTTCACCAGGCGGTCGGCCATGGCACGGCGCTGCCGATAGAGCTCTCGCATCAAGGCGATATAGCTGCCCGGGTCCGACGCCTGCCACTCGCGGTCAAGGTCGGCGACGGTAATGACCCGGTCGCCCACCGTGGCGGCAGCCTCTGCGGCGGCCGGCTGCTGCAGCGCCACCGGGGCGGCGGCAGGCGTGGCCACGCGGGGCTCGTCCACACGTCCGAGCAAGATCTCCAGGGACGCGCGATCGGTCGGGAGCGGCCCCCGGCTCACGGTCAGCAGGTATTTCCCCGGCGGCATCGCGTCGATAGGCACGGCCACCATGACCGAGGCTTCGAGGACGAGCCGCACGTCGAGAGGCACGAGGTCGAGCGTCACGAATGGCCGAGCGCCAAAATGCTCGCCCGAGATGGTGATGGAATCGGTGGCGGCATCCTGCGCCACCTGCGTCACGACCAGCGGAGGCTCAGGGGCTTGCGCGGCTGCCCTGCGCCCGCCGACGGCGCCGACGGCCACGAGCGCCAGGCCCACGACGGCCGCGACGACGTGGCGAGACGCGCCAGGACGAATCGGGTGGATGACAGTCATGGCAGTTCGTCCTCGGTCCAGGGCGTGCGGCACGGCAGGCGCCGCTCGTAGCGTGACAGGTTCGCCGCAAGCCGCGCCGTGACCGGCGCGAGACCGGCCTGACGGGACGCGGTGATCAAGTCGCGCTGCACCGCCGCCGCGCGCTCGAACTCGCCGAGTTCAGCCAACGTCATCGCCATCGTCTCCCCGAGGTCGAGCGTCCGGCCCCGCTGCAACAGCTCCTGCACGAGCGTCATGGCCCGGGCTCCATCGCGCACGGCCGCGTCTGGGGCCGCGGCCAGCAGGCGCGCCAGGGCATGCGTCAACGGCGCCACCTCCCCGCCGGCCTGCACGGCGGCATCGAGACGGTCACGCGCCTCGCGGTAGCGGCCCAACTGCGCCAGCGTCAGCGCGGCGCCCAGGCGCGCCTCGGCCAGGTCCGGGGCATCGGCAAGCGCCCGCTCGTAGGCGGCCACCGCTTCGCGCGCGCGCCTGGTCCGCCGCAGGCTCGAGGCCAGTCGCACCTGAGCCTGCGGATACTTCGGCTGCGCCAGCAGAGCGGCCGAGAACCGCGCGATCGCCGCATCGTGACGCCCGGCCTGCTGGTCCATGACACCAAGGCTGTAGTGCGCCAGAAACTGATCGGACGACAGCCGCACGGCCTCTTCAAACTGTTGCCGGGCCGCGCCCATCTCCGAGAGTGCACTCAGCGCCGCACCGAGTCGTTGATGCAGCGCGGCGCTCTCTGGCGCCAGCGCCAGCCCCTTACGGAACCAACTCGCCGCGCCAGTCCAGTCTTCTTTCTCGAGGGCCCGAATCCCCTGCGTCTCATAGGTCTGCGGGCTCTCGAGCAACGTCTCGAGTTCGACCATCAGCGGATCGGCAGGCAGGATGTCGTAGTTGGCGCGCTGGCGGAGATGCTCGTCGGCCCTGGCCTGGTCGCCAAGCGCGCTGTACGCCAGTGACAGCGGGTAGTGCACCGCGGCGGCCTTGGGATCGCGCGTGAGCACGTCCTCGAACTGGGCCACCGCGCCGCGATGGTCGTTGCGCGCCAGGGCCGCCCGCCCCAGCCCGAAGCGTGCCGATACGGAGCTGGGCTGCAGCGCGAGCGCTTTGGCGAATCGCGGCTCCGCCGCCTCCGGCTGGCCGAGTTGCAGGTAGGTGTCGCCGAGCCAGACCTGCGACGCGACGTCGTCGGGGTTGAGCGTGCTCGATCGCGCAAACTGCGCCAAGGCCTTCTCGGACTCACCTCGTGACCGGTAGAGCTGCGCCAGATAGTAGGGCCACCGGTGATCGCTCGGGTTCTGCCGTTGCGCGTCGAGCAGGTAGGGTTCGGGGGCGTCTGGAAACTGCGCTGCCATCAGCACCTTGCCCAGCTCGCCATAGCCATTGGCCAGATCGACGGGACCGGGCCGCGCCGCCACGAGTGCCGACAGGGCCGCATGGCGCTCGCGGATCTGCGTCTGTACGGACGGGGCCAGCTTGGACATGTCGGGCAGGGCCCCGGGCGGCGACACAACCCCGCCTGCAGGGCTGGTCGCGCCCGACGGCGCGCACGCGCCGTGCAGTACCAGTGCGAAGACGATCGTCAGTCTGGCGCCCCGCGTGGTCACTGGCCCGAGCCCTGCGTCAACGTCGTCCAGATATCGATGGGCACGGACGGCCACGACTCTTCCCGGCCATCGGGCCAGCGCACGCGGAGGGACGGCGCGGTCACCGACGTCCCGAGCCCGACGAGCACTCGTGGATCGTTGGCCGACCCGTAGCTTCCGTCGGCCCTGGCGCGTCGCACGAGCGTCGGCAGGCCCGTCCGCACGACCGAGAGACGGGCCCCGAGCATGTCCCGACCGTCGCGACCGACGAGCCGGACGCCGAGCCAATGGTTGCGGGTACCGACCTCGTTCACGAGCAGCCGCAGCGGACCGCTGTTGTTGCCCACGAGTACATCCTGGTCGCCATCGTTGTCGATGTCACCAAAGGCCGCGCCGCGCCCCGACTCCGACAGTTCGAACGCCGGGCCGGCCTGGGCCCCGACCGACTGGAAGCGGCCATTGGCCAGATTCCGGAACAGCAGCTTCTTCTGATCGTAGGGGAAGACCAACGGGGCTCGACCCTCTTGCGCGACGATGGTGCCGTTGACCGTCAACACGTCGAGCCAGCCGTCATTGTCGTAGTCGATCCATGCGGTGCCCCACCCGGTGTACGGCAGACTCTGGCCGCCAATGCCCGACGACGCACTGGCGTCGCGAAACCTGGCGTGTCCGTCGTTCACGTAGAGGTTACTCCCCTGTCCTGTCAGCTCCGTGACCACGATGTCGTCGTCGCCATCGTTGTCGAAGTCGCCCGCGTCAACCCCCATGCTGGCCTCGGCCTTGCCCTCGGCGGTGACCGCGATGCCCGCCGCAAGCCCCACGTCGCGCAACGTGCCGTCGTGCTGGTTCATCCACAGCACGTCGGGTTCGCCGTCATTGGCCACATAGATGTCCATCCAGCCGTCACCGTCGAAGTCAGCCGTGGCGACACCGAGCGCGGGGCGAGCAATACCCCCTGGAAGGGCGGCGCGCGTCACGTCGGCGAATCGTCCGCGTCCGAGATTGCGATACAGGCGATCGGGCATGCCGCCATAGATCTGCGGCGGGCAGTAGTCCGGCGCTCCGGCTGGACCAGGACACACCGTGTGGTTCTCGATCCGGTAGCTGACGTTGTTGGCTACGTACAGGTCGAGCCACCCATCGCGGTCGATGTCGACAAACGCCGCCGAAGCCGCGAACCCAGACGGATTTCCCGTGCCGCTGACCGCGGTCACTTCGGTGAAACTGCCGTCTCCGTTATTGCGATACATCTGGCAGCCCCGATAGTTGGTCAGATACAGATCGATGCGGCCGTCGTTGTCGATGTCTCCGGTGGCCACGCCGATGCCGTATCCGTCCGCGGTGATGCGGCTCGCCTCAGTCACGTCCGTAAACCGCAGGTCGCGCGAGCCATCGGCGCCCACGCGCAGATCGTTGCGAAAGAGTCGTCCGCCGACGGTGCCGACGGTTCGTGCGGTGGCGGCCGGCGTCGTCGCCGACTCGAGGGTCGGCCCAAGCGAGCGTCCCTGGGTCACATAGATGTCAAGATCGCCGTCGCCGTCGTAGTCGAGCAGCGCGACGCCGGGCGGCAGGATCTCCGGATAGTAGAGACGCCCAGTCGCGCCGTTGACGTGGACGAACGAGAGACCCGCCGCCGCTGCCCGTTCGGCAAACCACGCGATCGTGGGGGCGGGCGTGGACTCGGCGACCGGCGCCACCGCAGGATCTGCGGCGCATCCACAAGCCAGGCACAGCAGCGTCAGAAACGCCAGCCCACCCAGCGCGCGACGGCACCCCGCGCGCCGCCCGCCCGAACACCCGATTGACGGCGACGTCATCGTGGCCAACCCTACGGTACCGCCGCTGCCGCCCCTCATCGTCCTGTCAACGTCGAGAGCGGCGGCAGCGATCTCGTGATCTGACGGGTGTTGTATTTCTCTCGGTAGCGCTGGTGGGCCGCGGTCTGGGGGTAGTGCTCCGTCGCCGGGTAGGGATAGCGCGACATGCCGTGGAACGGCAAGGGATCGACTGTGTGCGGACTGGCGGAGTTGATGTCCATCTCTTTGCTGTAGCCATCGACGCGCAACAGATACGTGCGCGCCAACCCCGCCCCAAGCGGCGGCAACCCTCGGGCGTCGAAGGCCAACGCGATCTCATCGCCGCTCGTCGTGAGCACGAACTGGTCGTCGACGCCGGAGAGCAGCGGCGCCACATCCCCAGGGCGCGTGTACCATCCCGCCAGCGCCTTCCACGAAGACACGGGGCTCACCGTCGCGTAGTCGTACGCCAGCGGCTCCTGGCCGTCAGGCCTGACTTCCGCCGAGTAGCCGCGGACGCGAAGCGTGGCGCTTAGCGGCTCGAGCGTGATTGGGGCAGACGGTGCTGGTGCGGCCCGACCAATCAGGATCTGGTCCCAGTAGATCCGCAGATTGGTCGTCAGACGCAGCTCATGCTCGCCGGGCCGCAACCGACCTGCCAGGTCGACCACCGTGGTCTGCGGCCGTCCCACCGGCATGCCGACGGCCATGTCGAGAACGCGCCAGCGGCCGCCGACGGTCTTGACCTCGAGGCGGGGCAGCGACGGCGAGAGTCCGGCCTGAGCGGCCGCCACGCTGTCACTCGACAACGCGTAGTCGGTCCATCCCGTCATCAAAACGAGCGGCGATCCGCCGACCTCCCCCACATCGAACGTCAGACTGTGAGGCTCGGCGTAGCCGCGGAATCGCCGCGGCGTGAAGTCATCCGGATAGGTCCGGTCGACGCGGGCGATACGCGCGGTGACGTCGTGGCCGTGGTCGTCGACCACGCGCGCGGGCGGCCGCCATTGGTCCACCGCGAACAGCCGGAACGGCTTGGCGGGCACCGTCAAGCCTTCATTGGGGTACACGGCGACATCCCGCCGATGATCGACCGCCAGCAGCCGGACCTCATCGAGGAACACCGCTTCTTCGAGTTCGTTGGTGACGCGGAGTTCGAGCCGGCCGTTTCGCGCGCGCAGCTGGTCGCCACGAATCCGCACGTACTCGACAGGGTCCGGCGTGTTGAACGCCGTCGGACCCAGCCAGTTGCCCATCTCGCCGCCGCCGAGCAGGTCGGTCACGAACTCGAAGCGCTCGCCGTTCCAGGTAAACAGCATCGGACACGACGAGGGCTTCCGGTCCAGTTCCTCGACGCGAAACACGGCGGCAGCGGGCGCGACTTCGGCCTGCACGATGCCCGATGGCCACAGCACCCGCACGACGTCGGCCTTCGCGCGCGGCCCCAGGCCGAAGACCACGTCCACCGGAGCCACTGACGGCGTCGCCGAGGTCACATCGAGCCGGCCACGGAGGCTGCCGGCACGAACCTCGACCTTGGCGCCAATACCCACGCGATTACTGACACGGCCAGCCAGATCGAGACGCAGCGTCTGGTTCAACGAGTCGCCGCTGTTCTTCCAGAGGAGGAGCGCGGCTGACCCGCCGGTCACCAGGTCGATGTGGCCGTCGCGGTCGAGGTCGGCCACCGCCACCGCGGACGGCGACACGGATGACGACGCGTCCGCATTGCCAGGGTCGCCCACGGCCGCGGCCGTGTCGTCGCGCCACTGGTCACCAAGATTGCGCACGACGCGGAGTCCACGCGAGGTCCACGCCACGAGATCCGGCAACCCGTCGCCGTTGTAGTCAACCAGCGGCGCCACCGACGCGCCGCGCAGGGCGGTGGGGGCCGCGGAGAGCACGAAGCCCGCTCGCCCTGTGCTGAGGGCCAACGTGCCGCCGTCGGGCTGCGCAAACACGAGGTCTGGGCGGTCGTCGTGATTGAGATCGGCGACCGATACGCCGCTTGCCGCAGTCACGGCGTCGAGGCCCATCGCCGCGGTCGCATCGCGAAAGGATCCGTCGCGCTGATTGAGCCACATGACGGGCGCCGCGTCGCGATTGACGATGAGCAGGTCAAGGTCGCGCCGGTTGTCGAAATCCGCCGGGACGATCGCCACCGCATGCCCAGGCCGGGCCACGCCTGCCTGGATCGAAACATCGGTGAACGTGCCGTTGGCGTTGTTGCGCAGCAGCCGGAGTGGCGCCGGCACGAAGTCGTGGGGAAACACCCACTCCCCTGCCGGCCGCGCGCGCGTCGCGTCGAGGTCGGCCAGCCCGGCGATGACCAGGTCCACATCGCCGTCGTGGTCCACGTCCGCAAACGCCGCCGCACCAGGCAGGTACGGATACGGCGGAAGGCCCGCGGTGCGAGTCACATCGCCAAAACGTCCACGGCCGTCGTTGCGATACAGGCTGCTCGTGCCGAAGCGGAGCACGAACAGGTCGCGGAAGCCGTCGCCGTCGTAGTCCGCCGCGATCGCGCCCACCGGCACGGCATCGGCCGGCGTCGACGCCAGACCTGACTCCTCGGTGACCTCGGTCCACGCGCCGCCGTCGTTGCGCCGCAGCTGCTGGCCGCCGGCCCCCGCGGTGAACACGTCCAGATCACCGTCGCCATCGACGTCGATGAGCGCCAGCGCGCCGCCAAGACCAGCGGCCAACATTCGTGTACCGGCGGCGTCGAGGGCGCCGGCCGAGAACCTGCGGCCAAACGGGGATGGCGAGGCATCGGCGGCGGTGTTCGAGGCCCCGCCGAGCCGCGTCGCCGTAAACCGGGCCGCCGACGGCGCGCGGTCCACCAGGTCGGGCTCAGCGCCGGTCGAGGCCATCGCCTCCGCGTAGCGCCCTTGTTCCAGGTAGCCGGTACCGAAGGTCACCCCGTAGCCGGTGCCGCGCAGCGTCTGGGCGCGGTCGAGCAGCTGCTTCCCTTCGTCCTGCCGACCGGCCCGCGACAGGGCCAAGCCGAGCACGTAGGTTGCAGTGACGTGGTACGGCTCGGCTGCCACGACGGGTTCCAGCAGCGCCACGACGTCGGTGTAGCGGCTCTCCTCGAGCGCGATCTGCGCCAGATTGACCCGGGCGCCGGCATCGCCGGCATCGAGCGCAATCACCTTCTCGAAGTGGCCCCTGGCTTCGGCGTTGCGGTTCTGCACGCGGGCAAGCAGACCAAGCACATACGCAGCCTGGGGCGACGTCGGCAGCAGCGCGGCGGCCGCCGCAGCATCCGCGCCGGCTGCGTCGAAGTCCTGCGCGTAGAGCAACGCGAGACTCAGGTTGACCCGGGCGATGGCCAGCGCGGGCTCGACCGCCAGCGCTTTCCGGAACTGGTCAGTGCCGGCTGCGTAGTTGAGCTGCTCGAGCTGCGCCACGCCGGCGTTGTTGAAGGCATACGCGCGCTCGCGGTCGGCTCGTGACGGCCCCCGCGGGCCACAATTCGCGAGACTCGCAAGCGCCAGCAGACCGCAGGTCCACACGACGGGTCGCATCGTCCCTAAGTGTACAGAGAGTCAGCGCGGAACGGACCGTACCGATGCCGTGGCTGCCGGCAGCTCCAGCCTGAGCGATTAGTCCTTGCGCAGGCCCCTGCTCGACAGGGTGTTGTCCTCGACGCCGTGGTCGATGGCGTAAATCCCGCCGGCAACGCCCAGCCCCGCGACCACGAACAACCAGACCTTTTTCTTGCGGCTCGAGGTGTTGGTCGTCTGGGCGCCCGGTTGTTGCCCGGCTGCGTCGCGGGCCAAGGACGAGGACGGCGTGGCCGGAGCCTGCCGCCCGGCCTGCTGCGCCAGCCGGTTGGCCGACTGTACCAATCCACCGGCCACCGCCGCCGGCACCTGCCCGAGCCCGACAACGCCGATCAGAACGAGTACCCGTGCGAGTTTCATCACGCTAATCCTCGTTAGAAGTTGATGCTGGCGGTCAGTCGGGCCAGACGCGCGTCGAGGAACCCGGTGGGCCGCAGCCACCGGGAGCTGTAGGCGGTTACGAGAGTCTGCACGGAATTCGAGTTCAAGGCGTTGTAGACGTCGAGCGCGGTCCGCAGACGGCCCCACCCGAGATTGAACGACTTGCTGACCGCCATGTCGAGCTGCGAGAATCGCGGGCTGTAGACCGAGTTGGGAGTATAGAGGTTGACCGCCTTAGCCGTCGTCAGCGCCGTGCGCGTCGGATCCTTGAACTTTACCTGCGCCGAGGCCACCGTGAGCAGCGCCGACTGCTCGGCGCCGGGCGTGTTGCGGAAGATGAAGCTGGCATTGAAGCCGCCCTTGATTGGCACGCTGCTACGAATGCGGATGTCCAGCAGGTCAGCCCAGTCGGTGACGACCCGGCAGAACGGCCCGCCGACGTTCGCGTTGGCGATGTCACCCGGTTGGTTGGGGATGTCGACCGTGATGCAATGGTCGTCGACCTGACGGCCGACGTCGATGCCGCCGCCGACGGTAATGCCCTTGGGCAGGCGGCCGTTGGCATTCAGCCAGAAGCCGTCCCAGTAGCGTTGCTGCTTGCCAAACTCCCTGGCATTGGTGATGCGCAGCGTGCCCAGGCCGAAGAATTGCGGCTTCACGTCGTAATAGCCGCATTGTTGCTGCCCGGAATTTGGCAGGCGGGTGTCGGTCGGCACCGTAATGCAGTACTCGTCGAAGCTCTCGGGACCAAGCAGGGTGTTCTCGGTGACGGTGAAGTTGCCGTCCCAGTTGTGGTTGTAGCCGAGGTTCACCGACAGCCCGTCGCGGACCTGATGCTCCACCTCGACGTTGATGTCCCACAGATAGTCGCGGTTCTTCTTCGTGACCGACTCGTCAAAGAGCGTTGCCGACGGAATGAACTTCCCGAAGTTCTGGTTCGAGATCGCGCCACACTCGCCGTTGGCCGTGAAATTCGCCAGGGCACAATCAGGGATGAAGTCGCCGTTGGTGTCGGTCCAGTTCCTGAACGCCGTGTTCACCGACGAACTGAACGGGTGAAACCTGCGGGTCAGGTCGCTACGGGAGAGCTGATTGAAACGACCGAGCGAGGCCTTCAGTGCGGTGCGGCCGTTGCCGAACACGTCAATGGCCACGCCGACGCGCGGATTGATATCGCGCCACTCGGGCACGCCCTTCAACTCCGCTACCTGGCGGGCGGGCACGAATGGGCCAGCCTCGAGTGTCGCCGCAGGGAACCCCATGGTGAGGTAGTCCATCCGCAGCCCCAGGTTGAGCGTGAAACGGTTCACGGTCCAGGCATCCTGAAGGAAGATGCCCAACTCGGCGTTCTGCCGCTCCTGCTGAAGAAACGGCAACGCCTGATACTGGATCCGCAGTGGGCGACCGTTGAGGAAATCGTAGTTGAGGCCGTCGGTCTCGTTGTTGCGCGAGCGCGATTCGTCGTTGAACGCCTGCTCGAGCGTGACGCCAGCCTTGATGTTGTGGCTGCCCGTCACATAGGACGCGGTAACGCGCTGGGCCCCGCGGCCCGTGCGCGCGATCGGCGCCGTGAGCACCGTGGTAGCGCCGTAGCGGAAGTTGGTGGACGTCTCGAGAATAGAGCGGTCGTCGCGCGACACGCCCTTCTGGGCGAAGTTCACCCAGTTGGCGACCTGCCACGAGGCGCCTGCCTCGACGAGCAGCTTGTTGGTGAGCGGGGCGGTCCATGTGCCGTTGACGACGCCAGACGGCCACCAGTCCCAGCCGCGCTCCGATTCAATCGCATTGGCCCCCGTGAAGGGGCCGGTCGTGCACCGGCACGATTTCTGGATGTCGCCGAAGACGGCAAACTTGTGCTTCTCGGTCGCCTGCCACGTGGCTCTCAGCGAGTGGTTGCGAAACCAGTCGAAGCTCGAGGCTGGCTGATCGAGGTCGGGCTCGTAGGCAATGGTCGGGGTGCCCGGGACGCCGGACTTGCCCTGCAGCTTGTTGTAGAACGCTCCGGGCTGATTGACGCGCGAGCCCCAGCGGGCCACCGCGGCGAAAAACCAGACCTTGTCCTTCACGACCGGACCGCCAAGCTGCGCGCCAAGCCGGAAGATCTTCTGTACTTCTGCGCTGGAGTTGATACCGAAGGCGCGCAGCGAGTCGTCGACGTTCGAGCTCTGCATCCCCTTGCCAGAGAAATAGCCATCGATGCCGCCGCTGAAGAGGTTGCCGCCGCTGCGCGGGATCGCGTTCAGCGAGGCACTGCCCGACCCGGACTCCGCGCCCATGCCGCTGGTCTCGAGCTGCAGCTCCTGGATGGTGCCGCTATCGCTGATGTAGCCGACGCCGTTGGCGGCGCCAATGAAGTACTGATTGCGAAAGCCGTCAAACGAGGCGCGCGTGCCAGTCTTGCCGTGAAACAACGTATACGCACCCTGGGCCGACCAGGTGTCTCTGGTGCCGCCCACATCGGCCTGGGTGGAGGCGAACCCTGGCGTCATGTAGGCCAGCGTCTGCAGTCCGATGTTGCCGCTCGGCAGGTCCTCCAACTGACGCAGGTTCAACGTCTCCTGCTGGCGGACCGACTGTGTGTCGACCACCGGTGACGCGCCCGTGACCGTGATCGTTTCCGAGATGGCCCCGACGGCCAGGTTGACGCTCAACGGCGCCACGAACCCTGCGCCCAACAGGATCCCTTCGCGGCGCACGGTGGAGAACCCGGCCAGCGAAAACGTGACGGCATAGGTGCCGGGGCGCAGGTCGATGATGTTGTAGCGGCCCTCTCCGTCGGTCGTGACGGAGCGTATTTTCTCAATCAGTGCGGGACTCGAGGCTTCCACGGTGACGCCCGGCATCGCCAGGCCGCCGCCGTCGCGCACCACACCGGCGATGCCGCCGTTCTGTTGCGCCCAGGCGACGGGCGTCCACAACACCGCCACGACGGCGACCAGACTCGCGCTCTGGCTCCAGCATCGTCCGAGATTGAGCTCTCTCACAGGCATCTCCTCAGTCCCACAAATCCGACCCGACGGCGTTGGCGCGGGTTCAATCAATGTCGCGACGAGATTGCGGTCATGACGCGCCGGACACTACACCAAGTCAACTCGTCTGTGCAAGCACGTTTGGCGGGCTCCAGGAGCATTCCCTGAGCAAAGTGCGCCTAAATCGGCCCGAGGCATCCGTCGTGCCAATGTGACCAGTTCCAAAAACATATGGCAGCGCATGCGGCCTCTCGGTTATCCTTCCGGTGTCCATTGAATTATCGGGGCGTGTGCCCCAAGGAGCCCATCGATGACTGGACGTCCTCACTCGTGGTTGTATGCACTCGGCGGCACTTCCGTGCTGGCCGCGTGTCTGGGTCTCGGCGCGCCGGCCCTTGCCAGCGCCGAACAGGCTGCCGCACCGGTGGCCGAAGTGACTTTCGCCAAGCACATCGCCCCGATTCTGCAGCGCAGTTGCGAGAACTGCCACCGCTCCGGCGGCGTCGCGCCGATGGCACTACAGACCTACGAACAGGCGCGCCCCTGGGCCCGTTCAATCAAGACGCGCACCGGCATCGGCCCGCGCGCTGGCGTGATGCCGCCCTGGTATGTCGAGAAGGAAATCGGCATTCAGCATTTCAAGAACGACCCGTCTTTGAGCAACGAGGAAATCGCGTTGATTGCCAAGTGGGCCGACTCGGGCGCGCCGCGCGGCAACGTCGCCGACATGCCGGTCGCCCGCGTGTGGAACGACGCCACGCGGTGGTCCATCGGCGAACCCGACCTGGTCGTGAAGACGTCCGACATCGTGGTCAAGGGCGACGCGCCCGACTGGTGGGGCGAGATTCCGCCGACCGCGACGGGTCTGACCGAAGATCGGTACGTCTCGGCCCTCGAAGTGCGCGAAGTGAACGATGTGGATTCACACGGCACCGGCCGCGAAACGGTCGGCGGCCGCTACGTGTTCCACCACATGATCTGGAGCACCAAGGTGATTGACGGGCCCGAAGAGGTCATCAATCCCAACGAGCCGTTCAGCCTGGCGGCCCTGTTCGGCATCTCGCCCGGTACGACCACCTGGCCCGTGCATGAAGTAGGCCGCGAAGCCGACTTCTTCGACCCCAAGTCGGCGCGGCTGCTCAAGGCGGGTTCGTCGATCGTGTCCGACTCGATTCACCTGCATTCCAACGGGCGCGACACCAAGGCGCATCTGGAAGTCGGCTTCAAGTTCATGCCCAAGGGCTACAAGCCCGACTACCGGACGTCGCAGGTCAGCCTCGGCAACGGCGTGGACATCGACATCCGCGGCATGGATGCCAACCAGCAGCTGAACGCCTACGCGGTGCTGACGGAGCACACGAAGGTCCTGTCGTTCGAGCCGCACCTGCACGCGCCGGGCTCGCGGATGTGCCTTGAAGCCTCGTGGGGCTACACGGTCGAGACGATCAACTGCGTGGGCTACGACCACAACTGGGTTCGGGGCTACGACTACGACGACGATTACGCGCCGCTGCTGCCCAAGGGCACGGTGCTGCACATCGTGGGTTACATGAACAACTCGCCCACCAACAAGAACGTGCCGGACCCGCGTAACTGGCAGGGCTCGGGCAACCGCTCGGTGGCCAACATGTTCATCGACCTCGGCAACCGCGTGTCGCTCACCGACCAGCAGTTCCTCGACGAGATGAAGGCGCGGAAAGAGAAGCTGAAGACCACTCGTAACTCGGTGATGATCGGCTGCCCGTTCTGCAATCTCGAGCTGCCCGACAAGATGCCGGCCACTCCGGCCGCGGCACCGGCGACGCCAGCGCGCACGCCGCAACCGCAGCAACAGCAGTAAGCCCGTCGTGCTCAGAAGTCAGAAGGAGTTCCTCATGACCCGCCGAGTTGTTGGAGTCGCCATGGCCGTGGTGCTTGCTGCTGGCGTGAATGCCCGCGCGCAGAACCTGACCTATGCGAAGGGTCAGAACATCTCTCCCGCCTACGAGGGCTGGGAAGAAGACTCGGCGGGTCGGAAGTTCTTCGTGTTCGGCTACATGAATCGCAACTGGGAGGAAGAGCTCGACGTCCCAGTCGGCGCCGACAACCGCTTCACGACCGGCACGCCGGATCAGGGACAGCCCACGCATTTCCTGCCGCGCCGCAACCGGTTCATCTTCCGCGTGCCCGTACCGGCGGCGTTCACCGACAAAGACGAGATGGTCTGGTCGCTGACCTCCAAGGGCAAGACGGAACAGGCCTTTGCGAGTCTGCGCCTCGACTACAAGATCGACGACGTCGTCAGGGCGTCAGAGACCGGCGCGCTCGGCGCCGGCAGCAGCAGCCCGGAAGTGCGGGCCAACACCCCGCCCGTCCTCGAGGTCCAGGGGCCGCGCCGTCTGGAAGTGCGCGTGGGCCAGTCGGTGCCGCTCGTGGTCAGCGTGCGCGACGACGGCATCCCGAAGGCCCGAGCCATCGGCGCCGGCGCCGCCGTGGAAAATGAAGGCTCGGCGACCAACCTGTCGTCCGCCAATCTCAAGCAAGTCGAAGTGCTTCGTGCCCGCCGCCTCATGCTGCCGCCCGCCCGGGTCACCGTCGGCAAGAACGTGGGCTTGCACGTAGGCTGGTTCGTCTACCGGGGTGCCGGAAGGGTCACGTTCGACAAGGACCAGATCGCGTCGTGGGAAGACACGCGCACCGGCGGTAACTCACCGTGGGCGCCCCACTGGCGCGCTCCGGAGCTGCCGCAGGACGGCAAGCTCACGGTGACGGCGACCTTCCAGACGCCTGGCGAGTACGTGCTCCGGTCGCGCGCCGACGACGGCGCGCTCACGACCGATCAGAGCATCACCATCGTCGTGAAGCCCTGATCGCGGCTTGACCCGGCGCCGACGGGCGCTTAGAATCAATCTCGTTCCTGTTGTGCTCGTGATGGAATCTTGGAGGCTTGTCTGAGCCAATGTTCCTACCAAGCGAGTCGCGTCAGCCGCGTGGTGTGCATGCCTCCGTCGTGAGGAAGCCTGAAACGCGGCTTTACAGCGGCTCCACCTGCTAATGCAGGTTCAGCAATCCTCCCCACACGGCACAGCGGGGCACCTAGTCGCCTCTCGCCCGAACCGCCCCGGCGGGCACCGAGGCTTCCTGTGACTGTCGGCCAACTCGGAGAACACGCGCTACTTGACTGGCTTCGCCGGCACGTGCCGGCGCCAGGCGCGGATGTGATCCTGGGCATCGGCGACGACGCCGCCGTCCTCCAGCCCACGCGCGGGTCCTGGCTCGTGCAGACCACCGACGCCATGGTCGACGGCGTGCACTTCGACTTGCGCTGGAGCACGGCTGTCGAGGTGGGACGACGTGCGGTGGCCGTGAACCTCAGCGACCTGGCCGCAATGGGCGCCCGGCCGTCGTGGCTGCTGCTCTCGCTGATCCTGCCTGAGTCCCTTCCAGTCGCGGCCTTTGAGGCGCTCGTAGGCGCCGTGAGCGACGCGGCCCGGCATGCCGGCGCCGCGCTCGTCGGCGGCAACCTTACGCGCACGAGCGGTCCGCTCGTGGTCGACGTCACCGCCACTGGGCACGTGCGGCCGCGTCGAGTCCTGCGACGCGATGCGGCCCGGCCGGGCGACGAGCTGTGGCTGACCGGCAGCATCGGCGCGGCGGCCGCGGGCGTTGCCATGCTGCGCGCCGAGCAGCCCGTCGACGAGGTCTGCGTCGCCCGCTACAAGGTGCCCACGCCGCGCCTCCACGATGCGTGGGCCATGGCGCGCGACCGCGCCGCGCGCGCCGCCGTCGACCTCAGCGACGGGCTCGCCGACGCGGTGCGCCAACTCACCGCCGCCTCGGGGGCAGGCGCACGCATCGACGCAGCCTGCCTGCCGATCGAGCCCGGCGCGCGCCGCTGGTTCGACGCGCACGGACACGACCCCGTCGCCGCCGCCATTGGCGCAAGCGACGACTACGAGATGCTGTTTGCCGTGGCGCCAGGCGCCAAGGGCCGGATGCGGGCGGCGCGGGCGGGGTCGGCGACGCCCTTCACCTGTATCGGCACCCTCACGAAGCGCACCGGGTGCGTGCTGACGCGCGACGGCGTCGACACGCCGCTGCCCACGGGATTCGAGCACTTCGCGAGCGTGTGATGCCGCCGCTGATGCTGGCGCGCCGGGCTCTCGCCGCCACCGTGGTGGTCGCCGCGGTGCTCTTCGTGTTCGTGACCACCATCCGCGACTCGACCGAAGAGGTGTTTGACGCGAGCGGACGCCCGCGCCTCGGTTCCGCGCTGCGCTTCGAGGCCACGGCCTACTGCAAGGGCGCCACGACGGCGGCTGGCGTGGCGGTGCGCACCGGCATGGCGGCAGCCGATCCCGCGCTGCTGCCGCTCGGCAGTGTGGTGCGGGTGCAAACGCCGGTCGACAAACACAACGGCATCTGGACCGTGCTCGACACGGGCCCCGAAGTGAAAGGCCGGGAGCTGGACCTCTACATGTGGAGTTGCAACGACGCGCTGGCCTTTGGCCGCCAGACGGCCGAGGTGACGATCCTCCGACTGGGGTGGGACCCACAAAACAGCGCGCCGTCGGTGGTGGAACAGCTGTTCCGTCGGCGTGAGCGCGCACGACCGATTTCGCCCCCGCCGGCCGAGGCGCCCCCCGAGGCGGCGCCTCCTCCCGAGGCCACGCCGCCCGCAGCCACCCCGCCCCAGGCCCCCGGTCCTCCGCCCGCGCTGCCGCCGTCCCTCCCGCCCGGCGTCTGAACCGCCGCCCGGTCGCTGCCATCCAGGTCGCGACTCGGTTGGAATGCACGCCGACCCTGCCCGGATTTTTTGCTATCATCCCAGCCTAATGAGCGCGTTGTACATCGTCCTGCCGTCCCTCTGCATTCTCGCGATCGCCTACCGCTACTACAGCGCATTCATCGCGACGCGCATCTGGATGCTCGACGACAAGCGCCAGACGCCCGCGCATGCCAAGTACGACGGGGCCAATTTCTACCCCACGTCGAAGTGGGTGCTGTTTGGCCATCACTTCGCCGCCATTACCGGCGCCGGCCCGCTGGTCGGCCCGATGCTTGCTGCGCAGTTCGGCTGGGCGCCCGGCCTCATCTGGCTGGTGGCCGGCGTGTGTCTGGCCGGCGCGGTGCACGACTCGATGATTCTCTGGGCGTCCACCAGGCGCGGCGCCAAGTCGATGGCCGATCTCGTGAAGATCGAGATTGGCCCGGTCGCGGGCGCCGTGGGCACCGTGGCGATTCTGTTCACTCTCACCGTGGCGCTGGCCGGCCTGGGCATCATCGTCGTCAACGCGCTGGCCGATAGCGCGTGGGGCACGTTCACGATTGCCATGACCATCCCCATCGGCATGTTCATGGGTTTGTGGATGTACGTGTGGCGCAAGGGCCGCATTGCGGAAGCCACCACCATCGGCGTCATCGCCATGTTAGCGGCGGTGGCTGGCGGCGAACCCCTTAATCATCCTGATTCGTGGCTCGGCAGCTTCTTCCATCTCTCGCGCACCGAGCTGGTGATCTCTCTGATGATCTACGGCTTCCTGGCCTCGGTGCTGCCGGTGTGGCTGTTGCTCGCGCCGCGCGGCTATCTGAGCTCGTTCACGAAGATTGGCACCATTCTGTTGCTGGCCTTCGGCGTGATGGTCGTGAACCCCGACCTGCAGATGCCGGCGTTCACGGAGTTCACCTCCGGTGGCGGCCCGATCATCCCGGGTCCGCTCTTCCCCTTCGCCTTCATCACGATCGCGTGCGGCGCCATCTCCGGCTTCCA
>JANMDX010000392.1:0-10632 GCA_031376505.1 Acidobacteriota bacterium
GGCGGCAGCAGCAGCGCAATGACGTTCAGGCGGTAGTAGAGGTCTTCGCGGAAGGTGCCGTCGGCCACCATCTTCACGAGCTCGGAGTTGGTGGCGGCCAGCACGCGCACATCCACCTTGATCGTGCGGTTCTCGCCGACGCGCTCGAACTCTCGTTCCTGCAGCACGCGCAAGAGTTTGGTCTGCAACGCCGGACTCATCGTGCCGACTTCGTCAAGAAAGAGCGTGCCGCGATCGGCCTGCTCGAGCCGTCCTTGCCGGGCAGCCACCGCGCCGGTAAACGCGCCGCGCGCGTGACCGAACAGCTCCGCTTCGAGCAGGTTCTCGGGAATGGCGCTGCAGTTGAGCGCGACGAAGCGCTGTTGCCGGCGAGGACTCGTCTGATGAATGGCGCGGGCGACCACTTCTTTGCCGGTGCCCGTCTCGCCCGTGATGAGCACGGTGGCGGCACTTGGCGCCACGGTTTCGATCATCTGGCACAGGTCGCGCATCGGCTGGCTGCGGCCAACCACGCCCGGCAGGCCGTCGCGTTGTTCAAGCTGCTCGCGCAGGTACGCGTTCTCGGAGCGCAGGCGACGTTGTTCGAGCGACGACTCCAGCACGTGCAGCAGTTCCTCGAACTGAAACGGCTTGCTGATGAAGTCCGACGCGCCGCGCTTGATGGCGTCGACGGCGTCCTTGACGGTGCCGTAACCGGTCACGACGATCCCGATGATGCCGGGATACCGTTCGAGCGCGGCCGCCAGAACTTCCCGGCCGTCGATGCCCGGCAACCGCAGGTCCGAGACGAGCACGTCGAACGCGAAGCGCTCGAGTTTCTCCAGTGCCTGTTCCCCAGAGGCGGCTTCGGTCACCTTGAAGCCTGCGTCAGTGAGCCGTTCGGCCATCACCGTGCGCAGCGCATCTTCATCGTCGACCAGGAGCAAGTGGGTAGGTTCAGGCAAACAGCAAGTCTCGAGTCAAGAAAGGCGTCAATATCCTGACACCTTGTCGGCATAGCGTCAACCTCGAAATCTGACCTGTCTGGCACACCCCTGCCCTAATCCCCGCGCCGCACCAACCGATACCAGCCTTTGAAGGAGAACGACCTGTGGAACGTCAGACCATTAGCATCATGAAGGCGTGTGAGCTCGTAGGTGTCAGCCGGCGCACGATTTACAACTGGATTGCCGCTGGTAAGGTTGAATACGTCCGCACGGCGGGCGGAAGCATCCGAATCTTCGTCGACACCTTGTGGCGCCAGCCCGACGGCAGTCAGCGCGCTGGCACCAGCCCTGCCGCGTAAGTTCGCGTAGACCGAAGCGCGAGGGCGTCAGTGAATCCGACCACTATCCCCGTGGAGACAGGCCAGCAGGCACAGTCGACCGACCTGCGCGGCCTGTTTCATCAACTCAGCAACCAGCTGGGCATCGTCTTGGCGAATGCCGAGTTGATGGAACTCAAGGCGTCTGACTCCGCCCAGCGCGACCGTGCCACGCACGTGGTCAACGCCGCTCTTGAAGCCATGGCCGCGATGCGGTCCATTCGCGACATCTCCGTCGCCTAACCAGGCGACACCGCCAGTTTTCGTCCCGCCTCGACCCAATCACCGACAATTTTGGCGTCCAGCCGCGTCACCGTCTTGGCGTAGGACGGACTCAAGCGTCAGAAAACCGACGCTTTGGGCCCTCGTGCGCGCCTGTTCTGGGACCTGCACGCGCCTGCAAAACGAAACGGTAAGTCATTAATTTTCAGACACTTAATGACGCTTTTCGCATCCCGATGCTCAGCCCGTAGCAGGGTTGCGCGGTTCTGGCATCGGGAGTGCAAGGGAACCGGCGTCTGCCAACACCGGCAGGCACAGGAGCTCGATTTCACATGAACGCCCAGCAGACCGCCGAGACCATCAACCCCCGCATCGAGGCCGGCCTTCCTTTCGTGGAAGCCCTGGCTCGCCGAGTGGCCGCCACCATGCCGCACTCCATCGACCTGGGCGACCTCGTTCAGGACGGCGTGATCGGGCTCATCGACGCGGCCAGGCGGTTCGAGGAATCGCGCGGCATCAAGTTCGAGACGTTTGCCGAACGCCGCGTCCGCGGGGCGATGATCGACGCGCTGCGCAAGGACGCGTGGCCCCGAGGCGTACGCCGCGTGCGCCGCGAACTCGAAGCGGCGCGCGAACGGCTGCGCCTCTCACTTGGTCACGAACCGTC
This sequence comes from Acidobacteriota bacterium, assembly GCA_031376505.1. GTDB lineage: Bacteria > Acidobacteriota > Vicinamibacteria > Vicinamibacterales > UBA2999 > CADEFD01. The sequence goes on from JANMDX010000392.1 coordinate 2,193, forward strand.
GCTTGCCGACCTGGCGGCCGCGGTCGGGTCGGATGAACAGCGACTCGGCAAGGTCATTGTCCGCATCAACACCATCGAGCAGACGTCGCCGCTGTCATGCGCCGAGAACATTGACGAATCGCAACTGCCGGCCGTGATGGTGCCGGTCGAGTCCGAGCGTCCCGACGCCGCCTACGAGCGCAAGGAAGTACAGGATCGCGTGCGCGCCGCGGTCGACTCGCTGCCCCCGCGCGAACGCCGCGTGGTCGCGCTCTACTACTACGGCGAAGTCACCATGAAGGAAATCGGCCTCGAGCTTGGCGTGAACGAATCGCGCGTGTCGCAGTTGCATGCGCGCGCACTGCGCCGCTTGCGTGAGGCCCTGGGTCCCGATGCCACGCCGATGGCTTCCGTCGAGGCCCTGCGCCAGGCGGTCGTAGCGTTCGAACATCGGCCGCGCATGGCGAAAGCCGACCTGCCGGAATCGGACACCGTGGTGCCCGAAGCGGCCGCCGAGCGCGCCGAGCGCCGCGGGATCGTGCTCAGCTACGCGAGCGCTTCACGCGCCGCCCGCAGCAACTCGGCCAGCCGGAACGGCTTGGAGAGCCACCGGCAGCCGCTTTCTTCGAGGAAGCGCTCGGCGTCGGTGCCGGCCACGTCGCCGGTGACGAAGATTACCCGCCGGGCGAGTGCCGGGGTGGCGGCCGTCATGGCGCGATAGAACCTGATGCCGTCGATGCGCGGCATCTTCAGATCGCACACGATCAGGTCGTAGTGATGTTCGGCGACGCGAGCGAGGCCTTCCTCGCCGTCGCCGGCACGATCCACGACAAAGCCCGCATCGACAAACGCTTCCTTCACGGCACTGGCCAGTGCCGGCTCATCTTCCACCACCAGCACCCGCGCGCCCTTGAACGCATTGGTGGGCGTGGGCGTGGACGGCTGAAGCCGCCGTGGTGGCGCGGGCTTGCCGCCCGACATCGGAAACTCCACGAAAAACGACGCGCCGGCGCCGCGCTGTGACTTGAGCGTGATGCGTCCCCCGTGTTCCTGCACGATCGCGTAGGCCACCGTCAGACCCAGGCCGGTCCCCTTGCCGACCTCCTTGGTCGTGAAGAACGGGTCGAAGATCTTGCCCTGCACGCTGTCGGCGACGCCCGGACCGTCGTCGTTCACCTCGAGCACGACCTGCTGCTTGGCGCTGTCGTGCCACGTGCGAATCACGATCGTGCCGCGGCCATGCGCACCGAGCATCGCCTGCTCCGCGTTCATCAGCAAGTTCAGCAGCACCTGCTTGATCTGGTGCCCATCGGCGAAGATCGGCGGCAGCCCCGCGGCCAGCGCCGGGATGACCGAGATGTTGGTGATCCGCTGTTCGTAGGCCCGCAGCGCGAGTGTCTCGCGCACGATCTCGTTGAGGTCGACCAGCGCACGCGTGCTCTGGCGCTTGCGCGCGAAGGTCAGCAGGTTGCGGACGATGCGTGCGGCCCGCTCCGACTCGCTCAGGATCACGTCGAGCCCGCGCTTCAGCAAGTCGTCGCCGTCGGCACGCTGCGACAGTCGCTCGGCCCACGACAAGATGGTGGCGAGGGGGTTGTTGAGCTCGTGGGCGACGCCTGAAATCGTCTGCCCCAGCGCGGCCATCTTCTCGGTCTGCAACAGCTGGTAGTACAGATCGCGTGATTGGTCCTCGATGTGCTTCCGCTCGCTCACATCGCGCACCAGCGCCTCGATGCGCATCGCGCCGCTCGCGTCAGGGGGATCGGCCGTGGCCGTGACCTCGAGCCACACCGGCGATCCGTCGGCGCGGCGCAGCCGCAGCAGGTAGTCGGCGACGGCACCAGCCACTGATAGGCGTTCCAGGAACGCCGTGCGCGCCTGCGGATCCGCGAATCGCCCCGCATCAAACGGCCGCACCTCTCGCTCGATCGTCTCGGGCGGGTACCCGAGCACCAGCTTCAGATGAGGATTGGCCGCCAGCGTCGTCGTCGACGACGCGCCCACGCGGCCGATATACACGCCCTCGTGTACGGCCTCGAAGAGCCGGGCGAATGCAGACGCGCGGTCGTCGCTCACCCGGGTCAGCGCTTCTTCGCGGGCACCGGCGGGGTGGGCGTCTTGGTGCGGTACTGCGGCGTCCACTTCTTCTCGATGGCGGCACGGATGCTCTGGGGATCCGCGCCGGAGTTATAGAGTTGCATCGATTCCTTGGCCACGTCCACGCAGATGGCGCAGCCGAAGCCGTGCGTATCCCACGAGGTCACGTTGCCAGCGGCATCGCGCGCGCCGATGAAGCAGTTCTCGTTGTTGCGATGCCCGTCGGCTTCGCACCCGCAATAGCAGGGCACGTGCTTGGACACCTCGGGGTGGCGCGCAACGAATTCGTAGACCGCGCGCGTGATCCCGAGCGGCCGTGCCAGCGCGTAGCCGGCCGTGTTGAGCGGAGGCAGCGGCGCCAGTGCTGGCGCCGCGTTGCTCGAAACGCCCGCAGGCCGGCCCGGCGGTGCCTGTCTTGCCGCGAGAGCGACGCCGAAGGCGGCAGAGAGTGCCAGCATCACCACGCCGAGGCGCATCGGGAAACGCATGGCCCTACTTTACCAGTCCTGATGACGTCGTGGGCGGCCGCTGGCAGGCCGCCTGCGCCGCGTTCCACGGGGGTGATGTACGCTGCTCGGAATGAGCAACCGGCTAGCGCGCGTCTCCCAGCTCGAAGCTGACACGACCGGCTGGAACTTCTTCTTGTGCGTCCGCAAGGACGTGCGGGTCGGCAAGAATGGCGAGTATCTGGCGCTGATGCTGCAGGACGCCACCGGGCAGGTGGCCGGGCGGGTGTTCGACGGCGTGGAACGGCTGAAGCGCGAATTCGAGATCGGCGAGTTCGTGCGGGCCGAGGGCCGGACCAGCACCCACAACGGGGAACTGCAGCTCGTGGCCTCGTCAATCCGCCGCGTGAATCCTCCGCAAGACGAGGCGCACGGCTTTCGCGAAGAAGAGTGTGTCCCGAGCGCGCCGCGCCCGATTGGCGACATGTGGGTCGAACTCGGGGCGCTGGTGGAGGGCGTGAGCGACCCGTCGCTGCGGGTGTTCCTGCACCGCATCCTCACCGATCACGAAACGGCGCTGCGGGAATGGCCCGCCGCCCAGTCGATTCATCACGCGTACCGCGGTGGCCTGCTGGAGCATGTGCTCTCGATGGCCACGACCGGCCAGCTGCTCGCGCGCCACTACGGCGCCAGCGAAGACCTGCTCGTGGCGGGCGCCGTGATTCACGACCTTGGCAAGCTGCAGGAGCTGGCCTACGACCGCGGCGCCATCAGCTACTCGCGCGATGGCAACCTCGTGGGCCACATCGCGCTCGGCCTGGTGATGGTGCGCGAGACGGCCAAAGGTATTTCGGGCTTCCCCGACGACCTTCGCGCGGAGCTCGAACATCTGGTGGTGTCGCACCACGGCGCCAGGGACAAGGGCTCGCCGGTGGAGCCGAAGAGCGTGGAAGCCTTCATCCTCGCGGCGGTCGATAACCTCGACGCGCAGTTGCATCAGGTGCGCTCGGCGCTCGGCGACAGCGGTACCGACCCGGAATTCACCGGCTGGCACCGACGGTTCAACCGCGTGCTGTATCGGGGAACGCGCGACGCATAAGTCGCATGCGCCAAGGAGCGCGGGGAAAGCGCTACGGCTCTGCTTGCGCCGTAAGGTCGCCCTTGCCGAAGCGCTGCGCCGTGCACGCCAGTGTGGCGTCGGCCGAACACCGGACTTCGAGCGGAGCGTAGCTACTGCGCGCCCTCGGCCCGGTGGGCGTCTCCGCGCCCTGGCATCCGCCGAGGCTCAGCGCCGCGATGGCGATCCCGCCACACCACGCGTGCTGGCAACGGCCTATGGCGCTATTCTTCGCCGCCCTCCGACCCGTCGGCCTTCGGCCCAAGCGCAAACGTCATAGTGCCCTTCACCAGCATACAGTCGCCCACACTCGCGTAGCCGGTGAGCAGGCCCATTCGACTGCGGAGGCGAATCACTTTTACGAAGATCGTCACGCTGTCGCCTGGCATGGCCGTGCCGCGGAACCGCGCACGTTCGATCCCGCGAAAGTAGATGAGTCGGCCGGTGTTCTCGGGCTTCGACAGAATCAGGATGCCACCGACCTGCGCAATCGCTTCCGTCAGGATCGTCGGCGGCAGCACCTGCCGGCCGCGTTCGTCGGGCGGCGACAGGTAGCGCTCGCTCGACGTCACGTTCTTGATGCCGGTAATGCTCACATCGGGCACGAACGCCGTGATGCGGTCCACTAGCAGGAACGGGTGGCGGTGAGGCAGGATCCGGGCGATGGCCGCGTAGTTGAGCGGTAGGGACGAAATTTCCACGAGGTCGGTAGTATCCCATGGCCCGCATGCGGGGGCTATACTCCGGCCTTGGCGCGGCCACGCCGCGCCTGGAGGTCCGCCAATGCGCGCTGCTGCCCTGTGTGCTGCTCTGTTGCTCGTCGCCTCGCCCGCGTCGGCGCAGCGGCCGGTCACCATCGACGACGTGCTCGGCATTCGCGTGGTGCGCGATACGGTCATCGCGCCCGATGGCAGCGCGGTGCTCTTCACCGTGCGTGCCTGGCATGATGCGACGCAGGAAGGCCGGAAAGACTCGCGCACGCATGTGTGGCGCGCCCCGGCCGATGGCAGGAGCCCGGCCCGCCAGGTGACCTACGGCGAGAAGGGCGACTCGCTGCCGGCGTGGTCGCCCGATGGCCGGCACATCAGCTTCGTGTCAGCCCGGGGCCAGCGCGCCGGCAAGGAGCCGGTGGCGCAGATCTGGCTGATGCGCACCGACGGCGGCGAAGCCTGGCCGCTCACCGACGGGCCCGACGACGTGCAGCAGTACGCGTGGTCGCCCGACAGCACCACGCTTGCCTTCACCCACGTCGACTCCCAAAGCGACGACGAGCGCGCCACGATCGAGCGCCGCGACGACGAACGCCGCTACGAACCCACGGCTCGGCCCGTGCACCTGTGGGTGGCGGATCTTGCGACCAGAGCCGTGACGCGCGTCACCAGCGGCGACGCGTTCACGATCACCGGGCCGCTCTCATGGTCGGCCGACAACGTGCGCGTGGCGTTCACCGCGGGCGCCTCGGCGCTGTTGCGTGATGGCCGGCGCGACGTGTACATCGCTCACTCGACGACGAAGGTGGTGGAGCGGGTCAGCACCAATTTCGGCCCCGACTCGAGTGCGCGCTTCTCGCCCGACGGCCGCGCGCTGGTGTATCTGTCAGAGCCGGTGACCTCGCCGGCCATCGGCGACGGTACGCCGCGCGGCACCGTGGGTCACTCGCAACTGATGCTCTATGATGTCGCGTCACGCCAAACGCGCGATCTCACTGCCAGCCTGGCGGTGGATCCAGGCGCGCCCCAGTGGTCGCGGGACGGCTCGCGGCTCGTCTTCACGGCGGGCGTTCGGGCGTATGTCGACGCGTTTTCGCTCGAGGTGGCCACGGGACGCGTGACCCGGCTCACCACGGGCCGCACCCTGCAGTTGGGGTCCTTCAGCGCTGACGGCACGCGCGTAGCGTTCACGATGGATTCCCCGTCTGCGCCATCTGACGTCTACGTCGCCGATTCGTCGTTTGCCGGGCCCCGTCGGGTCTCAGACGCCAATCCCCAGGCGCGCGACTTCGCGCTGGGCGACACAGAAGTCCTCACGTGGAAGAGCAGCGATGGCCTCGACGTGGAAGGACTGTTGTTGAAGCCGGTGGGCTTCAGCCCCGCCAAACGCTACCCGCTGCTGGTCGTGGCGCACGGCGGTCCGGCCGGTGCGCATGTGAACAATTACCGCGTGGGCGGCCTCGAAGGCGGCCAGCTCTGGGCCAGCCAGGGGTGGGCGGTGTTCTATCCGAATCCGCGCGGCAGCACCAACTACGGCGAGAAGTTCCTGCGCGCCAACGTTGCCGACTGGGGCGGTGGCGACTTCAAGGACATCATGACTGGCGTCGATGCGCTCATTGCCCGCGGCATCGCCGACAAGGACAAACTCGCGCACATCGGCTGGAGCTACGGCGGCTACATGACCGCGTGGACCATCACGCAAACCGCGCGCTATAAGGCGGCGATGGTCGGCGCCGGGCTCACCAACCTGTGGAGCATGTATGGCACCAACGACATCCCCAACGTGCTCACGGGCTATTTCGGCGGCATCGCCAGCAAGGAGACGCTGCCGCTGTACGTGAATCGCTCGGCCATGACGCACATCGACAACGTGACCACGCCCACGCTGATCCTGCACGGCGCGGCCGACGAGCGCGTCCCGGTAGGCCAGGCGCAAGAACTCTACCGAGGTCTCAAGGATCGTGGCAAGACCACCGAGCTCGTCACCTATCCTCGCGAAGGGCACGGCTTCACGGAGTACTATCATCTACGAGACCGACTCTCCAGAATCCAGGCGTGGGTCACCTCCCATGTGACCGGAGACGGGGCCACGCCGCCATCACCTCGCCCATGACCAATCCGCCAACCGCTACCGACCCCGCCGTTCTTGCGCCCGCGGCCGACCGCAAATCCGACCAGGAACGCCTTGCCGCGCTGTTTGCGCTCAGCCGCGAGGTCACTGGCGTACTCGACCTCGACGAGCTGCTCGTGCGGATCCCGCGCCTCATCGCGCGTCTCACCGACTTCGGTGTGTTCTCGGTGTACCTGCTGGAGGAATCCTCGCAGACGCTGCGCATCGCGTATGCCGAAGGCTATCCCGAGGAGGCCGCCAAGCGCGTGCGCCTCGCCCTGGGCCAGGGCACCGTGGGGACGGCCGTGCAAGAGCAGCGGTCGATCTTGATCAACGACGTCAGCGAGGACCCGCGCTACATCAGCGTGGTTCCCGGCGCGCAGTCCACTCTGGTCGTGCCGCTGCGAAACAAGGGCCGGGCGATTGGCGCGCTCAACCTGCTCAGCAACGAGAAGAATGCGTTTGACGACACCGACGAGTCGATGCTGCGCGCATTTGGTTCGGCCGTCGCGCAGGCGATCGTGAACGCGCGCCTCTTCGAGTCGGAGCGCCAGTACGCCGAGGCGATGGAGACCCTGGCCGAGATCGGCCGCGAGATGAGCGCGATTCTCGACCTCGAGGAGCTGCTCACGCGCGTGGCGCATCTCGTGAAGCGGGTGATCGACTACCGCACGTTCGGCATCGCGCTCGTCAACGACGTGACGGGCATGGTCGAGTTCAAGGTAGCCATCAGCTACGGCGAAGGCTCCGCCAGCGCGGCCGTGCAAGTGGGCGAGGGCCTGCTCGGGTACGCCGTGCAGCACAAGCAAGTCGTGCTGGTGCCCGACGTGTCGCAAGACCCCCGCTACATCAACGCCGTGGCCGACGCCAGATCGGAGCTCGTGGTACCGCTGCTCGTGAAGGACCGCTGCATCGGCGCCTTCGACCTCGAGAGCCCAGAACTGAACGCGTTCTCGAAGCGCCATGTCGAGTTGCTGACGCTCCTGGCGTCGGAAGCGGCCGTGGCCATAGAGAACGCCCGGCTATGGGAAACCGTGCGCGCCAACGAAGAGCGGATCGAAAAGGAGCTGCGCTTTGCGCAACGCGTGCAGATGGCGCTGCTGCCGCAGGAGCTGCCCAAGCGGCTGCGCGCGGTCGATGTGTCATGGCGGTTCGAACCTGCGCGCGAGCTCGGCGGCGACCTCTACGACTTTCTGGCACCCGAGCCGAACCAGTTCGTCGTGGCCGTGGGCGACGTGTCGGGCAAGGGCGTGCCGGCAGCGCTCTACAGTGTGTTTGCCGGCGAGGTCGTGCGAAGCCGCACGTTTCGCCGCCGCCTGTCGCAGGACCGCGCTGTGCAGGGACCGGCCGCGATTCTCACGTCGATCAACCGCATCCTGCACGAACGGCAGCTCGAGGAGTACTACTGCACGCTCTGCTACGCGCAGTTCGACCTACGGCGCCATACGCTCACGATGGCCAACTCAGGCCTCCCGTTCCCGGTCCGATGCTCCGCTGATGGCTTGGAGTGCGGTCAGATCGAACTGCCCGGCGTGCCACTGGGGTCGTTTGGCACGACGACCTACGACGAGCTCGTCGTGCCGGCGCAGCTGGGCGACGTGTTTGCGTTCTGCACCGACGGCACCTCTGAGACGTTCAGTGAGTCCGGTGACGAGTTCGGGTCGGGCCGGATCGCCGAAGTCGTGCACGCCAACCGCGACCAGCCGGCCGCGCTTATCACCGAGCGGATTTTCGCAGCGATGGCGGAGTTCCGAGGGCACGCGCCGCAGACCGACGATCAGACCGTGGTCGTCGTGCGTATCGTGGCCTAGTACGCTGACGGTGCGTGAGGCGACACGGCATCGCCGACGGCGGGGTCGGGGTGTCCACGCTGCAGGTGGGAACTGACGAACTGGTTCGGCTCGGGTGCCAGAAAGTCGTAGAGGTCGCCGCCGAGCTCGCGCGCAGGTTCGAACCGCCATGACACATCGACCGCGCGCAG
>JANMDX010000394.1:0-45991 GCA_031376505.1 Acidobacteriota bacterium
GACGGACGTGATAACTTCGCTCATGACCGGCTCCTGTCGCCTGCGGCTCTGGTGCCTCGGCATTAACCCGCGAGAAGTCGCGTGCTTCGCATCACGCCGACGGTATCGCGACTGTGAGCCGGTCATTCCATATTGTCTAGGCGTAGCCTTCATCAGCCATTCAGCAGTTTCCGCCCGGCCTCCATGTAGCGCTCGCCCACGATGCGGGGCGCCAACGCCGCCAGCGATGCCAGGTCGGCCGGCGACAGCTCGACCGCAACGGCACCGGCGTTCTCTTCCACGCGTGCCGCGTGCGTCGATCCGGGAATCGGGACGATGTCGTCGCCCTGCGCTAGGAGCCACGCCAGCGCCAGCTGCGCCGGTGTGCAGCCCTTGGCGCGCGCGAGGGCCTGCACCTGTGCCACCACGTCCAGGTTCTTCTGGAAGTTGTCGCCCTGGAACCGCGGATTCTGGCGTCGCCAATCGCCCGGCTCCAGATCGTCGATTGATCGGAAACGGCCCGTCAGAAAGCCTCTGCCAAGCGGACTGTAGGCGACAAACCCGATGCCGAGCTCGCGGCAGGTCGTGAGCAGCTCGCCTTCCGGGTCGCGGCTCCACAGTGAGTACTCGGTCTGCAGGGCCGCAATGGGATGCACGGCTACGGCGCGCCGCAGTGTGGCCGGCGCCGCCTCGGACAACCCGAGGTACCGGACTTTGCCGGCAGTCACCAGCAGTGCCATCGCGCCCACCGTGTCTTCGATGGGCACCGCGGGGTCGACGCGGTGCTGGTAGTAGAGGTCGATCGTGTCTACGCCGAGTCGCGCAAGCGACGCGTCGCAGGCCTGCCGCACATAGTCGGGCCGGCCGCTCACACCGATCGGCGTGCCGTCGGCGTTGCGCTGGAAGCCGAATTTGGTGGCCAGCACCACCTGGTCCCGCCGGTCGCGTATGGCCTTGGCGACAAGCGTCTCATTCTTGAAGGGGCCATAGGCGTCGGCCGTGTCGAGTAACGTGATGCCGAGGTCGATGGCGCGATGCAGCGTGGCAATCGAGGCCGTCTCGTCGGCGCTGCCGTAGAAGTCGGACATGCCCATGCAGCCAAGGCCGAGCGCAGACACGGTGAGACCTGAGCGGCCGAGGGGACGGGCGGGCACCTGGATGGACATGGCCCGCAACGATATCAGGACTTGGCGCCGGCGGCCTTCGCGCTCGAGTCCGGGCCCGAGCCCGACATCGACACGGTCGCGACACTCTAGACTAAGCTACGTTCCAGGACGGCGTCGCAACATGACAAGCGTCGACACGTGCGCGAAGGCCAGCACCAGTAAGGCGTACGCCGCGGTTCCCGCCAGATAGCGCCAATCGCTCTCCGCCGCCCGCATCGTGCGCACCAGGGCTTCGGTGCGTTCGCCAAAAGGATCCTGGACTGGCAGGATGTAGTACAGCCCAGCGGCAAGCGCCTTGGTCACACGCAACACCAGGCTGGGCGACAGCATGTCGAGCCCTTGCCGCAGGATCAACACGGTCGACTCGTTGACCAGGGCAACGAGAACGACGGCGATGACCGGGTGTAGCACCACGCCGAGCATGGTGACGACCCCAAGCGAGATGAGCGACTGCGCGGCATGATCGAGGGCGAGATAGATGAAGCCGTACTGATACGTGACGCCCCACACCCACGACAGGCAGAAGATGAGTACGCCGCTGGTCGCGTGCATCGCGATGCCCACGAGCGTCGCGGTCGCAAAGAGCGATGCCACCCACGCCCCAAACGGGGCCGCCGTGGTAGCCACCATCTTGAGTGAGCGAGTACGACGGTGCTCCCACAACAGGAACAGTCCGATGCCCGACGTCACCCAACTGATCGTGCCGTGGAGCATCTGGGCCAGACGCCGCAGCGTCTGAAATCGATTCGAGTCGTCGTCGAACGCCAGCCCAGGCACGATCGTGAGCGCGAGCCCAACGATCACCAGCATGAGGAAGGCATGGAAGATCCGGTTCCGCCGCAGACAGGTCAGATGCGTAAGGGTGTGCAGGCGCACGGCGTTACGCACGGCGTCCCTCCGCAAGGGTTGCGACGAGCGAATCTTCGAGGGTCCGCTTCCGCAGACTGCACTTGCGAATCTCAGCACCTTCGGCTCGAACCAGGTCCATGAAGGCATACAGGCGCGCCTGTGGCAGCGCGCCCCGGGTCAGGCCCCCGGCAACAGCCTCGACGGTGAGGTACTCAGGAATCGTGACGAGGCGCTCGACCTCGACATCGTAGGTGTCGTGATCGACGCTGACCAGCGCATCAAGATCACTGACCGACAGCAACGAGCCGGAGTCGAGGATGCCAATTCTGGTGGCCAACTGCTCCACTTCGGGTAGCACGTGCGAGCTCATCACTACGGTGACCCCGTCTCGATGCAGAGCCGCAAGCACCTCCCGGAACTCTCTGACCGCCACGGGATCGAGCCCACGCATCGGTTCGTCAAGCACCAGCAGTCTGGGCTGTTGCAGCAGACACTGCGCCAGTCCGACTTTCTGCTTCATGCCCTTCGAGCAGGCCGACACGAGCGTGTGCCGGGCCGTCTCGAGATGCAGGCGTTCGAGTACCGCAGCGAGGGCGGGTGCAGTGACAGGCCGGCCATGAAGGGCGGCGTAGTATCGAATCGCTTCCTCGACGGTCAGATAGTCGTGATAGTGCGCTTCCTCGGGCACATAGACGATGTCGCGAAAAGCCGGAGCGCCGGGCTCGAGGCGAACCCCGAACACGTGGGCCGAACCTGACGTCGGCGGCAGTAGACCCAGCACACAATGGATGGCCGTGGTCTTGCCAGAGCCATTCGGGCCGATGAGCGCGAAGAAGTCCTGCGCCGCCACCTCGAGCGTCACGGCATTGAGCGCGCGGTGCGTGCGCGTGGAGACGCCATGACGGCGGAAGTCCACGGTGAGCTCGGTCAATTGGACTGCAGCGGTCATGGCCGCGACCCTGTGTGTGGCCGCCGCTGCCCCCCGACTACCGGATCGAGCACCACGTCGGCATTGGCGACGGGCCCCTCGTGGAACAGGCGGGCGCGGCCGTCCTCACCAACGACGACAGTGGTTGGAAACGTGCGCACGTCGTACGCCCGCATGACGTCGCCGGAGCCGTCAACGCCCATCGGCAGCGTCAGGGCGTGTTGCTTGGCAAACCGGCGGACGACCTGCGCCTCTTCCTGCACGTCGATTCCGACCACACGCAGGGGCTGCCCGTCGGCGTGCAGCCGCTCGACGAACTGCTGAATCTCGCTCAGCTCTGGCGCACAGACCTCGCACCACGTCGTAAAGAAGACCAGCACCGTCATCGGGTGCCCAGCGGGTGGGTTTGCACGAAACACCTGGCCGTCCAACAGCGGCAGGTCGAACGCCGGCACGGGCCGGCCGCGCCACTCACGACTCCGGCGCACTCCGTCGGACGCCCGGCGCACGTCCGTCAGGGTCGGCGCGGGCTTGATCGCCACATTGGCCCCAAGCACGCAGAGGCCGAGCCCCCAGGCGAGCCGTGTCGCTGCCCCGCTCGTCACTTCTCGATCCATCCTCGGACCGGATAGTCGGCGATTCGGAAGTCCGGAACGAACCGGCGGTCGGCGATTTCAACGGTGGAATGCGCGGCTCCGCGCGCGACGGTAAGGGTGACTCTGCCGTCGAGGGGGAACGCTCGCACTGCCCGGTATTGACCCATGTTGCCAACGTGCCAGCCGTCCACCGCAATGATGACGTCGCCGGCCTGCACGCCGATCTTGACTGACGCCGGACTGTCATTCTCAACGAAGACGCCGACCGCGGGTGGACCAGGATCCACCGGCCCGTCGATGAGTCCCTGCGGGAACACACGCTCGAGTTCCCGGTGCCACGACGGCTCGTACTCTTGGAGTTTCCGACCCTTGAAGGCACGGTAGTAGAACCCGAGCAGTGGACCAGGTGCGTCGTACGACTCCGCGCTGGACCGATACGCCCGCTCGGCGTCGTCCATCCGGCCGAGCCGCTCGTACAGCTTGGCCGCCGTGACCAGGCCGGCCGCAGCGCCGGTGCTCGCCGACTGCTCGGCCAGTTGCAACGCCGGCCCGATCCGGCCTTTGGTGTAGTAGTAGTGCACAAGCCAGTCGGCCCAGTTCGCTTTGGTGACGCCGTCCACACCGGGGTCGTTCAGGGCGCGCTCGTAGGCGCGCGCCGCCTCGTCGTCCCGGCCGCCCCGCGCGAGTCGGTCCCCCAGAGACTTGCAGTAGCCCTGCGAGAACCCGCACGCCGCCTCCAGGAGGGGCACGCCTCGGTCGTCGTCCCCAACGGCCTCCAGCGCCGCGCTCACGGCGCGGGTGTCGTACTCCATGCGCGCTCCAACCAGCCGCGTGACGTCGTCGAGCGGCATGTTCTTCTTTCCGTACTTGGCCGTCAGGTAGCTGTAGGCGAGTCCAAAGTCGTATGGCGCTTCCTGCAGCAGCCGCGCGTAGTCCTGCACGGGCCGCAGTCCGCCGACGCCGATTCGCAATCCAGCCTCATAGGCAGTCCGAGGTGCCGGCGCGAAGTACCAGGCCTGGGCGGACGGCATCTGTGCGCGGACGGGCTCGTACTTCGACCCGTACTCGATGAACGTCCAGGCGCGCGCAGTGAGGCGATGCGGGTGCTCCACGCCTTCGGCAATCGCTTCGTTGAGGTATTGAAGGTCCGCTTCGAGGCCGCGCGGCCCCTTCGTCCACCAGATCGTGGACGAGGGAAACGTCCACAGCATGCCAAGCTCGGCTCGCAGCTTCGCCTTCGCCGTGTCAGCGGCATTGCCAGACCCCAGGCTGTGCCGAAGATAGCTGTCGTAGCCCGAAATCACGACGGCCAGCCTGCGCTGGCCGAACTCCGCCCAGGCGCCCCACGGCAGCACCAGCGGATCGGCGCCGTTGAAGTAGCGTGACGCCGGCGTATTGAGGTCGGCCAACTCGTCGTGCACGAGCGGACGGCCGTGCATTCGCATGTAGACGTCGTCCAGCTCGGCGCGCTCCAGGTCAAGACCCTCGGTGACGAGCCCGGCGTCGTCAACGCTCCCCGGCGAGCCGTTGATGAGGCGGAACCAATCGACATCCATGGACCGACCGAGCCGCTCCAAGTCCGATGCTCCCGTGACCGAGCGAATCGTGGCACGCCGGGCCCGAACGTACTCGCGTTGCTCGAGTCGGCTGGCCGCTCGAGGTTCGGCGAGCATCCGCCAGTCCTCGGTGATCCGAAGGCGGAGCGCACGAACCCAGGCCGCAACGGCGTCACCTCCGGTCTCGGCTTCGAGGCGATCGAGCGCCGCCAGCGCGCGCGCCTGATGATTCTCGAGCGTCTCGAGTACGACCGACGCCAACTGGCCGTCCACCGTCGGCGCTCGGCTGCCGCGGAGGGCCTCTGCGAGGGCCAGATGCGCGGTCATGCGGTTCATGGCCCAGCGCGTGTCGGCCTGACGGCCAAGCGGCTCGCGCAAGGCGAACGCGCCGAGCGTGAGGGCCGCTGCCTCGTGAGCAGCGGCGTTGCGCAGGTCAACCCGAAGCGCTCGCGATATCGAGTCGTTTGCCGCGACGAGTGTGGCAGCCGTCAGGTCGAGGAGCGCCGCATGGATGCCGCCCGCGTCTGCCGCAGCCGATTGCGCCGGCAGGCTCCCCAACAGCGATCGCGCCAGGCCGGCAAAGGCCGCGGGGGACCACAGGTCGGCGTGCAGGTCCAGTTGTACCGGTGAGGTGAGGGAGGCCGCGGATACGGTGTACGTGTCGGGCTGTGCGGACGCGAGCACGGTGGGTGCAGCGCCATCGGCCTGCCCCACGGACATTTCCGTGACGTCGCGTACGATTTCGTCGACGATCCAGGCTTCCTCGGTCACATAGGACGTGGCGAGGGTCGCGGGACGAGCATCGAACAGCAGCCGAAATCCGCGGGAGTAGCCAATCTTGCCGAGAATGGCAACCAGGAGGACCAGTGCGACGGTACTGAGAATGGTGCGGCGGGTCATTGGCCCTTCATGGATGCAAAGCCATTGCCCAGTGGCGAGAACGCGGGCACCGTCACCACGGCTTCAGCCGATGGCGGCCGTCGGGAGCCGTAGACCAATGCGCCTAGGCTCGCAAGAGCGCGCCCGTGGCGGGGCGGCCCGTCGCGCGCGTCAGAGCTTCGAGATACACCGCCACCTGACGCGTGTACAGCTCGCGGCTGGCGCCGAGATCGATGTCGGTCTTGAAGTCCACGACCATCCAGCGGTCGCCGTCATCCCACAACAAATCGGCCAGGCCGTCGACGAGCAGCCCGCCCACAGCGACGACCAGCGGCACTTCGCGGCGACACACCCGGCCGGCCGCCGTGGCCGCACGCGCGCGAGCCACGAGCGGATGGCGCAGCAGCTGGTCGGCAACCGTAGCCGCCGCCGCACGTTCGTCGTCGGTCGCACCCAGCATGCGCGCCTGCACCGACGCCATCTGCGCCACGGCGCCGGGCCCGGCGTCGAGGGCCACGTGGGCCAGCAACGCATGCACAAGCGTGCCGAAGCGCGGACCCGAGGGTCGCGTGGGCTCGGCGACATCCGCCGCGGCCACCTCGACGCGAGCGGCCAACGCGAGCAACGCTGGCGGCGCGTCGGCTGTGCCGGCGACGCTGGCGCGCGCCCACTCGGTGGCCGTCATCACTTCGAGGCTGGGCGTGGCGCCACGGGTCAGCGTGACCGCGTGCTGGTCGCGCCACTGTTCGAAGCGGCCACGATCGGCGGCCACGACTGCGGCCGGCGCGTCCTTGCCGATCAGGTGCTCGTGCCGTAATCCACGCCGCTCGACACCGGACCGATCGAGCAGATGCGGATCCCACCACGCCACGGTGTAGGGCTCGCGCGTCGTCGGATCGGTGTGCGCGAACGCTCCGGGCCGCATCGTGTGCAGCGTGGGCGCATTGTGCGGTGGCCGGTCGAGGTGCGTGTCCTTGCCATTGAATGCCGGCACGCCCGGCGCGGTAACCACGTCGCCTCCGTAGAGCGCCACCGACAATGGATGCACCCAGTGCTTGTCTTGCGGTCCATCGCCGATGGCGGGCACCACGAGCAGGTCGCGCGCGCGGGTCGCCGCCACGTAGGCCAGCCGCACGCCTTCGGCCGCATCGCGGGCGGCCTCGAGCGCGTTGTGGTCGCGCAGGTCGAGCGGCGTCCAGCCCGCAAGCTTGATGGCGGCGAGTCCGCGCGAGGCGTCGAGATGCCGCTGGGCATCCTCGCGACTCAGCTTGCAGCCGATGTCGGCCAGGATCACGACCGGAAACTCCAGCCCTTTCGCCTTGTGCACGGTCATCAGGCGCACGCCGTCGGTGCCTTCTTCGAGGATCGGCGCCTCGGGCGCGGGGGCGCGGTCGGCGGCATCGCGCAGTTCGTCCACGAACCCGCGGAACGACAATCCGCCTTCCGCTTCGTACCGGCGTGCCAGTTCGGCAATCTGTAAGACGTTGGCCAACACCTGTTCGCCGCCGCGCCACAGCACGAAGCCCACGTGGGCGCGCGTGGCCTCGATGAGCCGGCCGATGGTGTCGGCCACGGGTCGATGATTGCGCAGCCGATTCAACTCGCGCAGGGTCGTCAGCGCTTGCGCCACGGCTGCGAGCGCCTCGGGCCGATCGTCTGGCACGTGATACGGACGGAACCCCTGTCCCAGGGCGTGCCACGCCAGCAGCTCTTCCTCCGCGACGGCGAAGAAGGGTCCGCGCAGCGTCGCAAACACGCTGAGCGCGTCGTCTGGCCACTCGATGGCGGTGAGCGCCGTGCGCAGCGCGTCCACCTCTTCGCGCTCGTGGAACGCCTTCCCACCCACGAGCAGATGGGTCAGGCCGCGCGACTCGAGCGCCTCGACGTACAGACGCGTGACGTCGGTCTGGAAGTCGAGAAAGCGGCGGAAGAGCAGGCAGACGTCGCCTGCGCGGATTGGCCGCCGCGGCGGCACGCCATCGGCCGCCGCTGGAGCGTGCTCATCGGGCACGGTGTAGCCGCTGTCGACGACGAGCCAGCGCACGAACTCGCCCACCGCGCCAGGCAGCGACGCCGCAATCGCTGCCTGCGTCACGTTGCCGCGCTCGCTCAGAGCGCGCGGTACCGGCAGCACCACCACTCCCGGCTGTCCCGGATGGTCGTCGCGAGCGGGCCGCAGTTCCACGTAGTCGGCCTGCAGCGACTGGCGGTCGCCCGTCATGTGCACGCTGAAGGCTGCATTCACCATGCGCTGAATCGCTGGCACGCTGCGAAACGACGTGCGCAGCCGCACACGCACGGCGCCCCGAGCCACGAGGGCGTCGCAGATCTCGCGGTAGACACCGACATCGGCGCGCCGGAACCGGTAGATCGATTGCTTCGGGTCGCCCACGATGAAGAGCGCACCAGGGCGGATGGGGCTGCTGAAGACCGCCGTGGCGTCGGGGCCGACACCGCTCGACTCGTCGGCCGCCAGCAGTACGAGCAGTTCCGCCTGCAGCGGATCGGTGTCCTGGAATTCGTCGACCAGCAGGTAGCGGAAGCGGCGCTGGAAGTCGTGCCGCACCTCGGCGTTGTCGCGCACGAGGTCGCGGGCCCGCAGCAGCAAATCCAGAAAGTCCACAGCGCCCGCGCGCTGCTTGCGGTCTTCGTAGCGCAGCACCGCTCGCTGCAGCGCTTCGTGCACGAGGGCCGCCAGGTCGGCGTCGGCGGCGTTCCGGAACGCGACGAGCGTGTCGACCAGGTGGTCGCGGGCGGCCATTACCTCGGCATTCGAGATCTGGCGCGAGAACCGACCTGACGCGCGCCGGCCGACCCGCAGGTCGCGTTCGTTCGACGCCAGCTCGCACAGCAGGGCTTCCCACCCGTCGACGTCAGCCATGCCACGCTCGCGCAACGGACGGATCTCGGCCCACATGCGCCGCATCGGCTCGATGGCCCGGGCCAGCGGATCGCGCGGGCTCAGGGGCGCCTCGGTCGCCGCGCTGAGCGTGCCGATGCCATCGAGCAGATGGGCGATGTCGGCGTCGCGCCGGAAGCCCTCGGGCCGGCTCCACGGCGCAGGATGATCGCGCCATTCGAGCAAGTCTCGGCCCGCGCGCTTCAGCCGTGCGATCGGCGCGTCGTCGTCATCGTCCTGCCCGAACCGGCGAAACGACGCGCGCCGCAGCGACCGGCGCACGCCCTCGCAGGGCGCGTCGAGCTCGTGCTGGATCCAGTCGGCAAACGCCTCGTCGAAGAGCCGTGCCGACTGTCCTTCGGTGAGCACGGCAAACGACGGGTCGATGCGCGCTTCCACGGGACGCTCGCGCAACAGGTCGGCGCAGAAGCCGTGAATCGTGCTGACGTGCGCCTCTTCGAAGCGCTGGACGGCCCGCTCCAACCGGGCTCCTTCGAACGGGTCCGCCACGCCCCGGGCGCGTTCGAGCTCCTCGCGCAGCCGCAGCTTCAACTCGCCCGCTGCCTTCTCTGAGAAGGTCACGGCCACGACCTGGTCGATGGTGGCCCGGCCGGTCGTAACCAGGCGCACGATGCGCGTCACGAGCTCGGTCGTCTTGCCGGTGCCGGCGGCAGCCTCGACCACGAGCGTCTGGTCGAGGGCCTCCGCAATCAGGCGGCGATCGTCGTGGTCGGCGATCTCGCGGATCACGGCATCCTCCGCAGCGCGTCGAGGTCTGGCACCGCGGGCTTGCGTGCCGTGCGGGCAGGTTCATCGGGGCCGCACACGGGCCGGAAGTCGCAGTAGTCGCAGGCGGCGTGGCCCATTGGCGCGCCCGGCTTGGCGGCGAGCGTGCCGTGCTCCACGGCGCGGTCGATGATCTCGAGCACCTCGAGACCGCGGCGCCGGATGTGATCGTCGAGCAGGATCGGACGCTCGGTGAACTGACCCGCCGTCGTGCAAAACGACAGGCGCCCTTCGTCCACGGTCTGGCCGGTCAGCGCCTCGAGCGCCACGGCATAGAGCACCGGTTGCAGGAGGCGCCCGCCTTCCACGATCGTCGCGGGGGTCGTACGATTTTTCCCGGTCTTGTGATCGGTGACCCGCAGATGCGTGCCGTCGACCCGCCGCTCCACGAGGTCGATCGAGCCGCGCAGCAGGTAGCCGGCTTCGCCGACCCGCACCGGCTCGCGCGCCGAGGCGGCATCACGCGCCGAGTCGGGCGGCAGACCGAACGCCAGCTCGAAGCGCTCGGGCAGCCATCGTGCCGCGTCGGGAAGTAGCTGCTGGTCGAGCCACAGTCGAAGGTCGCGTCGCAGTCCGTCGATCTCGTCCTTCCACACGCGATCGATCGCAGGGGCCAGATCGTCGTAGGCCTGCTTGGTGACCTCGCCGATCGCCCATTCCAGCAGTTGCCGAGCAGAAGCGGCCCGAGCCGCGACGAGCGGCAGCAGACCGTTCTTCACAAGGGTGCGGAAGAACGACGTCTGGATCTCGTGAAACAGACTGCCGCGCGTCAGCGGATCGAGCCGTTGCAGCGGTCCAGGCTGATCAAGGGGCGCCAGCTGGTACATCGCGGCCAGCTGGAACTGGTAGGGGCACGCGGCAAAGCGCTGCAGCGCGGTGAGCGAATAGGGCCGCACGGTCAGCCGCTGCGCGGCCAGCGCCGGCGCGGTCAGGGGTTGCACACGAATGAGGCCATCGGCGGTGGACCACTTGGGCTGCCAGCGCATCCACCGTTCGATGACCGAACGGTGCAACGCGGGATTGAGCTCCAGTAGGTAGCGGGCTCGACCCTGGTCCCGCGGCTGCTGCGTCATGGGCGCGCGCAGAAGCGGCAGCAACACCGACAGGTCGTGCTCCAGGGCGTCGATGGCCTCGGCCGGATCGGAGGGCGCGGGCCAGTCAAGCGACGCCCGGCCAGTGGCAAACGCGCGATCGGCGAGCGGCTTGTAGCGCGGAATTTCGCCGGTCGTGGCGCGCATCACGTCGAGCACGTAGAACGACGGCACGCGCGGCCGCGACTCGGCCAGTTCGAGGCGCGGGTACGACAGGTACACCCGGTCGGCAGCAGCGCCGACCGCCAGGCGCAGTTGCAGCCGTTCGGCGTCGGCGCGGGCGTCAGCCACTTGCAGGCCCGCGTCGAGCGAGACGCGGCGCGCGTCCACGAGCAGGGCGTCCTCGCGCAGGCGCTGGGGAAAGATCCGCTCGGCCAGGCCCGGCACGAACACCACGCGGAACTCGCGACCGCGTGCCGCGTGCGGCGTGCCGACAAAGACGCTGCCGTGGCGTCGCCGGGGGGGCTCGCTGGTCAGCGTCAGCAATCTCGGCGCCAGCACCTCGCGCACCTCGCGCAACCGCACGGGGCCCACAGTTCCGAGTGGCGTCAATTCGGCCAGCACGCGCGCGACGCGCGCCGGTTGCCTCAGCACGCGCGGCAACACGGCAGTGAACGCGCGGATCCACTCGGCCCACGTTCGCGGGGCCTGCCAGGCGTCGAGGGCCGTCACGATCGGAATCGCAAACGACTCGAGGTGCTGCAGTTGCTCGCGGTCGCGCTCGAGCGCGCGCAAACGCGGGGCGTCGTGGTCGTCGCCCGCCAGCTCCCGCGCGCGGCGGTCATACTCGCGACGCAGTCCGGGCAGGCGGCGCTGCCACCGCGCCAGGCCTCCGATCACGTAGGCCTCGACGAGCAGTTCCTCCCATCGCCAGGGCGCGCGCAAGGTGCCGGCCACCACCCGGTCGCCGTCGCGTTCGGTGGCAGCGGGCGCGTCGTCAATGGGCGCAGGATCTTCCACCCGATCGCCGGGTGGGATCAGTCCTTCTGCCACCTCGTTGGTAGATCCCGCGTACGGGGCTGATTTGTCGTGCCGGGCAGAGAAGACGGTGACAGGCCCCGTTACAAATGGGGGGACCTGGCCAAGCGACAAGTACTCGGCAAAGCGGCGCGCGGACAGCCCTTCGTCGGCGCACGCCAGCAACGCCAGGAACGCGCGGCCGGCCGGGTCGGGACGGCGTGTGCCACGCTCGAACCAGGCGGGCACGGCCGCCCGCGCGAAGGCGTGTTCGAGCAGGCCCAGGTAGGTCTTCGGCGCGCGCAGCAGCACCGCCATCTCGTCAAACGGCACGCCCGCGGCGGCCTCGTGCAGCACGCGGCGCACGATCTCGACGGCCTCGCGGCCCTCACCTGGAGCAGAGAGCACCTGCACCGACGGGTCGAGCGCTCCGGCCGGCGGTGCGGCGGACGCGAACAGCCACGTCTGTAGCCGGCCGAGCGCGTCGGCCGGGGCAGCGGCGTCTGGTCGGCCGCCAGAGGGCGCCTCTGCCGGCGCAGCTTCGCGCGCGCCAGGACGCACCGTAGCGCCACACGCCACGTATGCCGCGTGGGTGGCCGTGTCGCCTTCGGGAACGGTCGCCAGCGTCGAAGCCGCTGCCCCCACCAGCGCCGCCACAAGCGCGTACTCGGCACTGCTCGTGATGGCCAGGTCGAGCAGCAGCAGACGTCGCGCCCCGAGGGCCGCGGGGTCGGCACGGAGGCGGCCGGCCGCGAGCGCGAGCATGGACGCGCGACTGACGGTGCCGGCGCGGCGCGCTCCCTCGTCCACACGGGCGAGCAGGGCGGCGAGGTCGCCCCCTACGTGTGTCAGCCCGGCGAGCGACGACGCATCGACGCCGGCCAGCTGCAGTTCTGAGAGCGTGCGCGCCAGCGCACGAGGAAATCCCGGCAGACCGGCCACCGGACCGAAGTACGGCAGTTCGCCGGCCTGCAACGCTTCAAAGGCCGCGCGCGTCGCCAGGGCTTCCGCGCCCAGGGCACCGCCGGGGCCGACCAGGCGCTCGGCCAAGACAGGCAGCGCCAGCTTCGTGGTCAGCTCGCCAAACGACGCGCGCGACACGCCAACCAGTGCGCCGCGAGCACGGGCGAACCCGAGGGCGAGTTCATCGGCCGAGGCTCGCGTGGCGCCCACGATCAGCACCTCGTCGAGGGCATGCGCCTGCAGAAAATCCCGCGCCGCGGCCAGCCGGGCCCCGGCCGACGGCGTCACGACACACTCAAACAGGGAGGACGGCACAGAAGACCTGCCGTGGAGGATACACGACGGGTCCCGGAGAGCAGGCGCAGGGCGGATCCAGACGGCCGCCCGCTCCCCAACGCCCGCACATTCCGAGGACACGTTCCCCGGGACAGGACAGCGAACGGGTCTAGAATCGGGTGTCGTCTCGCTCGAAGCGCCACATCTTGGGTCGTGCCCTGGGTACGGGCCTTGCTTTATCCGGGACGAGGAGTTGGCAATGCAGATCAACAAGCTGGTCTTCGGCGGGCTCATTCTGGTGGTCGTGGCGGCGGCCGGGGGCGGAGCCTACCTGGCAACCAGACACAACACCCAGGGCCCGGCGGCGCCGGCATCGCCGGCACCCATGACCGCAGATGCCCCGGACAGCCAGCCCGTGACCTCCTCGGAAGGGGTGCTCAGCGCCCCCCCCGCACCAACCGCCTCGGTGGCGCCACTGCCTTCGACTCCCGCGCCGGCTCCTGCGGCGGCGGCCCCAGCGCCGCGCCGTCTGCAGCCGGTACCGGCGGCGCCCGCGGTCCGGCGCGAGGCCCCACTGTCTCAGCGGCAGGCATCTGCTCGTCCGGCGCCAGCGGCCGGAACGGTCTCCGCCCCGGTTCAGCCATCCGCGTCTGGCGGCTCGATGTGGGAATCGCGTCCTGCTGTGCAGCCGACCGTACCTGAGCAGCCCGCGCCCGAACCTGAACCGGTGGCACCGCCCGCGCCGGAGTTTCTCGAGCTCGTCGTGCCGGCCGACGCGGTGATTGGCCTGCAGATGGAATCGACCGTCTCAAGCGACCGCGCGAAGGTGGAAGACGCGGTCGACGCGCGCGTGACCCGCGACGTGCGCGTGGGCGGCCGGGTGGCCATTCCCGCGGGCTCGCTGGTGCACGGCACGGTCACTGAAGTGGAGCGCGGCGGCAAGATGCGTGAACGCGCCCGCCTCGGTATCCGTTTCCACACTGTCGTGCTGGCCGGCGGCGAGCGCCTGACGCTGCGCACCGACGCCATCACCCGCGAAGGCGCGGCGCCCGGGCGCGAGAGTGCGGCCAAAATCGGCGGCGCGGCCGTGGGCGGCGCAATTCTGGGCGCCATTCTCGGCGGCAAGAAGGGCGCGGCGATCGGGGGCGCGGTGGGCGCTGGGGGCGGCACCGCCGCGGTCATGGCTGGAGACGCCAACGTCGTGACGGTGCCGGCTGGCTCCACGGTCAGCGTGCGGATCCAACAGCCCGTCACCGTCACGGTCGAAAAGGAATAGCCGGCGCCGGCCGCACGCGTCCGCCTGGTGGCGTAGAATCGACGTCTACCCCAACGAGGAGACATCCATGCGCTTTGCGACCTTCGCTCTTTGCCTCGCCCTCACCGCCCCGGCCGCGGCTCAGACCAAGCAGGACTACCCTGGCGTGACCAACTTCACCCGCGTCGACGCCACGGTGGCGTGCGGCGGTGCCACCGAGGTCGCAACGCTCGACGCCCTCAAAAAAGACGGCTTCAAAGCCGTCATCAATCTGCGGATGGCCAACGAGCCCGGCGTCAACTTGGAAGCAAACCAGGCCAGGGCCAAGGACCTCGGCCTCAATTACGTCCATATCCCCTTCAGCGGGGGCAGCCCCGACCCGAAAGCCGTCGACGCCTTCCTGGCCACCATCGCCGACAAGGCCAATCAGCCGGTGTTCGTGCACTGTGCCTCGGCCAACCGCGTGGGCGCCATGTGGCTCGTGAAACGCGTGCTGCAGGACAACTACACGGTTGAAAAGGCCACGACCGAAGCCAAGGCTATCGGCCTCACCAACGCGGGCCTCGAAACCTTCGCGCTGCAGTACATCACCGACCACAAGAAGTAGTCCGACTCAACCAAACGGCCGCGGAAGCGGTCAAAGCGTGTGGCGCGGTCCCCTCGTGCCCTTCGTCGGCTCATACCCGAGAGGAGTTTCGACATGAGGAAGTTCGTGATCGCGTCGGTGTTTGCCCTTGCCGCGGCCCTGCCCGTCAGCGCCCGCGCCGACATTCTGGTCTCGCCGTATGCCGGCCTGAACTTCGGCGGCAGCACTGTCGACAAGCGCGCGAATCTGGGCGCGTCGCTGGCTTGGCTGGGTTCGCGCGGCCTGGGCGTTGAAGTCGACCTGGGATTCATCCCCGACTTCTTCGCACCGAAGGATCTCAAGATCGATGTCCTCGGCACCAACAACGTCACGACCCTGATGGGCAACGTGGTGTTCGGGCGGTCGGGCGGCGGCCTGCAGCCGTACGTGTCGGCGGGCGGCGGGCTGTTGCGCAGCAAGGTGGCGTCGTTTGGCGCCATTTTCGACGACGTCACCACGAACAACGGCCTGGGCGTAAACGCTGGCGCCGGCCTGCGCGTGGGAGGCGGCCGGTTCTCGCTGCGCGGCGACGTGCGCTACTTCCGCACGATCACCGACGTCGACTTCGCCCTTCAGGACGTGCTCGGCGACTTCAGTTTCTGGCGCGCCACCGGCGGCCTGTCCATCGCCTTCTAACCGTTAGGGCTCGCACCGGTACGGCCCACGAGGCGCGGGAGCGGCCAGCGCCGTTCTCGCCTCGTGGCCTCTACGGGCGTCACTCACTCCCCTGGCGGGCAACCACCAGCAGGCGAGCCCCGGTGCACGTCCGCCGAGATTGCACCACGGGCAGCTCGTTTCCTTGAGCCGGAGATTCGCAGCGGAGCTCCGATTCGAATCATGAGACTAGGGTTGTTCCAAGGCGGTGAATCCCAACCGCTGATACGCCACGCCGCTTGGTGTCACAACGAACGTCCCCAGAGTGGGCACCATGCCGGGGCCGCTGCCAACGATGAGCTCGGGCGCGCCAGGCCCTCCGCTCAGCATCCCGATCGCCGCGTGCAGGCTCGTGTATCCACCGGTGCCCGGGGGCGCGTTGATGACCAAGGCACCGGTCGACAGCGAGAACGCCTGCAGCAGTGTCGGCGTGCCGGCATCGGGCATGAGCAGCAGATCGAGGCCACTATCGCCGTTGACATCGCCGAGCACGACCCGCGCGCCGCTGGTCGAACCGAAGAGGGCGGCGGCGCCGACGTTCGTGACCGACGCGCCCGAGACCGACCACACCCGCAACTCGGTGCCCCGACCCGCACCCGGCATCGTGGCCACGTTGAATGCGCCGACGAGACCCGAGCCGGAGAAACGCGCGGCGGCGATCCGGACGCCGCCCGTGAACGTCGGCTCGTACGCCTGGAACTGCGCGGTCGCCACGGCACTGAGCGCGCCCACCGTGAACACCTTCACGTCGGGCGCTCGCCCGCCCTCCGGCCCCACGACGACCTCGGCGCGGCCATCGCCGTCGAGGTCGCTGCACGCCACGTTCAGGCCACCAGTAAAGCCGGCTTCGAACGCATCGAAGGCCACGAGCTCGGTCACGAGACCCCAGGCGAGCGACAGCACACGCACGCGGCCGCCGCCCGGGCCTTGGGCCGCGATCAGCTCGTCGATGCCGTCGGCATTCACGTCGCACGCCGCCACGCGCACGCCACCGCGGAACGCTCGGTCGAACGCGAAGAACGTGTGCCACGGCGCCCCGGCGCCAGTGAACACCCGGACCTGCGGGGTTTCCCCTGCGCCGGCGCCGGCGACGAGCTCGCCGCCAGCGACGCCGTCGACGTTGCCGGCTGCTACGAAGCGTTCTCCGCCGGGGCCGATCGCGTCGATGGCGACCTCTGCGTTGTCGTTGGCCGCGTTCGGGTCGGCCGGCGCGCCGTCGATCCGCACGGCCTGAAGCTTGCCGGCCGCACCGGTGCGCGGCACGACGGTCACTTGCAAGGTGGCCGTGCCCCCCGGGGCGATGAGGCCGGTCTCCCAGGTTCCCGAAGTGGCGTTACTCACGCCGGCCACTCCCTGGGAGTAGGCGGCGCCGGTGATCTCGAGGACACCGACCTCGTCGAGCAGCACCACATACTGCCCGCGCCCGGGCGCCAGTCCGGTGTTGGTCACCGTGAAGCGCACCGTGGCCGGCTGACCCACGCGCGCCGCAACCGCGGCGCCCGATTGCGAACCAGCCTGGACCGTGCCGACAATCGCGAGGTCAACCGGGGTCGCAGCGCTGTCAACCACGAAGACGTACGAGTCGACCATGTTGTTGCTGGGATATGGCTCGGGCGATGAGGCGCCGGCCATGAACCACGACCAGATCACCGAGCCGCCGGGCACACCGGCACCCACCTGGAACACGACGGTGACGGTGCGGTTGCCGGCGGGCCCCGACGCCGTGAGCCCAGGCCAGCGACAATCGAGCATGCCGCTGACCACCGCGCACACGCCACCGGCGCTCGGCGTCGCCGAGACCAGCGTGGTGCCGGTCGGGATCATCCCCTCGATCATCACGTCGGTGGCCACGCCAGGACCGCGGTTGACGGCCGTGTAGGTGATGGACATCTGACCGCCCGGCGCGACGCTCGACGGAATGGTCTGCAACAGGCAGATGTCGGCGCTACCGCCGCCGCCAAACGCCGGCACGAAGCCGAAGTCCACCGTGAGGTTGCTGTCGGGACTGGTGTCGCCGTCGTTGATCGGCTCACCGCCGAGCGTCAGCGTGACGAGGCCACTGCGTACCAGGCCGCCGTTCAGGTTGACGCCGTTGTCGTCGTTGTCGGTGTCGTTGTCGGGATTGGCCGACGACGGGATGTCGGTGCTCGACTGCGCCCCCGGCGGCGGCACGACCTCCACGTAGTAGCTGCCCGGCAGCAGGCCTCCGAAGAGGTAGCGACCGGTCGCGTCGGTCGTGGTCGTCGCGAGCACCGTCACGCCGTCTGAGGCGATGAGGCGCACCGTGACGCCCGCAATGCCGGTTTCGCCTGGATCGACCCGGCCGTTGTTGTTGACATCGGCCCACACGAAGTTGCCCAGGCTCAACGCGCGCACGAACCCGAAGTCGACCGAGAGGTTCGAATTGGGGTCGGTGTCGCCGTCGTTGATGGGCTCGCCGAGCACGGTCAGCACCACCGGTCCGCTCCGCACCGTGGCGGCCGTGACTACGACGCCGTTGTCGTCGTTGTTGATGTCGTTGTTGGGGTCGGCCGACGTGACGATGTCCGTGCTCGAGGCATACCCGGTGACCGCGCCGCTCGTGCGGTCGACCTCCACGAGGTAGGTGCCCGGCGCGAGCCCGGAGAAGAGATACAGACCCGACGCATTGGTGGTGGTCGTGCCGAGCACGGTGACCAAGTCGGCCGCGATGAGGCGCATGGTGACACCCGCGAGCCCAGGCTCTCCGGGGTCGACGATGCCGTTGTTGTTCAGGTCGAGCCACACCAGGTTGCCGAGCGAGAGCACCCCCTGAGGCACGAAGCCGAAATCCACCGTGAGGTTGGAGTTCGGATCGGTATCGCCGTCGTTGGTCGGCTCGCCGCCGATTGACAGCGTGACCGGCAGGCTTCGGACGACCGCGCCAAGCGTGGTGCCGTTGTCGTCGCTGTTGATGTCGTTGTCGGGGTCAGACGCTGGCTCGGTGCCGCCGCCCGAGCTGCTCACAAAGCCCGCGGGGGTCACGACCTCGACGACGTAGTCCCCGGCCGCAAGCCCCGTGAACAGATAGAATCCACCACCTGCCGTGACCTGCGTGGCCAGCACGGTAGTGCCGCTCGCGTTGAGCAGGCGCACGGTCACGCCGTCAAGACCGGTTTCCCCGGCCGACACGACCCCGTCGTTGTTGGTGTCGCGCCATACGAAGTTGCCGAGCGACAGCCCGGGCGGCGGAATCAGCCCGAAGTCCAGCGTCATGTTCTGGGTCTCGCCGACGGCGTTGGTCACCGTGGGCTCGCCGCCCGGCGTCAACGTGATCGGGGCGCTGATGATGAACCCGCCCGCGTTGGTGCCGTTGTCGTCGTTATCGAGGTTGTTGTCGGGATCGACGCCCGGCTCAGACCCGCCGCCAGTACTTGACGTGAAGCCCGCCGGTGGCGTGATCCGCACGCGGTAGTCGCCCGGCGTGAGCCCCATGAACATGTAGAGCCCGCTGGCATCGGTGACCGTCGTCGCCAGCACCGTCGTGCCCGTGGCGTCCATCAGGTCCACCGTGACGCCCGCGCGGGGCGTATCGCCCGCGTTGAAGGTGCCGCTGTTGTCGGCGTCATTGAACACGAGGTTGCCGAGCGTCAGCTTGTAGAAACCGAAGTCGATCGTCAGGTTCGTGTCGGGGTCGGTATCGCCGTCGTTAATCGGCTCGCCCCCAACCGTCATCGTGACGAGGTCACTCACGATTCCCTGGCCCAGGACGGGCGCCGCGGCACCGTGGTCCACGTTGTTGGTGTCGCCCGCCGTTTGCCCGCTGCTGTTCTGATAGCCGTTCAGCGGCTGCCCCGCCCCGAATTCCGACGCCGGCACCTGCACGAAGTAGTTCCCGGGCGTCAGCCCGGTGAACAGATACGACCCACCCGCCGACGTGGCTTGCGTGCTTACCAGCGTGTCGACGGTGGCATCGAACAACCCATTGCCGTTGTCGCGATAGAGCACAACGTCCACGCTGCCGATCGGCTGCTCGCCCGCGTCGACCGCGCCGTTGTCGTTCGTGTCGTACCACACGAAGTTGCCGAGCGACAGAATCGGCAACGGCGTGTTGGTGAAGCCGACGTCGTAGGTGTGGTCGTCAAAACCAGCGGCGCCGGTATTGAACACCACTTCGGCGTTGGCCCCCGCGGTCACGCCGTCGGAGTCGCGGCTGTCGCCGTTGGGCGACGGGTCGTTGTTACCAAGCGTGAGCGCTCGTCCGCCAAGCGCGCCTTGGGCCGCGGCGATGCGGATTCTGTAGTTCGGCGTGCTCACCGTCAATCCGGCCACGGCGTAGGCCGCGTTCCCCGCGTTGGTGCCGGCGCCCGACGAGAAGTAGTACTGGCCGCCATTCGCCGTGACGACGGTGGCGAGCACGCCACCCCCAGGCGCGATGAGCTGCACGCTCACGCCGTCGAGCCCGGCCTCGCCAGGGTCCTGCACGCCGTCGGCGTCCACGTCGTCCCACACGCGGTTGCCAATCTCGATCGGCGCCGCCTGGCAGATCACGACCATCTCGCCGAAGCCGTTGGCCTTGCTGAAGCTGGACTGCGGCACCTGCGGAAACGGGAAGCCGGTGTCGTAGACGTCGTAGCCCTTGGAGCGCGCGCCCGTCGACTCGCGCAGCCATATGAAGCCGCCTGTCCGGACGGTGCGGCCAGGGTCGAACGCACTCGACACGACGTCGGGAAATCCCGGCAGCTGCAGCACCGCGCCGCCGCTCAGTTCCTGGTGCGTGCCGCCGGTATAGTACCCGTCGGCGAAGTAGTACTCGCCGTTGCCCGGGCCCTGGTTGTTGCCGGCGCCGGCGGTGGGGCCAAACCGCGTCGTCGCTGCATTCGACTCCAGCGTCCAACCGCTGGCGAGGTTCCCGGGCGTGGTGATCTGGGCAAAGAGCGTGTCGCCGCCCGCCACACCCTCGTAGCGCGTGCCGTTGGCTGGATTGTCGAAGGTATAGAAGCCGAACTGGTCGCCGGACCGATCGCGGACGCCAATCGTGAGGTTCCCGTCGACGTCGAAGGCCAAGCCCGATAGCAACGGTTGCGGGTAGGAGCCAACCGCCGCTCCGCCGCCGGGCGCCAGGGTGAAGCTGGTGGTCCATGGATTCCACACCGCCGACGTCGTGCCACTGAAGTTCTGCACGTAGCCGCGCGGATAGTTGAGTGGGAACTCGAAGGCCGGCGCCGAGCCGAACGTCATCGTTGATGGGTTCAGCGTGTAGACGTAGCCGCGCAGGTTCGCCTGGCTGGCCGTGCTCTCGGCCGAATTGACCATGCCCACGTACAACACGCCCTGGTGATATTGCAGGGCGAAGGGCCGCAGGTCGGCGCCGTTTGACGGCACGGCACTGGCGGGCACCGGAATCGCAACGCTCTGAATATTGGCGGGAATGAGCGGCAGCGTGGTCGGCAGCCGGTATATCCGACGGTCGAACAGGCTCACCACGAACACGAACTGGCCGTCGGGCGACGCCTCGAGTCCACCGAGCGACGTCTTTCCCACCGCATCCCACGCGATGTCGCCGTTGTCGCGGTCGAAATCGCCGCCGTTGCCGGCGTGGGCATCACCGCCAGTGGTGCCGGCGCCGTAGATTGCGTCGAGGTCGGCAAACAGCGTCGGCGCACCGCCGGGCAGCGTGGCCGGGTCCACCGCGTAGATGGCGCCGGGACCGTTGGGGCCATAGCCAGCGTGCCTCTTCATGAACGCCGCGGCATAGATGGTGTTGGTGGCGCGGCGGTGCGCCAGCCCGAACACCGTGCCCACGCCGTTGGCCGGCACCATCAGGTTGTGGCCGCTCGGCTGGAAGAAGTCGGCCGGTGTAACGGTGTTCGCCCCTGCGGTGTAGGGGAAGTCAATCAGCACAGGCAGCGCGTTGTTTGGACCGCTGACCTGTTCGTCGAACACAAAGCAGCTCGTGTAGATAGTGGGGTTGTTCTGGCAGAAGCTCGCTGGGTCGAGAATGCCGAGGTTGACGTTGCCGCTGTTGCCGTCGGGCACGAACTGGATCGTTGAGCCGTTGCCAGTCGCACCACCGGCAAAGGCCGACGGGCGGTAGCCAGCGGGCAGGCTGGTGAATTCCACCCGGTAGGGACCGATGCCCGTCGCCGCAATGCTGTAGGCGCCGACGCTGTCGGTCGTGGCGTTGCCCCGCACGGTACCAACGCTGTCGTACACCGTGACGGCAATGCCGGCGACCCCGCGGTCGATGGCGGTGGACGTCACGCCCGACGGGCCGCCAGCGTTGGGCACAGTGGTCGTCGTATCCCGAGTGCCGTTGCCATTGAAGTCTTCGAACACCACGCCGGTGATGGTTCCGGCGGCGCCGACGCGCCGTTGGCCGGAGGCGAGCACAAGGGCTCCGACCAGCGCAGCACCTAGCAGGCGCGACACAGTGCGATCAGTCATAATTTCACCCTGGGGGGACGCGGTAGTCTACAGTCGGGCTTGGGTATTTACAACCTGGCGCAGAATGACACCGGACCCAGACGGTTGACAGCGTCCGAGCCGGACGGCGATACTGAAGGGTCATCTGACGCGGCGATTTCCCGACTTGATGGGCCGCGTCCCGAGGTTCTCCGGAACCCGGTTATTTCTATCTAAGTCGCGGATAACCCGCGACCATGGTCGCGGGATTTTTTTTGGAGCGTTATGACCGATCGATACATCTTCTCGTCGGAGTCCGTCGGAGAGGGACACCCGGACAAGGTCGCCGACACGATTTCCGACGCCGTGCTTGATGCGTGCCTCGCGCAAGACCGGTTCAGCCGGGTGGCCTGTGAGACGTTCGTGAAGTCGAACGTCGTGGTCATCGGCGGCGAGATTACCACCAAGGCCAAGCTCGACTTCGAGAAAATCGCGCGGGATGCGATCCGCGAAATCGGCTACGTGAACGACGACGACGTCTTCCACGCCGACAAGGTGTTCATCAACCTGCTGGTGACCCAGCAATCGGCCGACATCGCCCAGGGTGTCGACGCCCGAAAAGCCGTCGGCAAGAAGACCGCCAAGCAGGGCGCCGGCGATCAGGGCCTGATGTTCGGCTACGCCAGCAACGAAACGCCAGAGTTGATGCCGGCGCCGATCATGTTCGCGCACCGGCTGGGGCGCGAGCTGACGCGCATCCGCAAGAGCGGCGCCGTGCCGTGGCTGCGCCCCGACGCCAAGTCGCAGGTCTCGGTGGTCTACGAGAACGCCAGGCCCGTGAGCATCTCGAACGTCGTGATCTCGACGCAGCACGCCGCCGACGTGTCGCACCAGGAGATCGAACGTTTCTGCATCGAGCACGTGGTGCGCAAGGTGCTGCCGGCGAAGATGCTCACGGCCAAGACACAGTTCCTCATCAATCCGACCGGCCGTTTCGTGATCGGTGGGCCCCAGGGCGACACCGGCCTCACGGGCCGCAAGATCATCGTCGACACCTACGGCGGCATGGGCCGTCACGGCGGCGGCGCGTTCTCGGGCAAGGATCCGAGCAAGGTCGATCGCAGCGCGGCCTACATGGGCCGCTGGGTCGCCAAGAACATCGTGGCTGCCAAGCTGGCCGAGCGATGCGAAGTGCAGTTTGCCTACGCGATCGGCCACCCGGATCCGGTGAGCGTGCATATCGAGACGTTCGGCACGGCCACGGTGCCCGATGCGAAGATCGTTCGCGCCGTGAACCGCGTATTCAGCTTCCAGCCGGCCGACATCATCGACCAGTTGAACCTGCGCCGGCCGATCTACTCGCAGACGACCAACTACGGACACTTCGGCAAGAAGGGCATGACCTGGGAAGCCACCGACAAGGTCAAGGCGCTGCTCAAGGCGATCTAAACACGACGGCCCCGTGCGGAATCGCCCGCCGGGGCCGTGGTGTCCAACCAGGTGAGGGCGTCGGGGGGGCCGGCGGCCCTACGGCGCTGCCAGACCCGGCTCGTGGGCCATCTTGCCGGGGTGATACTCCGAGTAGATGTAGACGGGAATCTCGAGGGGACCCAACCGCTCTTCCAGTACGGGCAACACCTCGCTCCATGACAATGCGCCCACGCCCGTGGCCAGACGCGGCACTGCGATTGACGTAAACGACTCCGCAGCCGCCATCTTGACGAGGTCGCGCAGCGCTTCCCGCACGTTGTGCCCCGAGGCCCGCCCCGGCTTCGCGCCGGTGCCGTAGCCGCCGTCCTGGGTAATCAGGTTCACGACGCGCACGCCACCAGCGGTGCCCCACATCCAGGCCGTGCCGGGCTTGGGATGCTGCTGGCTGCACCAGTGATGGAAGTCCTTGTGCAACGCCGGGTACTTCTGTCGCAAGGCCAGGGCGAGGCCGTGCGTCATCGGATCGTTGGGCGCGACGCCGTGCGCCAGCACCTGCGCACGCGAGAGCAGAATGTCACCAGACACGAAGTGAATCACGCGAAGTTCCTCCCTGGTTGAAGGGGCTCGGCTCACGCATGTGCGCAGCCGACGCACGTCGTTGCGCTCGGCATCGCGTCCAGGCGAGCCGCGCCTATGACCGCGCCGCACTTGGCGCAATGCCCATAGGTGCCCGCGTCAAGCCGGCGCAGCGCGGCCCGCACTTGCGCCACCTCCGCCCGGCTGGACTCGTCGAGGTTCTCGAGTACCTCGTCGTTCTCGTTCTCGGTGGCGCGCTCCTGCCAGTCGCGATCGGCTGGCCGGCGCAGGTCGCCGCCGATCTCATCGACACGCTTCAGCAGCATGTCGAGCCGCCCCTGTAACTGCGCCCGCACGTTCTTGTCGCCCAACATGGCCACGCCTCCATACATGACGGCATCAAGAAGGATGCCGGGCATTGGAAGTGCGATTGCTCAGCAAAGCGGCGTGGCCGCGGCCGTTCCTGGCGGGTGGGATTCCCGGCGTCGCGGAAGATTCCGCGCGTCGCCAGCAGTCACGGTGCTCTCAACCGGGGCCCCGGCGAGTGACGACACGGCCAGCCTCTTGCACGGCATACTCGCAGGATGGTGACGGAAGATCAGAGTGAGGTCATCGCGTTCCTGCGGCGGCCCGACACCTACGGGCCCGGGGACCCCGACCTGGATTACATCGAGACCCACAGCGCCGTGGTCTTCCTGACCGGCGATCGCGCTCTCAAGCTGAAACGTGCGGTGCGCTACGACTATCTCGACTTCTCCACTGCCGAACGCCGCAGATGGTGCTGCGACGCTGAAGTGGCCTTGAACCGCCGTGTGGCGCCGGCCATCTACCGCGGCACCGCGGTGGTCACGCGGGAAGCCGACGGCCACCTGGCGCTCGACGGCACGGGCACACCCGTCGAATGGCTCGTGGACATGACCCGGTTCGACGGCCGGGCGCTCGCCGATCGGCTCGCGGAAACGGGAGCGCTGCCGCTGGCGGCCATGGCGTCGTTGGCCGCGTCGGTAGCGACCATGCACGCAGGAGCGGCGCCACGGGTGGACGCGGGCGGTGCCGGCGGCATGCGCTGGGTGATTGACGGCAATCGCCGGGCGCTCGACGAGTTCGGCGACGCCGTCTTTCCGGATCCCGCGCGGTCCCGCCTGATACGCGACACGGCACGCACGCTCGACGCCGCTGCGGCCTGCCTCGACCAGCGTCGTGCCGATGGCTTCGTGCGGCAGTGCCATGGCGACTTGCACCTCGGCAACATCGTGCTGCTCGACGGCACGCCGACGCCCTTCGATGCGGTCGAGTTCAACGACGACATCTCGTGCATCGACGTCGGCTACGACCTGGCCTTCCTGCTGATGGACCTGTGGCACCGCGGCTTGCCGCGTCATGCCAACGTCGTGTTGAACGAGTACCTGCGCCTCACCGGCGACTTCGCGAGCCTGGCGCCGCTGCCGCTCTTCTTGTCGTGCCGTGCGGCCGTGCGTGCCAAGACCCACGCGACCGCCGCCGCCCTGGCGTCCGATGCCGCCCAGCGCGGGGCGCTGCTGGGTCCGGCACAGCGCTACCTGGCGCTCGCACAGGCGTTCCTCGAGCGATCGGCGCCAGTGCTCGTCGCCATCGGTGGCCTGTCGGGGTCTGGGAAGTCCACGGCGGCAGCATTGGTGGCCCCGCTTCTTGGCGCGGCCCCCGGTGCGCTACACCTGCGTTCGGACCTGATCCGCAAGCGTCTGTTTGGCGTGTCCCCGCTGGATCGCCTGCCGGCCGAGGCTTATGCCGCCGACGCCAGCGCCCGCGTCCACGCACGTCTGCGGCACGAAGCCACGGTGGCGCTTGCGGCCGGTCATGCCGTCGTGTGCGACGCCGTGTTTGGCGAGATCGCCGAACGGCGCGGCCTCGAGGAACTGGCACGACAGGCCGCCGTGCCGCTCCTGGAGGTCTGGCTCGAGGCCCCAGACGTCACGCGGCTCGCCCGCGTGCGCGCGCGGCGTCACGACGCGTCGGATGCAACCGAAGACGTCGTCCTCCAGCAGATGACCCGCGTCCAACCGCCGCCGCGTTGGGTGCGGGTCGACGCCAGCGGCGAGGCCGAGCACACGGCCGCACTCGTGATGGACCTGCTCACGGCACGTGGTGTGCCGACAAGACCGGTCAGAAGCGCTATCGGCCCCGCATCGCCGGCGTGATGATGCCTACGCGGTCCACACCTGCGCCCTTGGCCACGTCGATGACGGAAATCACCTCGCCGTAGCGCAACGCGCTGTCGCCCATCAGGTAGAGCGTCTTCTCGTGGCGCGCGGCAAAGACCTCGCGCAAGCGGTCGCGCAGCTGGCCGAGCGTGACGTCTTGATGGTTGATGGACAGGCGCCTGGCTGCTGAGTACTCGACGACGATCTGGCCATCGATGTTCGGCGCCGCCGCGCGCTGCGTCTCGGCCGGCACGGTGGCCTCGAGGCCCTGCTGCGAGAGCGGCAGCGCCGCCATGAAGATCACGAGCAGCACGAGCAGCACGTCGATCATCGGCGTGATGTTCATGTCGGCGGAGGCGTGCAACCGCCGGGGCATTACCGCGGGCGGCGCGTGTTTCGGGCTGTAGGCACTCATGGCATCACCGCAGCGTGAAGTTGACGGTGACCGTCATCACGACGGCGACGGGTATGCCGTTCAGGTGCGTCGGCGTGTAACGCCATTGCCGCACGGCCGCGAGCGCGGCCTCGTCGAGCAGAGGCACCGACCGCAGCACGGATGCGTCGATGACCCGGCCATCCACGCCAATCGTGGCCTGGATGATCACGACCCCTTGCACCCGCGCGGACTGCGCGATGGCTGGATACACCGGCGTCGCGTCGTGGACCTTGGCGGGTTGTGTGATCCCGTTGCCGACGCGCACCGTGGCCGGCGGCTTCGGCGCAGGCGGTGGCGGAGGCGGTTCGAGCGTGCCGACGCCGTGCTCGATACCAGCGAGGACGTCAAGTCCACTGTCCACTCCAGCATCAGGATCGCGGATGGTCTCTGGCTCCTCCGTGAACCCGTCGGGCGCATCGACCACGACGGCGGTCGAGCTCATCGCCGGCGCGTCCGGCGGCCGGATCGCTCGCGGACGCGGTGGCTCCGGGGGCACGATGGGCGTCACCATCGACAGTTCCAAGCGCGAGCGCAGCGCGGGCAACGCATCAGATGCCACGAGCGGCACGACCACGACCGCAGCGACCACAAGCGTATGTGCCGCTAGTGACAGGGGCACCGTGTAGCGCGAGCGCGCGCCAACACCGTCAAACGGAGCCGTGACGTTCCCGAACAGATCGCGAGGCATAGCCAGTCCCCCTCGCGCATGTTCCGCCCGCCGAGGTGCGGTCACGCGCATTCGAAGGACGACGTTCGGGCCCGATTGTCGTCAGTTGTAAAGATTGGACACCGGGCGGTGCCCTTTGTTCCGTGAACGCGGCGGTGCGAACGTCGATTCCGGGACACTAGTCCGGCGTCAGGTCGCGCACGCGCGTCTCGGCCAGTGTGGCAATCGACGCCATCGCCGCGTCGAATCCCAGGTGCCGGACATCGTCGGTCAGTCGAGCCAGGTCGAACCGCAAGCCCGACGGGCGTCCGCGCAAGAGTGCCAGCATCTCGATCGCCGGCGCGAACGACTCGGGGTCGCGGTACCGCGCCTGATCGGCGGCGGGCATCGCGTCAAAGGCGGCTTGCTCCACGCCTGTGGGCTTGATCCGGGCCCCCGGCGTGACGGTGTTGATCGCGATGCCGAGGGGCTCCAGTTCAAGCGCGGCGGCCCTGGTGAAGCCCTCGATCGCGAACTTGGTGGCGCAGTACGCCGTTTCACACGCAAACGGCTCAATCCCGGCCCGCGACGAGACGTTGATGACCGACCCGCCGGCGCCGCGCATCAGTGGCAGCACCAGGCGCGTGAGCGCGAACGGCGCGGTCACGTTTACGGCAAGCGCGTCGTCCCACGTGGCGTCGTCGGTGTCGGCGAGCGTCTTGATCGGCAGCACGGCCGCGTTGTTCACGAGCACGCGCAGCTCTGAGCGAGCCTGGCGCACGACGTCGACCACGTGCACGAGGTCTTCGCGCCGGCGCAAGTCCGCCACGATGGGATGCACCCGCGCTGGATCCGGCACGAGGGCGCACGCACGCGCCAGTTCCACGCCGTGCTCGGCGACCGCCCAGACCTCCGCACCTGCGGCCGCGAGCGCCCGCACGAAGCCCAGGCCCAGTCCGCGCGATGCGCCAGTGACGAGCGCGGCGTGGCCGTCGAGCCGCCGTGTCATAGGAACGACCTCGTGACATACGCGCATGCGAAGCCGACGTAGTTGCCGAGCGCGTAGCCGAAGATGCCCAGGATGATCCCGGGCGTGACGAGTCCGGGCCACTTCATCGACATGGCCAGCGCCAACGCCGAACCCGGACCACCGACGGCGGCCTGACTGGCAATCGTGATACTGGCCAGATCCAGCCGCAGGAGCCAGCCCCCGCCGTAAACCACGAGCGCGTGAATGGCGATGATGGCAATCATGTAGATGAACAGGATCAGCCCCTGTCCGACGAGTGCGCTGAACACCGCCGAGGTGCCAATCACGACGAAGAACAGATGCAGGGCAAAGTACGACAGCACGGCGGTGCCGCTGAAGCGCTTGACAACCGGCAGTTGCGCCACGGCGAGTGCCAGCGTGGTCTGCCAGAGCACCGGCGGGAAGCCTGGCAGGAGCGGCGCGAGCTGCTCCGAGGCCCACAAGATCGCCAAGGGGAGCGCACCGAGCACCGCCAGATCCGTCACGCTGATGTCGGCATGCGCCCAGCGGTCGCGAATCTGATCGGCGGCACTGTCGGAGGCCTCGGGCATCGACGCCGGCAGGGGCCGGTAGAATCGCACGAGGACCCGGTAGAGCGCCACCTGCGCGAGCATCCAGGGCACGGTCGACAGGTTGTCGGCCACCGACGCCGCCGCGAAGATCGTGGGCTCGGTCTGGAGGCCGCGGCCAATGGCCACGAAGTTCATGCCACCGCCCACGAACGCGCCGGCAAATTGTCCCGAGAGCTTCCATGTTTCGGGACCGAGGGCTGAGGCAAACATCAGTCCCGCCGCCAGCCCTCCGGCGAAACTGCCAACCGCGGCCAGCGCAAACGCCACCACCATCGTTCCGCCGGCCGCGCGCAGGTCGCGCAGGTCCGACGCCAGGATCACGAGCACGATGGCGTAGGGAATCGCGTAGGTATTGACACCTTCGTAGGCCGGCGACGCGTGCGGCATGACGCCGAGGTTCGAGAGCACGATGCCCAGCAACGTACACACGACCGCCGAGCTGATCTTCTGCACGGCGATGTACCGCTTCTCGAGCGCGCGGGAGCACGCGATCACGCCAAGCATGAACGCCATCAGCGCGACGGGGTGCTGAATCACTTGGCCACCATCATGGCGGCCACGTTGATCATCGTCTTGCCGTCCCGATTGGTCACGGTGCCCTTGGCCTCGACCGTCTTGGCCACGAAGTCGAGCAGCTTCGCGTTGTTGTTGGCGGCGTATTCGCCCTCGACGAAGAACAGCCCGTCGCTCGTCTGGATGGCCATCGGCACGCCTCGCCTGGCGCAGCGCATGGTGCGCGCTGCGGGGCTCTCCCTCGCCGGGCCGCCAGCGTCGTCGAGGGTGCAGGAGGGAGCCACGACCTCGCCCTTGACCGACCGGTACTCGGCAGCACCGGACACCGCGCCGAACGCGAATACGAACAGGGCGGCGGCAATCGATGAGGTCACAGGCTTCACGCGCGAGGTTCTCGCTTTCCAGTAGAGCCTAGCGTAGAACCCCGTACAGAAAGAACCGGCCGGGGCCCTCCCCCCTAGAAAGGCGTCCGGCCGGGCTGGACCACGACGAGCGCGGCGCCAGTGCTGTTACAGCTTGGCGGCCATGCCGGCCAGGCCAAGCGTGGACATCAGGCCCTCGATCATCGGCTTGACTTCCTTCGCCTTGCCGACGGCGGCCATCAGGTCGCCCTGCGCGAACGCAGCGGACGCGGCGGTCCACAGCGTATTGACCGAGTCGAGCGACGCCTTGGCGCCGTCGATCTTGGTCTTGTCCATGCCCGCGGGCAGCCGCTTCATGGCGCCGAGCTCGGTCAGCTTTGCCGTGACCTGGCCGACCATCGCAGGCAGACCGGCGAAGGTGCCCCACTCGGTCACGAGTGCGGTCTTGGCGGTCGCCGCGGAGGTGGCGGCGGCGGTGACCTTGCTGGTCGCCGTCTGCACGTCGGCAATCACGCCGGCGTAGTCGCCGCCGTCGAATTTCTTCCGGGCGGCAGCCACCGCGTCGGTGATTCCGGCCATCTGGGCACCGGCAAACTTCTGAATCTCGGGCTGCGCCGCCGACACCGCTGACTCCAGGCCCTTCAGCGCCATCTCCGCCGGCACCTTCTGGTTCGCGCACGCCATCGTCACCACCGCCGTCAATGCCACTGCGATCATCTTCTTCACGGTCGTTCCTCCATGCCGGTCCGTCGCTGAATCGCGCCGGTCCCGCCTCCCGCCGACCTATTCGGCAGGAAGCTGGGACAGCTCATCCAGTGTGACCGGCACCCGCTGATTTCCGCCAGCACTGTGAAGAGACACGGCTCCTCTCCGGAAAGTCACATCGATGTAGACTGCCTCGGTCCGAAGGGGGCTGCCGATGCGAATTCGATCGTTCGAACCGGGAATCACACGATGGGTGGCGCATTTCCTGCTGGTGTCCGTGGCGGCACTCGGGGCTGCGTGCACGGCGGCGCCCGAGCCTGCTCCCGCGCCGGCGGCAGCGGCGCCGGTCGACCCGGCCGTGGCCGCACGCGAGAAGCTGATTGCACGGGCCAAGGCGCTGGAACTGCCGACCACGCACGAACCGGTGCCCGGCGATGCGCTCTCGCACCACGCCTCCGGCTTCGCCAAGACGATGTGCTCGGCCGTGTTCCTCACCGGCTACGACATCGATTTTGCCGCCGAGCACGTGGGCTACTTCACGGCGCCGTATGAAGAGCGCGCCAAGATGGGCAAGCCGGTCGTCGACAGGGCCAAGAAGACGGTGAGCGTCACCCTGCCAAACGGCGTGACCCGGACGGCGGTCTACACCGGCAGCCAGGGCTGCGTCACCTATCCGGAGGGCAGCACCACGCTCGGCTTCACGCCCAAGACCGTGAAGCCGAACCTGCCGGCCGCCAATACGCAGGACTGGCCGATGGGCGACCGCCTGCCCTCGACGCCACTGCCGGCAGGCGTCGACGAGGCCAAGGTGAAAGCCGCGGTCGACGCCGCGTACTCGATGCCCGAGGCCGAGACCACGGCCTTCGTCGTGACCTACAAGGGTCGCATCATTGCCGAGCGCTACGGCGAGGGCATCACCATAACCACGCCGCTCGAGAGCTGGTCGATGGGTAAGAGCGTGTCGTCGACGATCATGGGCACCTTGATGCAGCGAGGCGTCTACACCCTCGACCAGCCCGCGCCCATCCCCGAATGGCAGGGCGCCGGTGACCCGCGCCAGGCGATCAAGGTTCAGGACATCCTGCGGATGTCGAGCGGACTGCGCATCATCGGTCCGGCCGACCCTGACTACGATCCGGCGGGGCCGTATCCCGACCACCTGTATCTCTACACGGACGCCGGTAACGCCTTCAAGTACGCCGCGACGCGTCCGCAGCAGTGGCCGCCGAACACCGTTGGCCGCTACCGCAACACCGATCCGGTGCTGACCAACTACATGAACCGGCTCGGCATCGAGTCCCTGAAGCTCGACTACCTGTCGTATCCGCAGCGCGCCCTGTGGGACAAGATCGGCGTGCGCACGATGGTGATGGAAACGGACCCATCGGGCAACTTCCTCACGCAGGGCTACGAGTTCATGTCGGGGCGGGACTGGGCGCGTCTGGGCAATCTGTACCTGAACGACGGCGTCACGCCGGGCGGCGAGCGTATCCTGCCCGAGTACTACAACGACTTCGTCTCCACGCTGGCGCCCGCCTGGGTGGCCGACGAGCGTCCGGTCTACGGCGGGCTCTTCTGGATCAACGGCGATGGCGCCTGGCCGGTCCCGAAGGAGGCGTACTCGATGAACGGCGCCGGCGGTCAGCAGGTGTGGATGATCCCGTCGCACGACCTGGTGGTGGTGCGCATCGGCAACTTCAAGGGGCAGCGCGGCGTGCGGCCCACCCTGGGCAAGGCGCTCGAGATCCTGCTGACGGCGGTGCCGAAGAAGTAGTGGGCGGTCGGGCGGCGGGCGCCCGCTAGGCCGCCTGCTTCAGGTATCCAAGCAGCCCGCGCTGCTTGACCAACTGCGCCACGGCGGGCGGCACCATCGTCTCCCACGCGTCGTCGCCCGAGCGGATGCGCTTGAGCACGTCGCGCGAGAAGATCGACAGGCATCGTTCGTCGTAGTCGCGGACGCTCTCGATCAGGCGGTTCTCGACCAGGTACGAGTACAGGTGACGCAGGTGGGGTGCGACGCGGAGGTTGCCCGCGGTCACGAGTGAGCCACTGGTCTGGTCGAGCAGCGG
Organism: Acidobacteriota bacterium; assembly: GCA_031376505.1. GTDB lineage: Bacteria > Acidobacteriota > Vicinamibacteria > Vicinamibacterales > UBA2999 > CADEFD01. Next base: position 32,343 of record JANMDX010000394.1, read on the forward strand.
ATAGGCATACAGCTTCAGGTCGTTCTTGAACAGCCGTCCGAAGGACTCCAGAATGCCGCCCTCGAGGTCGGCGTAGTACTTCTCGTCGAAGAGCTCGCGCAGGGTCGGCACGCCCATCACGATGCCGATCATCTTCTTGGTGTGGCGGAACAAGTATGCGGCCAGCCGGTGGTACTCTGCGTAGTTGGAGATCAGCACGGTCTTGCCGAGCGCGCCCAGGATGTCGGCGCGATCGAGGAAGTCCTGCGGGTCGATCGTGTCGTCGTCGGTCAGGTTCTTGAGCGTCATCTCCATGATCGTGACGGTCTCTTCGCCGTGCAGGTGAGGCTCTTGCACAAACTGCGCTTGCGCGCAGCGCAGCATGTCGAGCGACACGTTGGTGGCCGGGCGGAAGCTGCCGCGCTCGATCAGGATGGCTTTCTTGTAGAGCGCGTCGGCGGGCTGGACGACTTCGCCAGCCGCCGTGAACATGGCGGCGTTGGTCAGGCCATGCTGCACGAGTTTGAGGCTCATCAGGCGATTGTCGACGTGCGCGAAGTCGGGGCCCGAGAACTCGATCATGTCCACTTCCACGCGCTCGTTGGTCAGCCCGTCCAGGAGCGACGCGACCAGTGCCGGCGGATCGTGGTGCAGGTAGTTGGCTCCGTGCGCCAGGTTGACGCCGATGAGGCCGAGCGCTTCTTGTTCCTGCACGTTCTCTTTGTCGAGCAGTCGCACGTGCATGATGATCTGCGACGCCGGCGCGCGAGGAGCCGTCTGAAACCGCACGCCGAGCCAGCCATGCGGATCGTCCTTGCGGGCATAGCTCTTGGCCGCAACGGTGTCGGCGAAGACGAAGAACTTCGTGCTGTCGCCGCGCTTCCCGTCGAGGCGCTCGACCAGCAACCCGAACTCGTGGTTGAGCATCGCGTTGATGCGCTGCTTGCTCACGTACCGGTCGCTCTGCCCGTAGATGGCGTCGCTGAAGGTCATGTCGTAGGCCGACATGGCTTTGGCAATCGTGCCCGCGGCCCCACCCACGCGGAAGAACCACCTGGCCACTTCCTGGCCGGCGCCGATCTCGGCAAACGTGCCGTACAGGCTCGGGTCGAGATTGACTTGCAGGGCCTTCTGATGAGTGTCCACGGTGTGCTCCCTGCCTGAAATCGGCCGGGCGCGCCCGGGCTTGATTGCGTCCGAAGGTGGCTGGCCATTCACCTGGACGCCGTCTCACGCCAACTACGGCCAGGGGGGCTTAGGTCGATAATGTCTGCGATGTCACCTGAAACCATTCCTCCGCGCGGCACTCAGGTCCTGGGCCGATCGACCGCGATCGGCGCGGACCGGCTGGCGGATCTGAGCATCGCCACACTTCGCACGCTGTCCATGGACGCCGTCCAGGCGGCGCAGTCCGGACATCCCGGCACGGCCATGGCCATGGCGCCGGCCGTCTATGAGCTGTGGCAGGAGTTCCTGCGGTTCGACCCCGAGGATCCGATCTGGCCAAACCGCGACCGCTTCGTGCTGTCGATCGGTCACGCCTCCGCGTTGCTCTACTCGGTGCTGCACCTGACAGGGGTCAAGGCCGTCGACGCGCAGTACGAGCGGCTGGGCGAGCCGTCGGTCACACTCGACGACCTCAAGACGTTCCGGCAGCTCAACAGCCGGTGCCCGGGACATCCGGAGTACCGGTGGACGTCTGGCGTCGAGACGACGACCGGACCGCTTGGACAAGGCGTGGCCACCAGCGTCGGCATGGCGCTGGCGGCAAAGTGGCAGGCGGCGCACTTCGACCGGCCTGGGTTTCAGCTCTTCGACTACGACGTCTACGCCATGTGCGGCGACGGCTGCATGATGGAGGGGGTGGCGTCGGAGGCGGCGTCGCTGGCCGGACACCTGCAGCTCGACAACCTCTGCTGGATCTACGACAACAATCGCATCACCATCGAAGGGCACACCGCGCTCGCCTTCAGCGACGACGTGGCCACCCGGTTTGTCGCCTACGGGTGGAACGTGACGCGGGTCGGCGATGCCAACGACCTCGAGATGCTGCGTCGCGCGTTCACGACCTTCAAGCGCACGAGCGACCGGCCGACCCTCATCATCGTCGACAGCCACATCGGCTACGGCGCCCCACACAAGCAAGACACGAGCGCCGCCCACGGGGAGCCGCTCGGCGAGGTGGAAGTCGCGCTCACGAAGCTCAACTACGGCTGGCCGGAAGACGCGCGGTTTCGGGTGCCGGACGAAGTGGTCGCGCACTTTCGACACGGCATGGCCGCGCGCGGCCGCCTCGCACGGACTGAGTGGGAGGCGACATTTGCCGGGTATGCCATGGCGTTTCCCGAGATGGCCGAGGAGCTTCGCCAGATGCAGCACCGGGAGCTGCCGCCTGGCTGGGACCGCGACCTCGCGGCATTTCCCGCCAGCGAGCGCGGCGTGTCGGGGCGCGACGCGTCGAGCGCCGTCCTCAACGCAATCGCCACACGAGTGCCGTGGCTCATCGGTGGATCGGCCGACCTGGCCCCGTCCACCAAGACGCGGCTCGCCTTCGACGGCGCGGGCGACTTCAGCGCGGGTGACCGCGGGGGCCGCAACCTGCATTTCGGCGTGCGCGAGCACGCCATGGGTGCGGTGCTGAACGGCCTCTCGCTCTCGAAGGTCCGGCCGTTTGGGTCCGGGTTCCTGATCTTCAGCGACTACGCGCGTCCGGCCATCCGGTTGAGCGCGCTCATGGAGATTCCGGTGGTGCACATCTTCACCCACGACTCCATCGGGGTCGGCGAAGATGGCCCAACGCATCAGCCCGTCGAGCAGCTGGCGTCGCTGCGGGCCATTCCAGGCCTCGTCACGCTGCGTCCCGCCGATGCCAACGAAGTCGTCGAAGCGTGGCGCTACGTCATGCCCCTGCGCCGCCACCCGGTCGCACTGGTGCTCAGCCGGCAGGCGATGCCGACATTTGACCGCACCGCGTTTGGAGCAGCCAGCGGCCTGGCGCGCGGCGCCTATGTCATGGCCGACCCGGTGAACGGGCCGCCCGCCGTCATGCTGCTGGCGACGGGCAGCGAAGTGGCGCTCTGCATCGAAGCCCGCGACCTGCTGGCGGCCGACGGCATCGGCGCGCGGGTCGTGAGCATGCCGTCGTGGGAGATCTTCGAAGAGCAGAGTCAGGATTACCGCGACAGCGTGCTGCCGCCAGGCATCGTCGCGCGGGTGGCCGTGGAGCAAGCCGCCACGTTCGGGTGGGAGCGCTATGTGGGCTTGACTGGGGCGGTCGTGGGCATGCGCACGTTTGGCGCATCGGCACCACTGAAGGCCCTGCAACAGAAATTCGGTTTCACGCCAGCGCACGTCGTCGCGATGGCGAAAGAACAACTGAGGTAGTGATGCAAATTGGCATGGTCGGTCTCGGACGAATGGGCGCCAACATGGTGCGCCGGCTGCTGCGCGGCGGACACGACGCCGTGGCGTTCGACCTCAACCCGGAACGCGCGCAAGAGCTCGCGGCCGAGGGCGCCGTCCCGGCGGCTTCGCTCGACGCGCTCATCGCCTCGCTTCGCGCGCCCCGCACGGTGTGGCTCATGGTGCCGGCCGGCGAGGCGACCGAGCAGATGGTCACGGCAGTGGCCGAGCGCCTCAGCCCCGGCGACGTCATCATCGACGGCGGCAACTCGAACTTCAAGGACGACGTGCGGCGTGCGGCGACCCTCACCGCGCGGCAGATCGACTACGTGGACGTCGGCACGAGCGGTGGCCTCTGGGGGCTCGACCGAGGCTACAGCCTGATGATTGGCGGCGCACCGGCCGCAGTCGAGCGGCTCGACCCGATCTTCCGCACGCTCGCACCGGGTCACGACGACACGCCCCCGACGCCCGGTCGCACCGGCGGCGGCACCGCCGAGCAGGGCTATCTGTACTGCGGCCCCGCCGGCGCGGGGCACTTCGTGAAAATGGTGCATAACGGCATCGAGTACGGCTTGATGCAGGCCTATGCCGAGGGCTTCGACATTCTGCGCCACGCCGGCGACTCGCACTTGCCGGCAGGCCAGCGCTACGACTTCAACCTCGCGGACATCGCTGAGGTCTGGCGCCACGGCAGCGTCGTGGGCTCCTGGCTGCTCGACCTGACGGCCAGCGCGCTGGCTGAAGACCCGGCCCTGGCGCAGTTCACTGGCCACGTACAGGATTCGGGCGAGGGACGCTGGACCATCGAAGCGGCCATCGCCGAAGCCGTGCCGGTCGAAGTGCTCGCGTCAGCGCTCTTTGCGCGCTTCCGAAGCCGCCAGGACCACACCTTCGCCGAGAAGGTGCTGTCGGCCATGCGCTTCAAGTTCGGCGGCCACGTCGAGCGGGCCACCGGCGGGTAACGGTCGAGGGACATCATGAGCATGACGGCAATCACACCGCAGACCGACGTGACACAGAGCGCCGAGCGGGCACAGAAGCCGCGCGTCGCCGATCCGTGCGCGGTGGTGCTGTTTGGCGCAAGCGGCGACCTGGCGATGCGGAAGCTGCTGCCGGCGCTGTACAACCTGAGAACCGACGGCCTGCTCAGCGACCACTTCTCGCTCGTGGGGGTCGGACGCGAACCGATGTCGCGCGAGCAGTACCAGGACAAGGTCGTGCGCGACATCGCGCGCTTCGGGCCGCAGCCCGTGGACCAGGACCGGGCGTCGTGGATCGCCGCGCGCGCCACCTACATCAGCGGCGGCTACGACAGCGAGACGACGTATCGTCAGCTCAGCGAGACGCTGCTTGGCGGCGACGGTCCGACCAACGTGCTGTTCTATCTCGCCACGCCGCCGAGCCTGTTCGAGCCCATCGTCGCGCGCCTCGGTTCGGTCGGTTTGGCCGACGAGTCGCCGTCCTCGTGGCGACGCGTGATCATCGAGAAGCCTTTTGGCCGCGACCTCGAGTCGGCGCGCCTGCTGAATCAGAACATCAGCTCGGTGCTGCGCGAGTCGCAGGTGTATCGCATCGATCACTACCTGGGCAAAGAGACCGTGCAGAACATCATGGCGCTCAGGTTCGGCAACGGCATCTTCGAGCCGCTCTGGAATCGCAGCTACATCAACCACGTGCAGATCACCGTGGCCGAGACCGTAGGCGTCGAGCAGCGTGGCGGCTACTACGACACGTCTGGTGCGCTGCGGGACATGGTGCAGAACCATCTGTTCCAGCTCCTGGCCGTGACCACGATGGAGCCACCTTCGTCGTTCCAGGCCGAGCCAGTGCGCGATGAACGCCTGAAGGTGCTCGAGGCCGTACGACCCTACACCGCAGAGACGGCCGGGCGGGACGTGGTGCGCGGCCAGTACGGCCCAAGCGCCCACGGGCAGCCCCCGGTGCCAGGATACCTGGCCGAGCCCAAGGTGGCGCCCGACTCGCAGACCGAAAGCTACGTAGCGCTCAAGGTGCTTATCGACAACTGGCGGTGGGCCGAGGTGCCGTTCTACCTGCGCACCGGCAAGCGCATGCCGACGCGCGTCACCGAGATCGCGGTGCAGTTCAAGGGCGCGCCGCACGCGCTGTTTCGCGAAACGCAGATGGACCGCATGCACCCCAACTGGCTCGTGCTGCGCATCCAGCCGAGCGAAGGCATCTCGCTGCAGTTCGAAGCCAAGGTGCCAGGCCCGCGCGTGCAACTGGGCACGGTGAAGATGGATTTCTCGTACGCCGACTACTTCGGTCAATCGCCGAGCACTGGCTACGAGACGCTGCTCTACGACTGCATGATCGGTGACGCGACACTGTTCCACCGGGCCGACGTCGTGGAAACGGGCTGGGACATCGTGAGGCCGCTACAGGCGTCGTGGGAGCACCCGGTCGCGGCGCCGGTCGAGCCGTACGCCGCCGGTTCCTGGGGACCGGCCGGCGCCGATGCGCTGCTTCGTCGCGATGGACGCGCGTGGCGCGAGCCGGTGGCGTAAGGATGGCCCCGGCAGCTTCGCGGGTCATTCTGGCAGGCGACATCGGCGGCACCAAGACGGCGCTCGCCTGGGTTGACGGCGGCACGATCACGGCGTTGCAGAGATACCCGAGCAACCAGTACTCGAGCCTGGCCGACATCGTGCGCGCGTTTCTGGCGACCGCGCCCGCCAGCCAGCCGCGGGCCGCCTGTTTCGGCATCGCCGGGCCCGTGGTGAACGGCGTCGCCAAGGCGACGAACCTGCCGTGGACCATTGAAGCGGACGGCTTTGGCGACGTGCTTGGCGCCACGCCCGTCAGACTGATCAACGACCTCGAAGCGGTGGCGCACGGCGTCGGGGCGGCCGGCGATGACGCGTTCGTCACGCTCAACCCGGGCGTGCCCGGCGCGCGCGGCAACCGCGCCGTCATCGCGGCGGGCACTGGACTGGGGCAGGCCGGTCTGTTCTGGGACGGCCGGGCGCACCATCCGTTTGCCTCTGAAGGCGGCCACGTCAGCTTCGCGCCGCGCGACGGGCGCGACGCGGCGTTGCTGCAGTTCTTGCTTGCCGAACACCATCACGTCAGTTGGGAACGGGTGTTGTCGGGGCCGGGCCTGTTCAACGTGTATCGCTTCGTGCGGCACGAGGGCCATCACGAGGAGCCGGCGTGGCTGGCCGAACGGCTGGCCACCGAGCCCGCCCCGGCAGTGGTCAGCGAGTGCGCGCTCAACGGGCGATCACCGCTCTGCCAGGACGCGCTGGGCCTGTTTGTCGCGCTGTACGGCGCGGAGGCCGGTAATCTGGCGCTCAAGATGCTGGCCACGGGCGGCGTCTTTATCGGCGGCGGGATTGCGCCCAAGATCCTGCCGGCGCTGACCGACGGGGCGTTCCTGCGAGCGTTCGTGCACAAGGGACGGATGCGACCGTTGCTCGAGGCCACGCCCGTGCGCATCATCGTCAGCCCGACCATCGCCCTGCTGGGCGCCGCCCACGCGGCGCAGGACTGGCCGTGAAGAGCACTGCGACGCCGGCTCCGGCGACCGCGGAGGACCTCAGGCTCGACGAGCAACGCGTTCAGAGCAAGCACTGGAGCCGCTGGGGACCGTACCTGAGCGAGCGAGCCTGGGGCACGGTACGCGAGGACTACAGCCGCGACGGCACCGCATGGGAGTACTTTCCGCACGACCAGGCGCGGTCGCGCGCCTATCGCTGGAACGAGGACGGCCTCGGCGGCATCTGCGATCGACACCAGCGGATCTGCTTCGGCCTGGCGCTCTGGAACGAACGTGACCCCTTCCTCAAGGAGCGTCTGTTTGGATTGACGGGCAACCAGGGGAATCACGGCGAAGACGTCAAGGAACAGTACTTCTATCTCGACAGCACGCCGACGCACTCGTACATGAAGTGGTTGTACAAGTACCCGCACGCGGCGTTCCCCTACGAGCAACTGACCCTGGAGAACCGCCGGCGCGGGCGAGACGAGCCGGAGTTCGAGTTGCTGGACACGGGCATCTTCGACGACGACCGCTACTTCGACGTGTTCGTCGAATACGCGAAGGCCAGCCCCGAAGACATTCTGATTGAGATCACCGCGTGGAATCGCGGTCCAGAGGCGGCAGCCCTCCATCTGCTGCCGACCGTATGGTTCAGAAACACCTGGTCATGGACTGGTGACGGCCCGCGGCCGACGCTGGCCGTCAGTCCGGCCGCACAGGCCACCACGATCGCGATCGACGAGCCCACATACGGGAAGCGGTGGCTGCACTGCGAGGGCGCACCGACGCTGCTCTTCACCGACAACGAGACCCACACCGAGCGCGTCTTCGGCGCGCCGGGGCCGCGATTCGCCAAAGACGGCATCAACGACGCCGTCGTGCACGGACGGATCGACGCGATCAATCCGGCGCAGCGCGGCACCAAGGCGTCGGCGCACACGCGCGTCGTGGTGTCGCCCGGGGACCACGTGCGGCTGCGGCTGCGGCTCACCGACCTCGATCCGGACACGCACGCAGCGGACCCGTTCGACGAGACGTTCGACCGCACGTTCGAAGAACGTCGCCACGAAGCCGACGCGTTCTACGACACGCTCGCCCCGGCCTCTGACACACCCGCGGCGCGGCAGGTGATGCGGCAGGCGTTTGCCGGGTTGCTCTGGTCGAAGCAGTTCTATCACTACGTGGTGAAGGACTGGATTCAGGGGGACCCAGGCCAGCCGCCGCCACCTGCGGACCGGCAGGCGCGCAACCAGGAGTGGACCCATCTGTACGCGGCCGACGTGATCTCGATGCCCGACAAGTGGGAGTACCCCTGGTACGCGGCGTGGGATCTGGCATTCCACTGCGTTCCGCTCGCGCTGGTGGATTCAGAGTTCGCCAAAGCGCAGCTCGTGCTGATGCTGCGCGAGTGGTACATGCATCCCAACGGCCAGATGTCGGCCTACGAGTGGGCCTTCGGCGACGTCAATCCGCCCGTGCATGCGTGGGCCGCCTGGCGCGTCTACAAGATCGAGAAGCGCCGCCGCGGCGTGGGCGACCGCGTGTTTCTCGAGCGGGTGTTCCAGAAGCTGACGTTGAACTTCACGTGGTGGGTGAATCGAAAAGACGCCGACGGACGCAACGTCTTTCAAGGTGGGTTCCTCGGACTCGACAACATCGGCGTGTTCGACCGCAGCGCGGAACTGCCGACCGGAGGCCGGCTCGAGCAGTCCGACGGCACGAGCTGGATGGCGATGTACAGCCTCAACATGATGGCGATCGCGCTCGAGCTCGCCGACGGCAACCCGGCCTACGAAGACATGGCGAGCAAGTTCTGGGAGCACTTCCTGAACATCTCCAAGGCCATGAGTCACCGTGGCGGCCAGGAGGGGCAGTCGCTCTGGAACGAAGAGGACGGCTTCTTCTACGACGTGCTGCATCTGCCGGACGGGCGCCAGTTCCCCATCAAGGTGCGATCGATGGTGGGGCTCATCCCGCTCTTCGCCGTCGAGACCCTCGAGCCCGAGCGCCTCGACCGCCTGCCGGCATTCAAGCGCCGGCTCGAGTGGTTCATTCACCACCGGCCCGACCTGAGTATTGGCGTGGCGAGCATGGAGACGCCGGGACGCGGCGCCCGACGGCTTCTGAGCGTGCTCGATCCTGAACGTCTGCGGCGCGTGCTGACCGTGATGCTCGACGAGAACGAGTTCCTGTCACCCCACGGCGTGCGGGCGCTGTCGCGCGCGCACAAGGACCGCCCGTACGTGCTGCCGGTGAACGGCACCGAGCACCGCGTGGGCTACGAGCCGGGCGAGTCGACGACGGGACTGTTTGGCGGCAACTCGAACTGGCGCGGACCGATCTGGTTTCCCGTCAACTTCCTGTTGATCGAATCGCTGCAGAAGTTCCACCACTACCTGGGTGACGGCTTCACGGTGGAGTACCCGACCGGATCGGGCCAGATGCTGACGCTCTGGGACGTGGCGTCCGAGCTGTCGCGCCGGCTGTCGCGAATGTTCCTTCCGGATGCCGATGGACGCCGGCCGATCAACGGCACCCTCGAGAAGTTCCACACCGACCCACACTGGCGCGACTTGATCCTCTTCCACGAGTACTTCCACGGCGACACGGGGGCGGGGCTCGGCGCGAGCCACCAGACGGGCTGGACGGCGCTCGTCGCAAAGCTGCTGCACCAGACCGACAGCCACGACTAGCGTGCGGCGTCACGCTTTGCCTTGCGTTGCGCCGCGCTTTCTCCTAGAGTTCAGCGCGTCGTCACCACGCCCGAATCTTGCTCGACCCGTTGATGGGAGGATTGCATGAGTTCACTCGTGGCTTTGATGTTGGTCCAGGACCAGCCGGAACTTCCGGCCGCCGCCGTCGGAGTCGGCATCGGCGTCATGGTGTTCGGTCTCGCCGTGGCCATCGCACTGATCGCTTCGGTGTGGACGGTCTTCACGAAGGCGGGAAAGCCTGGATGGGCCGCCCTCGTGCCGATCTACAACATCGTGGTCCTCCTCGAGATCGTCGGGAAGCCAATCTGGTGGGTCGCGCTGATGCTCATCCCCGTGGTGAACTTCGTCGTGGCCATCATCGTGACGGTCGAACTCGCGCGACGCTTTGGGAAGGGCGCAGGATTTGGCATTGGCCTGGTGCTGCTGGCGCCGATTTTCTACCCGCTGCTCGCCTGGGGCGACGCGCGGTATGAAAGCCAGTGAGACGCCTCTATCTGACGTCCAGCACCATTTCGTCGCCGGGCGCGCTGGCACCCGCGGCATTTACGGCGCGGACCCGCACGTAGTAGCGGCCCGGCGACACGCCGGCTACGCTGAACGCCAGTCCGGCAACAGGCAGCACGCCGATGTCGGCTGCGCCGGATGTCGAGCCCGCTTCGAGCAGGTAGCTGGTCGCCGGCCAGCCGTGCGGCGGGGCCTGCCACTGGAGACGCACGGCGCCGCCGTTCACAGCCCCGATCGTCGCCACAGGGGCCTCGGGCGCGGCAGCACGCACGTCGATCCTCACTTCCGCCGACGGCAGGCTGGTGCCCGTGGCGTTGCGCGCCAGCACGCGCACGAAGAACGTGCCTTCCGGCGCCACGAGGCTGTACTCCGGGTCGGGGAAGCCGGTGTCGACCTGCGCCGCGACGGGTCCGCCTGGCGCGAGGCTCACGGCGATCACGTGCGAGAGCGCCGCGGTGCCCCCTGAAGGCGGAGGCGGCACGAGCTTCCGCAGGTCTCCTGCTCCTGGCGACCAGCGCAGCACGACACGTGCGCCGTTCAGTTCGGCCGTGACACCCGTGGGCGCAGCCGGCGCCACCGACGCGACGGCGGTGTAGAACGAGAGACTTGCGGACTCGAGGTCGAGCACGCCGCTGGTTGCCGCCACTGGCCGCCGCCAGCTCACAAGATTGCCGGTGGGCGCGCCAGACGCCTCGTCGCGCTCGACGTCGGCGTACAGACGCGCGTCGCGTGACGCAAGGGAAGACACCGGCGGGCTGAACAGTGAGTACGGACCCAACGACACAATCAGGCGGGCGCCCAAGGCCGTGTCCACGCGGGCCAGCTGGCGCTCATTGCCGATCGAGGTTGCCGCAAACAGGGCGAGCGGGCTGGACGCAATCGCCGAGACGGCGCCGAGCGGCACAAACGGCAGCAGCGGGTCGAGCGCGCCGGTATCGGCCGTCACGGCGATGATCGACCGCCGCGCTTCGCCAGGTGCCTCGAGTCGTTGCAGGCTGCCCTGCAGGAACACGCGCCCCTCGCTGATCCGCATCTGACCGATGCACGGGTAGTAGAAACCGGAGGGCCTGACGACGGCAAGACAGCGGGCCTCGATGCGGGGACGCCACGCGGTCAGCGCGCCGCCCGCGGTAATCGCCAGCCCACCTTCCCTGGCCTGCCACGGTGCCGCGGCGTCGACGCGGGCGCGATAGAAGCTGCCGGCGACGTAGACCCGGTCCTGGTGGACCGCAATCGCAGACACCGCCTCAGGAGCGTCAGCGGAGGCGGCGAGATCGAGCTGCCATGACGGGTCGAGCGCACCGGACAGCAGTCCGTAGCGACGAACGGCGCCGGACCACCCGGCATATAGATAGCCGGTGTCGGCATCGAGCGCCGACACCGCCGCGTATGGAGGCGGCGCCGGCGCCGCGGCCGTCCACGGGAGCAGCGCGCCGGTGGTGGCGGCCACGGCGGCAAGCCGGTCGCGCCCGACCCGAGCGGTGGAGTTCATGTCGCCAAAATGCAGTCGGTTGCCGGTCAGCAGTGGCAGACCGGTGGAATACGGGAAGTCCCACGGATCGAGAGCGCCAGTGGCAAGGTCGAGCGCCGCCACCGTATCTCGCGGCGCACCAGGCGCGAAGTCGCCGAGCACGAGGAGCCGTCCGGCAGTCGCGTACAGCCTGAGGAAGGTCGATCGGGCGTCGTCCATCCACGCCGGAGCGGTCCAGCCGGGAAGGCGGGCACCAGTGACGAGGTCGAACGCCAGAATCTGGGGCACCGGCACGTTGTCGAGCTTCAGGCCAGCGCCAGCCATGAAGATTCGGCCACCACCGGACTCGAACCACTGAGCGCCGGCAAACGCAGACACCTGGGGCCACGACGGCAGGGGCGTCAACGTGGCCGCGTCGAGCGCGATGTACTCGTAGCCGTTGGCAACTCCGGCCGACACGACGACGGCCGCGCCAACGTGCTCTACAGAGAAGAACCCAGGCACCGTCAGCACCGGCTCGAAGCGGCCCTGTCCCGGATCGAACCAGCCGACGGCCGTTCCCGCCGTGCTCGGACTGGTCGCCACCAGTCGTCCGGCAGCCGTGACTCCCTCGAGTTTCAGGACGATAGGCCAATATCGAAGCGGTGCACCAGTGACGCCGTCGAGCTCGACCACGGCGTTGATCGCATTGCCGGCGGTGACGGGAAACGCTGGCGCGTACAACAGCGAGACGAACACGCGTGGGCCGGCATCCGCGATGCTCGAGATGAAGATGTAACCAGGCAGGACGGTCCGAAAGCGCCGATCGAACCGGCAATCGGCCCCGATCCTCACGAGCACCGTGTCTGGCACGACGGGAAACGGTCCCGCCCCATCCTCCAATCTGGCCGTTGATGTGAGGTACCGGCTGAAGGCGTTCGAGAGCACTGGCCGGCCCTCCTGGCGGGCGCACCCCGCTTCGCGAGTCAGGGTCAGCGTCGCGGGATCGAGCACGCCGTCAAATGGCGCGATGCCGCGGCCAATCTTCGTGAAGGCGCCGCCAAGATAGATCGCATCACCCGCCTGCACGGCGCTCGCGATGGCGCCGTTGGCGACGACCCGCCAGGAGGGAAACGGCGCCACGTCGGCTTTCAGTGTCGTTGCCGCGTAGAGGAGCAGACTGGCAACGGAGAGCATCGCCAAGCGAGTCGACATCATGCGGCCTTTTTCAGCCCTTCTTCCACGCCTTCAGTATCGCCGTCTCTTGCACCGCTGTCAGCACATAGCGCGGCGTCGCCCGCAGGGCCTCTGGCACAGCGTCACTCTGCCGCCACGCCAGCGTGTCGCGCGCGGTGGTCAAGAGCGACCGATACGTCAGCCCCGCCGCCAGTGCTTTGCGGTTGCGGATGCGCATGTGCCCCAGCTCGTCGCCCTCGGCCAGCACCCACGGAATCGCCTCGATCAGACCGCCCGGGTCGCCCGGTGCAGGCGTCCGCTGCGGATACCGCGACAGCCAGGCGTAGTCCTCAATCCACGTGTAGCTCGTTCCGGGTGGCGCGAGCGGCGCGAGGCCGTCGATGAACTGCGTCAGCGTCTGCGGGGTGGCCGGGCCCACGGCATTGAACGTGCCGGTCGCACGCTCTTCCATCAGGCGCACCATCCATGCCGCCAGGTCACGCACGTCGAGGTACTGAACGAAGTCGGTCTTCTTCCCGGGCACGAGCACCTCGCCGCCGCGACTGATGCGCACGGGCCAGTAGGTGAAGCGGTCGGACGTGTCGCCCGGGCCGACGATGTAGCCGGGACGTACGATGAGGTGGCCCATCGGGAAGCCCTCGCGCGCGGCGTTTTCGCTGAGCGCCTTCATCACGCCGTAGCTCGGGGGATCCTGCACCGGCGTGTCGGCGAGCGCCACCGGGCCGTCTTCGGAGATATCGACCGTGCGATACGGCCAGTGCACGCCGGTGGACGACACGTACACGTAGCGGCCGGCCGCGCCCGTCAGCGCCGCCACCGCCGCGCGGGTCCACGGCACGCTGCTGGCCGTGTCGACCACGACGTCCCATGTGCGGCCCTTCAGGCTGGCATAGGCATCGGG
>JANMDX010000125.1:0-28668 GCA_031376505.1 Acidobacteriota bacterium
CAGCAAGTCGTTCGGTCTCGCCGCCCACAAGACGGCGTGGTTCTACACGACCAACAAGGACTACATGGACCGCATCAAGGTCCACCACCGCGCCGACCTCAACACGCTCGGCATCGTCGCGAACATGGGCGCCTACACGCCTGAGGGCGAGGACTGGCAGAGCCAGCTGGTCGAGTACATCGACGGCAACACGAGCTTTGCGACCGACTTCGTGAACTCGAAGTTGGCGGGCGTCAAGACGATGAAGCCGCAGGGTACCTACCTGATGTGGCTCGACTTCACGGAGTTCGCCCAGAAGATCGGGACCGAGGCGATGGCGACCGACTACAACCGCACGAAGGCGGCTGGTGCCCCGATGCTGACCAAGGAACAGATGCTCGAGCGCTACCTCGTGAAGAATGCGCGTGTGCACCTCAACTCGGGTCAGTCATACGGCAAGGGCTCGGACCACCACATGCGCATGAACGTCGGCACGTCGCGCAAGACGCTCGAGCTCGCGCTCAACAACCTCGCCGGCGCGCTCAGCAAGTCGTCGAGCATGTAATTGCACCGTTTCCGGGGAGGCGGTTCATTCGCCTCCCCGGCTTCTTCTCCCCGCCAGATTCGTTTCCCGCCCTGAACGCCCACAACTCGTGCTAAGTGTCCTGAATGCAGCAGGTTGAAGCTCGCCTGCGCGTCGCGCAAAATCCAGCTCGACTGTAAAGTCAGGGCGGGGCCAGCGCAAAGGTCGGTGCCGTCTTGACCTTCGCGCTAATTTTGCACGTTTTTGGGCCTAAAAATGCACGTGATTGGATGTTGCGACGTGTGACGCCTTCCCAATCGCGGGTAGAATAGGAGTTCAGCTATGTGGATGATGCTAACGGTGTTCTCGGGTGTGGTCACGGCCGCAGAGCCGGTCGGCCAACGCGCTACCGAGATGCCGGAGTTGGCGTCGATGGCACTGCTATCGGTCGTGCTCGCCGGCGTGTCCGTGGCGGTTCGCCGCACGGGCTCGAAGAGCAAGTCCGACGACCCGTCGCGCACGGCGCGACGCGACGTCGACAAGTCTTGACCGTCCGCTCCACGGCCCGCGTCACTCGACGCGTTCGATTGTCACCGACTGAATCGTGATGTCCTTGGTGGGCCGATCCTGCCGCCCGGTCTGCGTCTTCCCAATCGCGCGAATCACCTCGATGCCCTCGGCAATCTCCCCGAACACCGAGTGCTTGTTGTCGAGCCACGGCGTGGGCACCAGCGTGATGAAGAACTGGCTGCCGTTGCTGTTGGGACCCGAGTTGGCCATCGACAGAATGCCTTCCTTATCGTGTCTCCGCCCAGGGGCGAATTCGTCCTCGAATTTGTAGCCCGGCCCCCCCATGCCGTTGCCGAGCGGGCAGCCGCCCTGGATCATGAAATCGGCGATGACGCGGTGGAAGATCAGGCCGTTGTACAGGGGGCGGGACGTCACGCCGCGGGTGGACGGGTCGGTCCACTCTTTCGTGCCTTGGGCCAGCGCCACGAAGTTGGCCACGGTCTTCGGCGCGTCCTTCTCGAACAGCCTGACCGCGAAACTGCCTCCGGTCGTCGTGAAACGTGCGTAGAGTCCTGGTGTCATGACTTTGGATCATAGCGCGGGTCCGGTGCCGTGGCGCCACGCTACAATCGCCACGCCGTCATGATGCACCCGTCCTCGCTCCTGCCCGCCGCGGACGTCCATGCCCTGGTGACCGGCCGGCACCGCGACCCCTTCCGCGTGCTCGGTCCGCACGAGGCCGGCAGTGGGCTGGTGGTGCGGGCCGTTCGCCCCGGCGCCGCCCGTGTGGCGGTCGTGCGCCAGCCCGGCGGGACGCCGATCGACATGGTGCGCGTGCACGACGGCGGCCTGTTCGAAGCGCGCGTCGAGGGCGAACTTGCGACGTTCGACTACCGCCTTCACGTGACGGAGGCCTCGGGCCACGCGCACACGATCGACGATCCCTACCGCTACGGGCCCGTCTTCGGCGCCATCGACGCGCACCTGCTCGCCGAAGGCACCCACTACCGCGCCTACGACGTTCTCGGCGCCCGGCTCGTGTCGCACGGTGGTACCCCCGGCGTGCAGTTTGCGGTCTGGGCACCCAACGCCGTCCACGTCAGCGTCGTTGGCGACTTCAATGGGTGGGACGGGCGCGTGCACGCCATGCGACTGCAGGCGACCTCGGGCGTCTGGGAGATCTTCCTGCCCGGCCTCGAACCCGGGCCGCGCTACAAGTTCGAGATCGTCGATGCGCGCGGTCGCACTTCGCAGAAGTCGGACCCGTACGGGCGCGCGTTCGAGACCCCGCCCAACACGGCGTCGGTGGTCTGGCACGACGGGTACTCCTGGCAGGACGGCTCCTGGATGACCGCGCGCGGCGCGGCGCCGCTGGCTGACGCCGCGCCGATGTCGATTTACGAGGTGCACCTCGGCTCCTGGAAACGCGGCGCGCGCGCTGCGCGCGTGATGACCTATCGCGAGATGGCCGCCGAGCTCGTGCCGTACGTGCGCGACCTGGGCTTCACCCACCTCGAGCTGCTGCCGGTGATGGAGCATCCCTTCACCGGGTCGTGGGGGTATCAGGTGATCGGCTTCTTTGCGCCGACCAGCCGCTTCGGCACGCCAGACGACTTCCGTTTCTTCGTCGATGCCTGCCATCAGGCCGGGATCGGGGTGCTGCTCGACTGGGTGCCCGGGCACTTCCCGAAGGACGCGCACGGACTGGCGCGTTTCGATGGCACGGCGCTCTACGAGCACGCCGACCCGCGGCAGGGCGAACACCAGGACTGGGGCACGCTCGTCTTCAACTACAGCCGGCACGAGGTGCGCACCTTCCTGCTGAGCAACGCGCTCTTCTGGCTGCGCGAGTTCCACATCGACGGCCTGCGGGTCGACGCCGTGGCCTCGATGCTGTATCTCGATTACTCGCGCGCGGTCGGCCAGTGGGTGCCGAATCAGCACGGCGGCCGCGAGAATCTCGAGGCCGTGGATTTTCTACGCCACCTCACGAGCGTGGTGAGAACCGAGCAGCCGGGCGTGGCCCTGATGGCCGAAGAGTCCACCTCGTGGCCCGGCGTGACGCGCGACGTGCACATCGGCGGCCTGGGCTTCACCCACAAGTGGAACATGGGGTGGATGCACGACATGCTCGACTACTGCGGACACGATCCGCTGTACCGCAAGTGGCACCACGACAAGATCACTTTCTCGCTGCTCTATGCGTTCAGCGAGCGCTTCCTGTTGCCGTTCTCGCACGACGAGGTCGTGCACGGTAAGCGTTCGATGCTGGCGAAGATGCCGGGCGACGTGTGGCAGAAGCACGCCACGCTGCGGGCCTTGCTCGGCTATACGTTCGTCCATCCGGGGAAGAAGCTGCTCTTCATGGGCATCGAGATCGGGCAATGGCGCGAGTGGAACCACGACTGGGAACTAGACTGGGCCGTGCTCGGCGACCCTCGGCACGAAGGGCTGCAGCGATGGGTGCGCGACCTGAATCATGTGTACCGCGAGTGCGCGCCGCTCTGGGCCGCCGATTTTTCCGGCGAGGGCTTTGCCTGGATCGATTGCCACGATCACGACAGCAGCGTCGTGTCGCTCCAGCGTCGTGATCCACGCACCGGTGCCACGGTCGTGGCCGTGGTCAACTTCACCCCCCGGCCACGGCAGGGCTACCGGATCGGCGTGCCGACGGCCGGGCGCTGGCGCGAGCGGTTGAACAGTGATGCCGACGCGTATGGCGGCAGCGGCGCCGGCAATGGCGGCGAGGTGACGACCGAGGCCGTGGCGCAGCACGGGCACGACCAGTCGCTGTCGCTGACTCTGCCGCCGCTCGGGTTCCTGTTGCTCGAGCCGCTCTAGGGCACGCGTGACAGTTGGTCGCCTGCGGCCGCTGTTCGTCCGTGGGACGTGCCACGGCCGTCGGCACGGTACGACGCGTGCAGGAGTCTTCGGCGATGCCGCCTCCGCGAGCCACCAGGCGCGACGCCTCGTTCAGGGACCAACGTTCTGTGTGCTGGGACCGGCGCTCGGTTCATGGTGGTGGGCGGTCATTCCATCGGGCCGGAGAGGCGCCGGCCATCACCGACGGTCGGCGGTCGTGGCTTGACCCCGCGTGGGCCCGGGCCGATAGTGATTGGATGCAACGATCCAATGGCGTGATCCGGCTCCGGGTGATTTTCGGCACCGCCACGCTGCTCGGATTCTTTTCGGCCTTTGCGGCGTTCTACTACGTGACCGCCTTCGAGACGGAGCCGAAACACAAGACGACGTTCGTTCAACTCCTGCTGCTCAATCTGAACTACTGGTACAGCTGGGCGCTCATCACGCCGGCGGTGCTGTGGCT
Source organism: Acidobacteriota bacterium (assembly GCA_031376505.1). Classification (GTDB taxonomy): domain Bacteria; phylum Acidobacteriota; class Vicinamibacteria; order Vicinamibacterales; family UBA2999; genus CADEFD01. The sequence goes on from JANMDX010000125.1 coordinate 4,338, forward strand.
GGCCCGGCGCTTCCCGCTCGAGCGCACGGTCTGGACCCGCAGCGTGCCGGCGCATCTGGCGGGCGTCGTCGCTGGCACGCTCGCGCATGTGTCGCTCGTGATGCTTGGCCGCGCCGGGCTCGACCGGCTGCTGCTTGGCCGGCCCGCGCGGCCGTGGCTGTCGGAGTTCCAGGAAATGTTCTTCAAGAACTTCGACTGGGAGATGATGACCTACTGGACGGTCGTGGGCGTGAGCCACGCCCTGCGGTATCACTACGACGCGCAGGCCAAGGCCCTGGCGGCGTCGAAGCTCGAGACCCGGCTGATCGAAGCGCAGCTCCAGACGCTGCAGCGGCAGCTGCAGCCCCATTTCCTCTTCAACACCCTCAATACCGTGTCGGCGCTGATGCATCGCGATGTCGAGGCCGCCGACACGATGCTGGCGCAGCTCGGCGATCTGCTGCGACTGTCGTTCGAGACGATCGACGTGCAGGAGGTGGCGTTGTCACAGGAACTCGAGTTCCTGCGCAAGTACGTCGCGATCGAGCAGGCGCGGTTCCGCGAGCGTCTGCATGTCGCCTTCGACGTGGCGCCCGAGGCCGAAGAGTGCCTCGTGCCAAACCTTTTGCTGCAACCACTCGTCGAAAACGCCATACGGCACGGCATCGGCGCCCGGGTGGAGCCAGGACACGTGCTGGTGCGGGTATCCAGGACGGGCGACATGCTCGAGCTGGAGGTGCGGGACGACGGCGTGGGCGTGCCGGAGTCTGCGATGGCCGATCTGGCGCACGGCGTGGGCTGGTCCAATACGCGGTCGCGCCTGGCGCATCTCTACGGCGAGCGCCACCGCTTCACCCTCAGCCGGCCGGCCGGCGGAGGGCTCTCAGTGACCATTGTGATTCCCGTGGACGAGTTGGCGACCGAGGCTCTCGACGCCGACGAGATGGAGGGCGTGGCATGATGAAGATCCGGACGATGGTCGTGGACGACGAGACGATGGCGCGCGAGCGCATCGTCGGCCTGCTCCAGCAGGAACAGGACATCGAGGTCATCGGTCAGTGCGCCGACGGCGAACAGGCGGTGCACGCGATCCACGCACAGCAACCAGATCTCGTGTTTCTCGACGTGCAGATGCCGGCCTGCGATGGGTTTGGCGTGATCAGACAGGTGGGTCCCGAACGCATGCCGCCGGTCGTCTTCACCACGGCCTACGACGAGTACGCGCTCAAGGCGTTTGAGGTGCACGCGCTCGACTACTTGCTGAAGCCCTTCGGGCGCGATCGCTTTCAGCAGGCGCTGACGCACGCACGCGCGCACGTCGAACGACGCCGCGCGGGCGACCTCGGCATGCGCCTGATGGCGCTCGTGCAAGACGTGAAACCGGAGCCGCAGCGGCTCGACCGGCTGGTCGTCAAGTCGGGCGGGCGAGTCCATTTCCTGCGCACCGACGACATCGCCTGGATCGAGGCGGCGGGGAACTACGTGCGCTTGCACATGGTCGAGCACTCGCATCTCTTCCGCGAGACGATGAACGGCATGGAGGCGCGGCTGGATCCTCGCCGGTTCGTCAGGATCCACCGCTCGCGCATGGTCAACAGCGATCGCATCAAGGAACTGCAGCCCTGGTTCAACGGCGAGTACGTCGTCATCCTGCAGAACGGCACCCGTCTGACTCTGAGCCGTGGCTACCGGGAGAAACTGCAGGAGCGGCTTGGCCGGAGCTTCTGACCGGAGCCGGCCCCGAGTGCGTCGCGTCGGTGATGGTTCGTTGTGACGAAACACGGGCGCGCGTCTACGATGCGCGCATGTCCGAACTCGACGCTCGCGTTCGGCAGGTGCACTCCTGCTGTCCCGCCATCTACCTGGCCTGCCGCACTCGCCATGAGCGGCGAAAGTCGTCGTCGGCCCGGCTGTCAACCAGCGATGGCACCGTACTGGCGCACCGCGATCGGTCGGCGCCGCTGACGCCCTCCGCCCGTGCCGGGCATCTGGGCCTTGAGAAGCCGACGGTGTCCGCGGCTCTGAAGCGCCTTGAGACGCTCGGCTATCTGCGCCGGACGGTCCGCGCCGGCGACGCCCGCGCCGTCAACCTCCAGATCACGCCGGCAGACCGCGACGCCGTGCAGGCATCGTCGGTGCTCGATGCGACGCGTGTGCGCGCCCTGTTGAAGGCGCTGTCAACGATGGAACGCCGTCAGGCGGTGTCCGGGCTGGCCCACCTTGCCCGCGCTGCAGGCCAGGGGGCCGCGGGGAGGCCGACGTGATCCGGTGGGCCGTGCGCGGCGCGCTCGGCATCGTCGTCGTCGTGGCGCTGGCAACCGCGGTTGGAGGGATGCTGCCGGTTGCGCACACCGCCTCTCGGTCGGCCTTGGTCGCCACATCTCCCGCTCGGGCTCACGCATTGCTGGCCGACGTGGCCGGTTACCCCCGATGGTGGAGCGAGGTAAGCCGCGTCGACGTGCTGCCGCCGGTTGGTGGCCGGCCCAGGTTTCGCCAACACCTGAGCACCGGCGCGGTGGTATTTGAAATCGTGCAGTCGATCCCGGCCGCACTACGTGTTCTCGCAGACGGCCACGATGGAGAGCTGCTTGGCGGCACTCGCGGCGGTCGACGGCATCAAGTAGTGCGGGCGCAGCCGCGTCCAGGCGGTACAGACCAAGGGCCGGATGGCGTCATGCCACCCGGCCCTTCGCACGTCTCTTCCAGCCGCTAGCCTCTAGCCGCTAGCCGCTGTGCGGGGCACATCCTTACCAGTCGAACTTCACGCCGGCCTTGGCAATGCGTGGCCCGAGCACTGTCGTGGCCCGGTCAAACGAAGTGCCGCCGCGCCAGTTGATGTTCACGGCCGTGTTCGAGTTCGCCAGATTGAAGACGTCGACAAACACCGCCGCCCGCGCCTTGCTGCCGAAGCGCACGCGCTTCTCGGCGCGCACGTCGAACACCGAGATGGTGTCCTGGCGGCGTTCGCCGATCGGCTCAGCCAGAATGAGCTGATTGCCGTAGTTCAAGGAGGCCTGGAAGAAGCGGGCGTAGGGCGCGCCGCTCTGGACCTTCCACACCGGCGTGACGGTCACGCCCCAGCCGGCATCGAGCGACCCGCTGAACTTGCCGTTCCAGTTGCCGAACTCGTTCTGCGTCTTCTCGTTCGGGTTGGTCGGATAGCTGCCGAAGAACGAGAAGTTCGAGACCGCTGTCGCGAACCGGTTGTTGAAGTAGATGTTGCCGAACTCGTTCGTCCACGTGTACGAGAACGAGGCGAGCGCTGACCACCGCTTGGAGTACCGCTTGTTGGCCGAGAACTCCAGCGTCTTGTAGGTGCCCTCGTAGCCGTCGATGTTGGTGACCAGCTGATTCGACTGGCCGACCAGCGCCGGGTTGAGGTTCAGCGCCGAGAACGGCCGGTCGTCGCCGGTGCCGACCACGCCGTCTGGACCGGGGTCGGTGACCGACACCGGCACGTTGTAGGCGTCGAACGGACGCAGCGAGTTCACCTGCTGCCAGCCGTTCTGGTCCTTCTTCCACACGAAGCCGGCGCGCACGCCGAGGTCTGCGAGCACCGAGCGCTCGACAAAGAGCGACGCCTCGTCGGTGTAGGCGTTGCCCAGGTCGCCGGCAAGTGACACGTTCGAGCTGCCGCCGAAGCGCTGCTCGAGCGCGCCCTGTTCGCCGTCCTGGAATACGCGGTCGTTGTTCCGGTCGTTCCACACGAAGTCGCTGAATTGATTGGCGGTGTTCGGGTTCAGCGCATCGGCCAGATTGACGCCCGTGTTGAAGTAGAAGCGGCCCAGGTTGGCCTTCACGACGGTCTTGCCATCGCCCATCAGGTCGTAGCTCGCGCCAAAGCGCGGCACGATGTGGTTGAACGTCACGATGCTCGAACGCTCGGCAAACGTCTGCGTCTGGGCGAAGCGGCCCGTCGCGAGCGATTGCTCGGGCAGCCACACGCGATACCGGTCGAAACGCGCGCCGATGTTCAGCGTGAGGCGGTTGACCGTCCAGGTGTCGGTGACAAACGCACTGGTGGTTGCCAGCGCGTTCAGCGAGTTGGCATTGTTCTGCAGACGGACCGACCGCGGCGTTGTCGCCGACAGCGGACCGGTCAGCGCGCCGTCCACGAAGTGGATGACGTTGTTGGCATAGGCCTGATTCCAGAGCGTCTGGCCCGACTCATCCAGATACTCGCCGCCGCCCTTGAGATTGTGCGAACCGCCGAAGAACTTGTCCTTGAAGTAGCTGACGGCGCCCGTGTACTGGTTGCGGCGCCGGCGCAGCTCCCAGTCGCGGCCGCCGCCGAGCACCTGGTTGGTCGACAGCGACTCGTAGCGGGTGTCGCCCGTGTTGCTGTTGAGGCCGAAGTTGTAGCCGAACTGGCCACCACGCACCTCGACGAACATGTTCTGGCCGATCGTGCCATTCCACTCGCCCTTGAACACCCAGCTCGGCGAGTCCTGAATCACGGTGGAGTCGGCCGTGATGTGGATTGGCGCGCCCAGTCGGTTGCTGCTGTCCGTGCGGTTGGGCTGCGTCTTGGTGCCCTCCTGCGCGTAGGCCACGAACTTGTTGTTCTGGTTGAGCTGATAGGTCAGCTTGCCGGTGAAGTTGCGCAACTTGGTGTTGAACGCCGTGCCGTCGAGGAACGAGCCCGAGGGCGGCGCCGCAACGGAGTTGCGCTGGTCGAGGAACGCGCCGAAGCCCCAGATGCGGTCCTTCAGGATCGGCCCGCCAAGGCCGATGTTGGTGTTCTTGTAGCTCGCCAGACGGTTGCCGTCTGGGCGAATCACCGCGCCAGAGGTCGGGATGACCTGATCGGCTGCGAGGTTGCGGCTCTGGAAACGGTCGTCTTCCATGTCGTAGTAGAAGTTGACGCTGGGCGAGTTGCCACCGCTCTTGCTCACAAACTGCGTGAGCACGCCCGAGTTGGGCATCTCGGCGGAGTTGGCGGCCGCACCGATGAACACCTCTTCGAACGAGCCGTAGTCCAGATAGAAGCCGGCAGCGGCCGTGCCTTCGGTGGTGTTGATGCCCTCGACGAGCGGCCGATTCTGGCCCGAGTATCCATAGGCAAAATAGGTCGTCTGGGTGCCCATCGTGGCGCCGCCGACGTCCACGCGGTTGAGCGTGACCGATGGCGTGGTCGCGAGCAGCGACCACATGTCGCGGGCATTGGGCAGCGAAGCCAGGTTCTGCGCGTCGTAATTGGTCTGCAGACGGGTGGCCGTGGTGTCGATGACCGGCGATTCGCCGCTCACGACCAGGGTCTCGTTCAAGGACGCGACCGCGAGCGTCACGTTGACTTGGGCGTTGAAGCCGAGCGTGATGCGCACGGCGTCGCGCTTGACCAGGCCGAAGCCGGCGAGCTCATGGGTGATCGCGTATTCGCCGGGAGGCACGGCGGGGAAGCGGTAGATGCCGGCCTCGTTGGTGACGGCGCTCAGTGCGCCGATCTGCGCCGGACTGGTGGCGGTCACCGTGACCCCCGGCAACACGCCCCCTTGGGCGTCTTTCACTTCACCGGAAATGCTTCCGGTCGAACTCGCGCCTCCGCCCTGCGCAAATGCGCCCGGGGCGGCCAGCAGCACTGCGGCTGCAAGCGCGAGCAGAACTCTACTCCAACGTGCCATGGAAATAACCTCCTGTGGGGTGGTCTTGCAAAAACGACCCGGACCCGGCGGTCCGGCTCGTGAAATGACCGCTTCGCTACTCACGTCGCGCGGCGGTCACGACCTTCTAGAGCAAGGGCGATGCCCGTTCTGACGCAATTGCTTGGCAAGGCGATCCACCCACCCTATGCCACGAGCTACTTGGGGCCAAGGTCGCCGGGACGTGACGAATTGCACGAAAACAGGACGAATGCGCAACTGCCGCGGCGCGAAGCGTCCGGAATTGGGACGCAATGGCAACGGTTCATTCAACCGGACGAACGCGCGGATCCGGCAGCTCGAAGGCGACAGCCCCCGTCGAGCTGGGTCTTCGGGTTTTTGGGTTGCGCGGATTCAAGAACTCGAACCCGCGCGTGTCGGGCCTATCGCGCCAAGACCGGCAGGGCCGTGATGACCGACGCTGCAATGGCCACGGCCGTGACCACCAGACAGAGGACCGCGGCCACCAGATGGTCGATGCGCTCTGGCTTCAACGGGTCGAGCAGTTGTCCCGCGACATACCCGCCTACGAACCCGCCCAGGTGCGCCTGATTGTCGATCCCCGGCATGATGAGCCCGAAGACTCCCATCATGAGCGCGTACTGCAGGCCGGCCTCGCCGACATGCCGGCTGCCTGTGCGCCGTCCGTAGTACACGAGCGCTCCGAGCAGCCCGAAAATCGACGCCGAGGCGCCAACCGAGAAGCCGGCGCCGCCGAGGAGCCGGGCGAGCAGCCCGCCGACGAGCGGCACCAGGCTGAGATACGCGCCCAGGTAATCTCCGGCGATGGACGTGAAGGCGAAGCCCACGACCCCGGACACGGTATACAGGATGACCATGCGACCCGGCCCGTACAGCTCGGCGACGGCCGGGCCGAGCTGGCGAATCCAGAGGACGTTGAACAGGATGTGGAGCACGCCCGCGTGCAGCCAGCCTGCCGTGAGCACCGTCCACCACCGGCCGAACCGGAACACCGGCACCGCGCCGCTGCTGCCCAGGGCAAAGAGCACGTCGTTGCGTGGGGCGAGCATGGTCTGCAGCCCAGAGCCCGACGCCAGCAGCCCGAGCACATACAACGTGATGGTGCCGCCCATGACGAGCGGCACGAATCCCAGGTCGTTTCCCAGTCGCCGGAACACGGGCGCAAAGCCCCACAGACCAGGATTCCGCCGCTGGCAGTTGTAACAGGTCGGATCGGTGACGCCCACCAGGACGCCGCACGACGTGCAGAGGACCGAGCCTTCGGTCTGACGCTTGAACACGCCTCTACTGTATGCCGAAGTACTGCCGGTACCACGCCAGGCTGCGGGTGAGCGCGTCGACCACGTGACCGGTTTCGCGCAGCCCGTGCCCTTCGCGCGGATAGCGCACGAAGGTCGTCGGCACGCCCACGTCGTGCAGCGCGGTATAGAGCTGCTCTGCCTCGGCGATGGGCACGTCGTTATCGTTCTCGCCGTGCAGGATGAGCGTGGGCGTCGTGACCTTGTGTATCTGGCGCAGCGGCGAGCGCTGCCACAGCAGGTCCATCAGGCCGTCTTGGTGCGGATAGCGGCCGTATTCGACGGCCAGATAGTCGTGATAGTAGGCCATGTAGTTGAAGCTCACGAGGTTCGCGATGCCAGCGCTCGGGATGGCCGCCTTGAAGCGGTTCGTCTCGGTGATGATCCAGTTGGTGAGCTGGCCGCCGTAGCTGCCGCCTTCGATGCCCAGCCTGGTCGCGTCGATCCACGGGTGGCGCGCGATGGCCGCGTCCACTCCGGCCACCACGTCCTTGGCCTCCGCGCCGTTCTGGTCGCCGAAGATCTTGTCGGCGAGCGACTGCCCGTAGCCGGTGGATCCGCGGTAGTTCACCATCAGCGCCGCCCAGCCTTGCGCGGCGTAGACCTGCGCCTTGGCGGTGAACGCCGGGCCCTGCTGGCCATGCGGGCCGCCGTGAATCATCACGATCAACGGGTGGGACGACGCTGCGGTCTGGTTCAATGGACGCGTCAGGAACGCTTCGATCTGGGTGCCGTCCACACTCGGATACGTGATCGCCTCGACGGTCGCGATCTGGCGCTGGCCAAGCAGCGTCTGGTTGAGCGCCGTGCGCCGCACGGCCGCGGCGTCGTCGGTCTTCGTATAGAGATCGGCGGGCGCCTCGGGCGACGAGAACGCGTAGGCAACCGTGCCCTGGGCCGTGGACCAGGCGCCCACGCTGCCGCGCTCGCCGGCGATGGCCTCAGCGGCGCCGCCGCCCGCCGGCAGACGCACCAGCTTCACGTTGCCGCGCTCCTGCACGGTGGCATAGACGTGCCGGCCATCGGAGGACCACTGCGGCGCGCCCTGCCGGTTGTCGATGTCCTTGCCGAGGTCCACGCGATGCGAGCCGTCGGCGTCCATCACCCACACGTGCGTGTCTTCCATGGTCGTCTCCGACGAGGTGAGCTCGCGCGTCGTGCCGGAGTAGGCGATCCGCGAGCCGTCGGGCGACCACGTGGGCGCGTACTCGGCGCTCTTGGTGGCGGTGAACTGCCGCGCCTGGCGCGTGCGCGCCGAGACAGCGAACACGTCGTAGTTGAACGTCTGGTCGGCGTTGGCCTCGCGGTTCGACACAAACAGGATGTCGTCGCCCTTCGGCGCCCAGTCGATCGAGTGCTCATAGGCGGCGCCGGTCGTGACCTGGGTAACCTGCCGGGTGCCGATGTCGGCCACGAAGAGGTGCGTACGGCGGTTGTCGTTGAAGCGCGTGAGTCCTTCGCCTGCGGTGGGCTTGTAGAGGTAGCGCGTGATCACCATCGGATCGCCATTGGCGTCGGCGCTCTCGGGACCGGGCGTGGCCGAGACAAAGGCGATGCGGCGTCCGTCAGGCGCCCACGCGATTGATCGGCCGGCGGATGGCAGAGGGTGATTGGTGTCTTCCACCGGCGCCACGAGTCTGGCGCCGCTGCCATCCGCCTCGCTCACCATGAGGCCGGCGCCCTCGGGACCGCTGCCGAGGTAGGCGAGACGTCGTCCATCGGGCGCCCAGAGGGGACTTGACGACCCGCGCGGCAGGGCGTGGGCTACGCCGGTGCTGAGGTTCAGCACGGTAACGACGGCGTAGGGCCGGCCCTTCTCGGTGTTGTGGATGACCGAATACGCCACGTGCGTGCCCGCAGGCGAAAGCTCGACCTGGCCGACCGAGGTGAGTGCGAACAGATCCCCGGGCGACAGGCCGGGCCGCGATTGGCCGCTAAGCGGGAGGGATCCGAGGATCAGAGCCAGGCCGATCGCGACGGTGCGTGCGTGCATGAGCGCAGTATACGTTGGGGGCCGACGCCGGCCCGCCGGACGGGCTCGCGGCATCGTGCAATCGGCCCGGGCGACCGACTACAATCGCAGGCGATGCTAGGCATTGGCACCGAGGTGGTCGTGGTCCTTCTGTTGCTCGTGGCCAACGGCGTCTTCGCGATGTCGGAAATCTCCATCGTGGCCGCGCGCAAGGTGCGGTTACAGCAACGGGCCGAAGACGGCGACCGCCGCGCGAGGGCGGCGCTTGAACTCGCCAATTCGCCCACCAAGTTCCTGTCGACCGTTCAGGTCGGCATCTCGCTCGTGAGCGTGCTGGCGGGCGCCTACGGCGGCGCCACGATTGCCGAGCCGTTGGGCGAGGCGTTCGTGCAGGTGCCGCTCCTGGCCCCGTACGCGCGCGGCCTGTCGCTGGGACTGGTGGTGGCAGCCATCACGTATCTGTCGCTCATCATCGGCGAGCTCGTCCCCAAGCGCATTGGGCTCAATCATCCTGAGACGATCGCGTCGTGGGTGGCCATGCCGATGCAGCTGCTGGCCCGGATCGGAGGACCTGTGGTGGCGCTCCTCACTGGGTCCACCAACCTCGTGCTCCGCGTGCTCGGCATCAAGGGCAATGCCGAGGCGCACCTGACCGAAGACGAGATCCGCGCCGTGATCAGTCAGGGCGCCGAGAGCGGCGCGCTCGAAGAGCATGAAGAGAGCCTCGTGCAGCGTGTGTTCCGCGTGGGTGACCAGCGCGTGGGAGCCATCATGACGCCGCGACTCGACATCGAGTGGGTCGACGTCGACGCGGCTGGCGACGAACTGCGGCAGTTTCTGAGCGGGCACAGCCACGGCCAGTTCGTCGTGTGCCACGGCTCGCTCGACAACGTGCTCGGCACCGTGCGCGCGGCCGAGATGCTCTCGGTGGCGATGAAGAACTCGCCTATCACCTTGCGCAGCCTCATCAAGGAGCCGCTCTTCGTGCCCGACTCGATGGGCATCTTCAAGCTGCTCGAGGCGCTCAAGGCGTCGCACCGACACCTGGCGATTGTGCTCGATGAATTCGGCGCGGTCGAGGGACTGGTCACCGTCACCGACCTGCTCGAGGCGTTTGTCGGCAGCCTGCCGACCGACGCCGCGGCCGAGCGCGCCATCGTGACCCGCGCCGATGGCAGCTGGCTCATCGACGGCGCGACCCCGATCGACGACGTGACGACCGAACTGGGCCTCGACGACTTACCCGACGGCGAGTCGGGCACGTATCACACGCTCGGCGGATTCGTCATGGCGCGACTGGGCCACGTCCCGCGCACCGCCGACGTCTGCGACTGGGGCGGGATGCGCTTTGAGGTCATCGACATGGACGGGCGGCGCATCGACAAGGTGCTCGTGTCGCGCGTCTCCTCCGTCCGCGCGGCCGACGCCGACGACAGGGACTGACGCGGCCCATGCGGCCCTAGGCTGGTCTGGCCGGCTTCGCCCTGAGCACACCCAACTGCAGCAGCATGTTGGTGAAGTCGTACATACGCACTTCTTTGACGATCAGCCCGTCGCGCAACGTCAAGATGTAGGCCAGCGTGCGCTCGATGCGCTTGCCCGAGGCGGGCATGCCGAAGATCTCGCCGACGTGCGTCGACTGCGCCGTCCAGACGATGACGGCACGAACCGGATCTTCGTCGTTGATGATGATGTCGTCGACCCGGACCGTCTGGTGCGAAAAGGCCCGGAACAGGTCCGTGTACGATCGCTCGACTTGCGACCGGCCGGTGAGGGTCTGAAAGATTGGACTGGAGACCACGCAGTCGTGGGCGTAGCACTCAGCCAGGGCCGGCAGGTCCTGGCGCTCCCACGCGCGGACGAACCGGTCGAGGAAGGAACGGGTCGCGTCGCTGGTCATGCCGGGGCCTCCGTGCGCGTCGACGGGCGGTACGGCACTCAGGATATCGCGTCAGGCCCTGTCGTCACCGAAACTTCCACACGAAGTTGACCATGGGAAAGACGAACACCTCGTCGATGCCGAGGGGGGTTGCCAGGCCGAGATCGGCGGAGAGCCGTTCGCCCATGAAGCGCACGCCCGCGCTCAGGATGCCGCCACCCTCGAAGGCGTAGTTCTCGGTGACCAGCTTGACGCCCCGGTGCACGCGGTGCTCTCCCCCGATCATCAGCACCGGTCCGCCGCCTGGGCTGTCTCCGCGCGCGTAGGCATAGCCGCCGCCCACCGTGACGGCCGAGTCGGTGGAGCCACGAGTCACGACGCCATACGCCACGCCGATGCTCTCGTTGTCGATGCCGGCCATGTGCATCACGCCGATCGCGGCGGCGGTCGATCCGGTGTCGGCGATCTGGATTTTCGGGGTGATCCAGAAGGGGCGTTCGCCCCCTCCACCGAAGACCAGAGGCGTACCGCCGCCGATGGAAATCCGGTCCGTGATGCCCACCTGGACGAACGGAATGACGACTTCGTACACGCCCAGGTACGCCTCTCCCCGCCGGATCGACCGCCCCGTGGGGCCAAAGAACAAGCGCGAGGGGTTGGGATCGGTCCGCCAGTAGCTGCCGTCCACGACTCGTCCATCCGCCCGAACGACACGTGCCACCTGCGCGGCGTCGACGTCGAGGATCGCCCCGTCGAGCGTCCGGAACGTCACGCGGCCGTCGACCACGCGCTCCACGCGGCCGTAGGCCCTGGTGCCGTCCCCGAGCGTGATCTCCTGTGTGATGCCGGGGGGCGCCACCTCGATGGTCGGCGTGGCCGATGGCGTCTGCGCGACGAGCGGCGGCGGCAGGGTGACCGCCAGCAGCAGGGCCAGCAGCCAGGCAGTGGGTCGCGTCATGGTCGTCCCCCTGCGTCCAGCCTAGCAGGAATGTGGAACACCCGCGGAGCCCCTACGGAGTCTGATTCGGCGTCCGGTTCCACCGCTGCGCGCGCAGCGTGGTGAGCAGATCCGCCGGCAGCGGTCCGTGCTGGCTCGCGGCCATGTTGGCGTCCACGTGCCGCGCCTTGCGCATCCCTGGAATCACCGTGGACACATCGGGCGACGACAGAATGAAGCGCAGCGCCATGTCGGCCATCGTGGCGTCCTGCGGCACAAGCGGCGCCAGGTGTTCCGCCCTCGACACGCTGTCCTCCAGGTGCGCCGGCGTGAAGTAACTGCTGCGCCAATCCGTGTCGGGCCAGCGGCTCTCACGCGTGAGGGTGCCGGTAAGCGTGCCTTCGTCGAAGGGCACACGCGCGATGACTGCGACGTTGTTCGCCCGGCAGGCGGGGAAGAGCCGGTCCTCCGGCGCCTGGTCGAAGATGTTGTAGACGACTTGCACGGCATCCACGACGCCCGTCGCAATCGCTTTCAGCACGTTCTCGGGTTGCCACCGATTTACGCTGATCCCGAACGCGCGGATCTTGCCTGCGCGCTTCAGGGCCGCGATGGCCTCGGGCCACGCGTCGTCGGCTGCCCATGCGTCGTCCCACACGTGGAACTGCATCAGGTCGATCCGCTCCAGTCCCAGGTGGCACAAGCTCTCGTTGGTGTACTCCCGGATGTGGTCCGCCGGGTACGTCTCGGCCACGGGCGACTCGGGCTTGCCTGGCCACTGCATGTTCTTTGGTGGAATCTTGCTGGCGAGGATCAGGCCACGATCCGGATGCGCGCGCGCGACCTCGCCGAGCAGACGTTCGCTGTGGCCCTTGCCGTAGGCCCAGGCCGTATCGAAGAACGTGCAGCCCTGTTCCACGGCGCGATGGAGCGAGGCGAGCGACTCGGCGTCGTCGGACCCGGACCAGCCGCCCATGCCCCACATGCCGTAGCCGATCTCGCTGACCTGCCATCCGGTGCGTCCGAAGTCGCGGAATTTCATGGTGCCTCGCGTGCGTCCGTCTGGATCGTGGCCATACGCTCGAGCATCGCCCACTGCGCGTCGGTCACGGGCATCACTGACAGGCGCGGCACGCGCGTCAGCGCAAAGTCGGCGAACCGCGCATCCGCCTTGACGGCCTTCAGCGCGACCGGCGCGGGCAGCGGCGCGTCGCAGGTCAGCTCGACCGCGAACAAGGAACCGTCGGCGCTCGCGGGGTCGGGATATGGCGCGCTTGCCACCCGTGCGGTGCCCACGAGCGCCTTCTCGTTGCCCGTGTGGTAGTAGAACACGCGATCGCCCGGCGCCATCGACCGCAGGTGTCTCTGCGCGACGGGATTGCGTACGCCCGACCACACGGTGCGACCGTCTTTCTGAAACGTCGCGAAGTTGTAGTTGGACGGCTCTTCTTTCACCAGCCAGTTCATGACGCCAGTATGCAACGACTGGGGTCTGGCGCGCAGCGCAACCGGGTCTTCGGGCCACGTCGCGGTCGTGCCCACAGCTATAATTACGTCGTGGCTCTTCCCCCAGGCGCGCGCCTTGGTCCGTATGTCATCGTCGCGCCGATTGGCGCGGGCGGAATGGGCGAGGTGTACCGGGCCCGCGACGGACGTCTGAACCGGGACGTGGCCATCAAGGTGTTGCCGACCGATGTTGCGCAGAGCCTCGATCGTTTGGGCCGCTTCGAGCAGGAAGCCAAGGCCGCTGCCGCGCTGAATCATCCCAATGTGATGGCCGTCTTCGATGTGAGCATCGAGGGCGACGTGCCCTATGTGGTGTCGGAACTACTCGAAGGCGAGACGCTTCACGCGGCCGTGGCGCGGGGGGCACTGCCAGCGAGACGAGCGACCGAGCTGGCCGTGCAGGTGGCGCTCGGCATGGCGGCGGCGCACCAGAAGGGCATCGTGCATCGCGATCTCAAGCCCGCCAACATCTTCATCACCGCCGAGGGCCGCGCGAAAATTCTCGACTTCGGTCTGGCGCGCATGGTCGACCCGCGCGACGGCGAAACCCAGACGCGGCACCCGTCGGCACCCGTCACGAGCCCCGGAGCCGTGATGGGCACGGCGGGCTACATGTCGCCCGAGCAGGTGCGCGGCGAAGCGGTCGACCATCGGACGGACATCTTCGCGTTTGGCGCCGTGTGCTACGAGATCCTCTCAGGGCGGCGCGCGTTCACGGGCGATTCCGACGTGGAGACGATGGCGGCGATCCTGAAGCAGGACCCGCCAGAGCTGCCGGCCGGCGCGCTGCCCGTCCATCTCGAGCGGATCGTCCGGCGATGCATGGAGAAGAAGCCCGAGCAGCGCTTCCAGTCGGCCAGCGACATCGCCTATGCCCTCGAGGCGATGGCGGGCGCCACCAGTGGCACGCAGGTGGCCGTGGCCACGCCGCCGGCGCGCGGGCTGCGGGGAGCGGTCATGTTCGCAGCGGCGTTGGGTCTGGGGGCCGCTGTGGGCGGCGTGGCGGCCTGGCGGATGACGTCGACGCCAACTCGGCCCGTCGCCTTCGAGGCCAAGACGTTCGACCACCTGCCGATCATGAATGCGCGGTTCATGCCCGACGGCCAGACGATCGTCTACAGCGCGGCGCTCCGGGGATACGCAACAGAACTCTTCGTCATCAGTGCGACTGCCGAGGCCCCACAGCGGCTCGACGTGGTAGACGCGCATCTGCTTTCGGTCTCCAGCAAGGGCGAACTGGCGCTCATTGTCAACGCCAGACACCTCTTCCAGCGGCTGTACAGCGGCACGCTCGCGCGCATGACCCTGGGCAGCTCGCCGCGCGCCGTCCTCGAGAACGTGCGCGAGGCCGACTGGGGGCCCGACGGCGAGGCGATGGCTATCGTGCACGACCTCGGCAACGGCCGCGATCGTCTCGAGTACCCGGTGGGCACGGTCCTGCACGAAGCCAACGGCTACCTGAGTGATCCTCGTGTCTCGCCCGATGGTGCTCGCGTGGCCTTTTTCGAGCACGACTGGCCGGGCGATGACCGCGGCCGGGTCATGATCGCCGACCGCACCGGCAGAGTGACCGCGCTCAGCGACGAGTTGTGGTCGGTTGAAGGGCTCGCCTGGACCGGCGATAGCTCGACGCTCGTCTTCTCGGGCAACGTCGCGGGCGGCTCTGTGATGCAGCCCATGTCGGTGCCGGCGTCGGGCGGCCGTCCGGCGCAGCCGCTGTTCGGCGTGCCCGGCCGGGTCATCGTGCACGACGTGGCCCGCGACGGCCGCTGGCTGGCCGTGCGCGAAGACCTGTCGTTCGGCGTGCGCGCGAAGGTGCCGGGTCAGGCGGCCGAACAGGAACTGTCGTGGCTGGGCTCGACGGGCGCGCGATCGCTGTCGGCCGACGGGGAATGGCTGCTGATGGTGGACGTGGGCTTGCGCAGCGGTCCGGACTACGGCGTGGTGCTGCGCAAGACGGACGGCTCGAAGACCGTTCGGCTCGGCACCGGCGCTGCGCAAAAGCTCTCGCCCGACGGCAAATGGGCGGCCGCGATTATCTCGCAGCCGGCACAGTTGGTCTTGTATCCCACGGGCTCGGGCGCGGCGATCCGGTTCCCGGGTGGGCCGCTCGACCGCCTCATCTCCGCCGAGTGGTTTCCTGACAGCCGGCGGCTCATCGTCTGCGGTTCGGAACCGGCGCGCGCGCCGCGCTGCTACGGCCAGGACCTGTCGGGCGCGCCGCCGGCGCCACTGACCGACGAAGGCGTCATGGCGTCGCTGGCCCCGGACGGACAAACGCTGCTGCTGACCGCTACCGATGGCTCGTTCCAGGCATCGTCAATTCAGGCCGGGCAGCCACGTCCGGTCGCCGGGTTGCGCGCTGGCGATCGCGTGGTGGGCTGGAGCCGCGACAGCCGGGCCGTCTTCGTGCAACACGGCCACGACGTCCCTACGCGGGTCGAGCGCGTCGACCTCCGTAGTGGCGCGCGCGCCACCGTCCACGAGATCGTGCCTGAGGGCATTGGCGCGCTGGCCACCCTGATGGTCACCGACTGGGTCGACGAGGGCCGATGGTACGCCTACAACTACACGACGGTGCCCTCGACGTTGTTCGTCGTCACTGGCGCCGTCGTGCCCTGAGTCCGATCACCGCTCGGTGAGCAGGGGAATGGGTTGACGGCTGATCGAGATCCAGTCGTGGCCGTCGCTCCGGGGCGCGCCTGCACACGTCGCACACACGCAGGACGCTGCCCGCGTTGCCGGTGCGCATGAACAGCTTGAGCGACGAGCACAGATTGCGCACGGCCCTGACTTTCTCGACCTCGGCGCGGGCGGCAGCAGCCACGGCTTATTCGCCCCGCACTCGCGCCTTCAAGTCAAAGTCTTTCTGCGCTACACTCACGCCGAATCAGGACCGATGTTGGTCCCTCCAATAGGAGTGCGAGCATGCCGAAAGACGACAAGCCGATGGGAATGCCGACCAAGCGCGGCGCGAAGAAGGTCGCGAAGAAGACCGCCAAGAAAGCTGCGAAGAAGCGGTAGTGTCGGCGTAGCCCACGGTGCAGCCCTCATGGGCGCGCCGTGGGTCTTCGTCGATCAGTCGGCGACCGGAAATGGATTCAGAGCAATCCGGTCCCAGCCGGTCGCCTTCGACAGCGCCAGCCGCTGATAGTACGCGGCATCCTCGGCCGCCACGGTCTCGACCTCGGCGTGAATGTAGGTCAGCTTCAAGTCTCGTTTACGCACCGGCTTGTAGAACAGGCTGGTGCCTCTGTGGAACGTCGTTTGGCTGTGGTGCCAGCGTACCAGACGTGACCGCACCACGTCGCCGAAGGCCCGCGCCGGCGCCGCCACCGGATCGCCAGAAAGCGCAGCCAGTCCCTCGCACATCGTCGGCACATCGAGCAGCGCTGGATCACCCGGTATCTGCCTGTTCGTCGTCGACCCCACGCGAGCGGCCTCGAGCGCGGCGGCGCAGGCGCGCGAGCGGGCCGGATCGGCGCGAGCGGCGTCGAGCGCCTCGACCAAGGCCTTGAGCGGAGCTGTGCACGCGTCGGCGGCACTGAGATCCAGCAGGGAGTACGGCACGGCGGCAAGCCCATCGCGGTGCGCCGGGTCTTCGTCCAGGAAGTCGGCCAGCCGCTTCACGATGCCCAGGCCGACATCGGCAGGGTCCGCGCCGGGGGCGAGCGTGGCCATGAAGCGGTGCCACGGCCATACGCCGCCTACCGGCGCTAACGCCTGGCTGGCGATCATGAACTCCGCCGTTTCTCGCAGCTGGTAGGCGGTTTCGAGCGTGTTCATGAAGCAGTCGCGGAACACCACGACACCGGCGCGGTCGTCCGTGGTCTCGAGCGACCCCGCCAGATCGTTGAGGCGCAAGGTGTCGAACTTCCGTGCGCCGGTCGCGCGGTCGTTGAACAGTCCAAACGGCCCGGAGGCGTGGCCGTAAAAGAACACCACGTAGCGTTCGGCCGGGCATTCCCTCTGGCCAAACCGCAGAAACTGCCGCAACACATTGGCACGCGCGGCGCCGAGGTCTTTTCGCTCCATTTGGACGCGAAGTAGAGACCGCTGTGCATCAACCTCGCCCAGGATCGACTTCCAGAGAACATGGTCTTCGGCGCGAATGTCTTCAAAGCCGCGCGATTCCGCCGGTGCGGCCGTCAGTGAGCCTCGGAAGACGCCCTTGGGTGTGTCGAAATCCACTTGAACGGCGATGCTTACCGCGCCGAAGTCGGCCGCGTCGCACAGCGCCTTGAGTTCTTTTTCGGCCCAGTGGTCCAACGGGTGGTCTGGGTCGTCGGCCACCGTGTAGGCAAGCACGGTCCAGGGCTTGCGGCCAGGACTGGCGCTACTCATGGGGGCTCCGAGTGCGGCGTGTCATTGTTGGGTCAGCCAGGTGAGCACCTGGTCGCGGACGCGCTGGTCGGCGAAGTACTTGGTGTGGGACACGGCGCCGGCACCTTCGAGCACCAGAGGCTTGGCCACGGGGAAGAAGCCCGACCCGTTGGCGGCAAACACACCGTCGGACGGCACGATGAAGTCGTTGGCTCCGAGTAGCAGCCGGTCGAGACCTCGAGAGTACGCCAGGTGCTTGAGGCCAGGCTCGGTGGGGGTCACCTTCGAGGTCACTGCGAAATACGTCGTCTGGCCTCGTGAGCCACCGGGCCGGTTCAGCCCCGTCATGAACTCGCCGCCCGGCTGCATGGCCCGCAGCCCCTTGAGGCCGCCTAGGGCGCCCACCGCGACGGCCTTTGCGCATTCGACGAGCACCGTGAGGGCTGGTGCGCCAAAACTGTCGGGCACGAAGCTGATGAGGTTGGTGAAGACGTCGAGCAACTTCCCGATGTGGTCGGGGTCGGCTAGCGCCGTGCCGGCGTTGGGCACGCCGACGAGCACGATCTTGCCGACCTGCAGCCGTCCGTCTGCCGACATCTCCGACTGTTTCTCGCTCAGCACCCGGCTCACGAGCCCCCCACGCGAGTGGCACACGATGTCCACCGTAAGGCCGGCGTCGGCGGGCATCTGCTTCACCAGCCATCGCGCGTTGTCTTCGGGATCCTCGGACAGGAAGGGGTGATCGAAGGCGAAAACTCGGCCCTCGTAGTGGCGGTACAGTGCCTCCACGTAGTCCTTCGGCAGCTGGCCGAATGCCAGGTGCGTGCGGCTGAACGTGCCGTGCACCATGAGCAGCGCCCGGCGCCCCCGCAGCTGCTTCCACCCCTCGAGATCGATCGTGGTGGCCTGGTCCACGGCGTAGTCGTCGGGAGTGAACGAGCGCACCCGGTACGGCCAGTGCGTGGCATCGAGCTTGCGAACCAGCTCGGCGCCCACCGCGCCGAGCACCGGGCTCACCAGCGGGAAGACGAGCTCCTTCAGGATCTTCTTGGCGGCCACCGCCATCTCGCCGCGGGAGCCCGGCTCGCCGGTCGCCTCTTCCGGCACTGCGCCAGGCACGCGGTAGACGCGCCGTGCCGACGGGCCGTCGTCCCCGCGCGTCGCGGACGTCGTCTCGGCAAACGACCACGACAACACGCCGAGTTCGTCGGCGGAAAGCATCATCTGCCCGTAGCCTTCGGGTGGCTGCCGCAGCTCCACTTTGACCACGGGCGCGTCGGTGTCGGTGTCGCTGCGACTGGCGTGGCCAACCTCGGCGCCCTCGATCGACAACACCGGCCGCATCGTGACGCCAGCGTTCGCGAACGCGCGTTGTAGTGCCTCGGTGGCAAATCCCGCGGTGTCGTCGCGCCCGTCCTTGCTGAGCCCGGTGGTGACCTTTCCCTTCCACGACGTCGAAGACACGAACGCCGAGCCGATTGCCACACGCTCGCCGGTAGCGGGCAACTCGGCCGGCCGCCGTCGCTGCGTGAAGGTTCGTGTCACCGTGGTCCAGTCGCCACCGGCTGCATCTTTCCTTGTGACCGCTCGGGTCGTCGTTCCACTGGCCATGCCCTGCAGCATGGACGCGAGCGCGGATGGCGCTTGCGCGACCAGCGGTTGCTCTGCCGATCTGACGCCTACTGACGCGAGTCCCTCGAAGTCAACGGCCTCTTCAGTGACGAAGAGCTTCATCGTCTCGAGTCCTTCGTTGCCGCGCACCGGGTCGGCCATGTCGAGGAACGGATAGCCGTCGGCGAAGGAGAGTCTTGTGGCGTCCTCCCTGTATTGCTTCGTTGCAGGGAGGGGAATCTGCACGGGCTTGAACAGCGGGCTCACCGCGCCGGTCGCGTCGATGTTGAAGAGCGCGACATAGAGGTCCTTGTCGTGCCGGTTGGTGACAACGAAGGCAATGTCCTCTTGTTCCTCGAACACGATCTGACCGCCGTCCACCTCTGGCTCGGCCGCCACCCATTGGCCGTCGCTACCCCTGCGTTGGATCTCGAGCGAGACCTTGCCTCGCAGAGGGCTATTCCGAACCGGATTGTCCGTGGCAAGCACCCGCTGGTAGTGCGCGATCGCTTCCAGGTTCGTCGCCACCGTGTCGAGGTCGTCGAGCTCCTTCAGCCGCATCACGAGATCGCCGGTGGCGCCCACCGCCGCCCACATCGGCCGGTCGAGCGCGCCGGCCTGCGGCACCGGTTCATCTGGCGCCGCCGAGGCGCGGGCGGGCAGCAGATAGACCCGCACCGCGGCAGGTGCCGGCGACGTGACGAGCTTCAGGCGTCTCAGCGAGGACGCTTCGATGCGGTCTCGCAGTGCCTGGCCGGCCGCCGCATCGGCCGGCGCCACGATCTCGACGGGCATGGTGAAATCGCCGAAGGCGTGCGCGGACTCAAACGCGCGCGCGCCGGCGGCGATGCTGCCTGCGGCGCTCTCGCGCGTCACCTGGGCGTCGGCGGTGAACGGGCGGACGGCGCTGATCGTGACCTCGCCGAGGGCCGTGCCCGTTGCGGACTGCTTGGTGCCTGGTGGATAGACGCCGTAGGTGGACCCCACGGTGAGCCCGTGCGCACTGCCCGCGCCCAGTGTCACCGCCGACGCCGTGCGGCCGGTGACGGTGACGTAGGGCGCGGGCACCACGTCCTTCACCCCGAAAATTTCGCGGTCGGTCGTGCCCTCGATCTGTGGGTGCTGAATCTTGTTGTAGGCGTTGACTCTGGCAGCGACCGCCTCGAACACGTCGCGGTAGGTCGTGCCTGAAACCACCCGGCGCAGTTCCTGGCACAGGAAGTAGGTGAGCGCTCCGTGTGACCCGCCGCCCTCTGGCGGCGCGTATTCCATCGACTCCTCGCCGTCGCGGCACCCGGCAATGAGCACGTAGCTGTCATCGGCCGGCATCCAGCCGCTGGCGGCCGAGCGCGTGAGCGTCTGAGGGCCCGGCGGAATGGGCGACGTCGGCAGCTCCGAGATCGGACGAAGGTCGGGCTCGACGCTGCGGGTCTCGCCGCCAAACGCATCGCGGGTGATGGTGCCCGAGTGGCACGCGTCGACGATGATCGTCGTGAACTCCGTCTTGGCGGCCAGCGCCTTGAGCTTCAGGTGGATCTCGTCGTCGGAGATGTCGCGGTTTTCGCCAACAGGCGCCCGCGCCGTATCCCACGGCATGAGGGTGCTGTCGAAGCCGCTCGGCTCGTCGCCTTCGCGGTCGCGCATCTGCGACCCGTGGCCGGCGTAGTGGATGACGACGATGTCGTCAGGCCCGGTGGCGTCGATGAGGGCATCGAACGCGCCGAGCATGGCCTTGCGCGTGGCCTGCTTGTTGGCCAGTAGCGTGATCTGCGCTTCGGGAAAACCAAACGTATCGACGAGCACGCTGCGCATGAGCTGCACGTCGTTGACGCAGCCCTTGAGATGTTTGACGTGTTCGTACGAGTCGATGCCGATGAGGAGGGCGCGTTTGGCGTTCATGCGCGGAGTCTACACCAACGACTGAGCGGACGAGGGGCTGACCCGAGCTGTCTCGCGAAGTACCTGCAATTCTCGCCGCCGTACAGCAGCTCCCTTGGCAGCTGCGCCAGATCGGCCACGCCCGCGTCGCCGGTGTTCAACGTGAGCCTCGACGTCCAGCGGACGCACACGACGTGGCAACAAGTCCGTCAGCTCGAGACCGCTTGACTTTGAAGACAGTTGCTATCGTCTTTCCGACGTCGAGCCCTCACTCATTTAGGATTGCTCGCGGCGACGAGCCGTTCGAAGGCCGCGTCTGACAACGCCCCGCTGTGCTGCCACTCCACTGCGGTGCCTTTGAACTTGTTCAGCGTGATGTAAATCGAAAACTGGCTGTCTCTGTCGCCGAGAAAAAGCATCTGGGACTCGTTGGCGGCCGCGATGTGGCCGAACTCAGACAGCACTTGTACCTCGTTGCCGTTCGCGTCAAACTGAATCGCGCGTATCGGGTTGTCGCGTCTAGTGCCGTCGTTTTTCTGAAAGCCAATCGACCCTCCCTTGGGAACAGTTAAGAGCTCGGGGGTTTTTCCCGGCTTGTATAAGTCACGCAGTCCTGTGAGGCGGCAACCACCGGGTTTACTAACAAGGCATTGATTGTCGTATGACTCATAGTCAAATACTTGCCCTTCTTCGAGGAAGAAAATTCCGGGCGGCGTCGGGGCAGAGGCCGTCTCGCCCGCAGAGGCCGTGGTCGTTGCCGCAGGGGCCGTCTCGCCCGCAGGGGCCGTGGTCGTTGCCGCAAGGGGCGTCTCGCCCGCAGGGGCCGCCGGGTCCTGCAAACTACCCAAAACCAACAAGAACAGAAAGACTGCGGCCACCCCGAGCAAGATCTTTTTCCACAGAGCCAGCCCTGGCTTGGCCGCCTCGGTTCTTTGGCTCTCGACTGCTGGCAGCGGCGCGGGCACGTCAGCGACGTGCGAAGCGGGCATCGGCGGTGCTTCAGCCGGTGGCCTCACGCGCCGCCGCTTCTCTGCACCGTCCACAGGCGCCCGAGCCGCCGCAGCTGTTGGTGAAGTCCGAGCGACGATTCCGTGGATGGCGTCGACCGCCAGTCCGGCCTTGTGGGTATCTCTGAACACGCCAAGCGCTTCACCAAGCTGCTTACGCGCCTTGCTCTCGCCCGCATCGAGAATGGCCCCCGCCGCGTCGTAGTCGCCGCCGCTCAAATCGCTGCCGGGCTCGTTGAAGAGCGCCTTGAGTGTCTTCTTGTCGGCCGCGGTCGCCTCTTCAGCTTTGCGCTGGAGGTCGGCCGACTCCTGGGCTTGCTGCGCTTTGCGTCGAGCCGCCTCGATGTTGACCGACAAGTAGAAATCGCCGCTCAAATCCGACTTCAACTGAGGTGTCTGGTGACGGTTCGTGAGCCGCATCGCGTCTTTCGCGACGTGCTCCTGCACGAATTTCCACAATTCACTGCTCGTGACGACGCCGTCACCGCTCAAGTCGGCCTCGCCCCGAAGGCCCTTCTCGAGCCAGTAGCTGAACGCGCCGCGTTGCAGTTCGGGCAGTTCGACCGACTGTTCAGCGCCGTCCGAGGAACAAAACGTGATCGCGCCCTTCGCCTCGTAGGTGGCGAGTACCTGCTCGACGCGATGCACGGCGCGCGTCGATGCGCCGGTCGCACCCGAGTGACAGCAGTCGAGAAACACGACCTTCCGGCTACACTTGATTTTGCTCGCACTGTCGGCAAAAGGGATGGTCGAGGAGTCGAGATACTCTCTCTCGGAGTCAGATGGCAGTAGCCGGTGCCCCCCCCCCTCGAGCAGGACGGCATGCCCCGCAAAGAAGATCCAGACTTCATCGTCCGCCGTGGCGCTCTTTGCCAGGCGCTCGAGTTCGCGGTTGACGGCCCGCGCATTGGCCTCGCCCTCGGTGAGGAGGACGGTGTGTTCCTTCGCGAAACAACCGCAGTTAGGGTCGACCATCATTGCGTGCATCGCGCGCGCATCTGCGACAGCGGCGGTGAGCTTCGGGATCGGATCCGCATACGAGTCGATCCCGATGACCAGCCCGAGGCGACGCCCGGAAGGGACGACCAACTTTGTGAGTTCTTTGAGAACCGACGCGTCGTATGGAGAATCCATGGGTCTGTTCCTCAACGTCACTTCATGCCGCACGTTGGCCAGACACGACCGGGCCGGCAACGCTTCTGGCCTTGCTGCGAGACTGGGGGAGAGTTTAAGGTAACCTTGCGGTTCGCGCGCCAGATTTCTTGGCGGCGCGGCGGGGCTGCCCCGCCCACGAGCCCAGCAAGGCAGATCGCATCGTATGGGCGTCTTCGGCACACTCTCTGTCATTGCGGCGGACGTCGATCCGGCACGCGCATTGCGCGTGCGAGGTATTAGGGCACGGGGCGTCGTCGGCACGGGCGACGCGGACCGGCCGACTGTACACGTCGTAGAGCGGGACCATGGCGGTCGCGTCGCCGTCGAGCACGATGAGATCCGCGAGCTCGCCGGCCTCGAGCGATCCGATGCGGTCCTCCATGTGCAGGGCACGGGCTCGAAGAATCCGCACCCTTCAGCGAAGGCGTTTGACGCTATTCTCGGGTGTCCACGCTCGCACCAACCGCCGTGGCGGGAGGAAGATGATGAACTTACTTCGCGCAGGCTGCATCGCGTTGCTGGGGCTGCTACCGCTCGCGGCACACGCTCAGGACCCGGCTATCGGCACGTTCACCGTGGACGGCCAGACGACTCGCTTCGGGCACGTCTACGTCACGCTGTCGACCGACCCGGCGAACCAGGCGCAGGACTATCTGATCCTGCTCGTGTCCGACGTGGCCATCGCGCCGGCCGACCAGGTGCCAGGCCGTCTACAGGCGTTGGCCGCTTCGGGCGCGCTGCATGCGGTGCGCATCCGCTGGAAGCAGGGGGTCGACGACCTCAGCGTCGTGCCCTACCACGCGAGGGTGGCCGGGAGCGGCCGCGCTTTTCCGACCTTCGCCACGCTCAATCTCAGCGCCTACGACGGCAAGCGGGTCCACGCGGAGTTCAAGTCGAAGATGCTCGGGCAGACGTGGTTCTTCAACGCGCTCGTGAAGGCGCCCGTCGTGAAGAGCGGGGTTGCGATACTGGAGCCGTTTGTGGCGTCGTCGGTCGACGCGGGCCCGGCATCTGGCGACGGTGCCGCCAATACGACGGCGCTCAAGCGCGCACTGGGCGGCCTGGGGTACGAGTTCACGCCTGCGGCCTTCTTCCAGGCCATTGGCGAGCATAGTCCCAAGGCCGTGGCGCTCTTCGTGCAAGCCGGCATGTCGCCGAATCAGAA
>JANMDX010000016.1:0-8364 GCA_031376505.1 Acidobacteriota bacterium
GCAACGGCCGCGCCCACGGCCAAAACCCACATTTCTGACATGCCACCCGTTCCTGCGAGGCATCGACGCCCGCGTCAGTCAGCGATTTTATCCGTTCCACTCGTGCGCCATTGTCATGAATCGTACCCGCCAGGCGAGGCGTTCTGTGGCAGAATCCGCGCAAATGACTCGACAACTCGCGTCAGTCCTCGTGGTTCTCACGCTGGCAGCCGGCAGCCCAGCCGCGCAATCGCCGCGGGCGCCCTCGGCCGGCACGGGCACGATCTTCGTCGGGTCGTACTCGGGTCACCTCACGGCCATCGACGAGGCGACCGAAACGGTCACGAAGATTCCGCTGAAGACCGGTGCGCCGTATGCCGTGCGGCTGTCGCCCGACCGGTCGCGGTTCTACGTCCAGAGCGCCAACCAGGAGCGCTTCGAAGTGGTGGACGTTCGCACCCGGCAAAGCATCGACAGCTTCACGTTGAGCGACGCCAGCCACCACGTTCGGGCGCTGGCGTACGAGGTCGACCCGCAGCACCGCACGATGGTGATCGTGGCGCACGCGGCCACCAAGCTCATCGACCGGTGGGAGATCGGTCCAAACGAGTTCATCCTGTACGACCTGGTACAGCACAAGGTCATGCGCACGGTGCCGTGGACGATCGATCCGGAGCCGTCGTACTTCTCGGTGGCCCTCCGTTTCTCGCCCGACGGGAAACTGCTCTACGTGTTCGGCAACGAGGTGACGATCTACGACGCGGCCACGATGGAGCAGGTCGACACGTGGGATCTTTCGCGGCCGACCGACACGGCGATGGGCCGCTTCGACCCCGGCCCCTGGGATGACTCCGCGGACCAGCCGGGCTCGGCCACCAGCCTGTTCACGATGCGTGACGCGGTGATGAAGCGGAAGCTGCTGGTGGTCGGGAAGATCAACCTGGCGGCCAAGACGGTGGACGTCTTCCCGATTGGACCAGAGCCGGCCACGGGCAGTCTGCAGTTCACGGTCGGTCCTGGCGGCACACGCGCGCACGTCTTGCGCGCCGAGATCGGCCACCACGAGTTGTGGACCATCGACCTGGTGAAGCGCGCAGTGACGAGCCGCATCGACGTGCCGACCCGCACGCGCATGCAGATGCGATCGAGTTCAAGTGGCCTGGTCTACATCTACGAGGCAGGTTCGATGATCGAGGTGTACTCGGCCGACGCCTCGACCCTGTTGCGCACGATCAAACTCGATTCCGACATGATGTACGCCACCTTCGTGATCGTGCCGGCGTCAGCCACGGCGCCGAAGTAGCGCGGGCACGAATTCGCCGCGGGCAATGATCGGCGTGCCGTCGAGCCACAGGCTGGCATTCCGCAGGCACAGGCCCAGGTGCACCGACGCGGCGTTCTGGCCCCCGAACACGACGTCGTTGTTGCTGCCGATCTCGATCTGCACGTTGCCGTAGAACGACTCGGAATCGGCACCACCGCCACCTGCATCGGGCACCTGCACGAGCGGTTGCAGCCACTGGGCGCGATGGTCGGTGCCCCAGGCCATGTGCCCCGCCATGAACGCGCTGTCGGTGCCGCCGGCCTCGAGCGCGGTGCGGATCAGCAGCGCGTCGAGCCCGCCCTCGAAGGCCACGGCACGCCCGCGCTCGAAGACGATCGTCGTCGGCTGTTCCATGAACCGGCCCAGGTGGAAGCAGCAGTCACCGCGGTCGAGCACCAGCCGGCCTTCGAGCGTGCCTTCGAGCTGCGCCGCCTGCGCCATGCCCGCGCCCCAGAAATCGAGATGACCGGGCTCGTCGGCCGCACCGTAGTGGGCCAGACCGCGCCGTCCGGTCTTGTCCATCACGAGATCCGTGCCCGCGTCCGACGTGATCCGGATGATCGTCGCCGCATCGAGCAAGGCCGCGCCGGCGATGGTGCGGCGTCGCACGTCGGGATCGGCGGTCAGGCGCGTCATCACGTGCACCGGCTGCATCGCGCACAGCACACGGGCTCCGGCATCGAGTGCGGCGCGAATCTCGGGCCGGTAGTGCAACGTGAACGAGGTCATATAGACGATGAGGTCGGCTTCGGCCCAACTCGCGGCCAGCGTCTTGGCCGGCAGCGGCCGGTTCACGGGGAATACAACCTGATAGGCGTCTGCCCCGAGCGCGTGCGCGGCCCCAATGCAGGCCGCGGCATAGGCGGGGTTCCACGCGCTGTCAGTGATGCACAGACAGAGCTGTCCCGGGCCCAGCCGGCTCGCCGCCAGCTGATGCCGAAACACGCCTACCAATTCCACCGCCATCGCGTGACTCGAATAGGTGCGTCCGTAAGCCATGGTCGCTTCGCAGTCTACGCTGACGCGGTGGCCGCCACCGGTACGGCCGCGGTGTCGTCGGCGCCAAGGAATCCGCCCGACTGACGCTCCCACAGCGCCGCGTAGTGCCCATGCTGCGCCAACAGCGCGTCGTGGGAGCCCCGCTCGACGACCCGGCCGCGGTCGAGCACGATCAGTTCATCCATGCGGCGCACCGTCGACAGGCGATGGGCGATGACGATCGCCGTGCGGCCCGTCATCAGCGTCCAGAGCGCGTCCTGAATATGCGCTTCGCTCTCGGAATCGAGAGCGCTGGTGGCTTCGTCCAGAATCAGGATGGGCGCGTCCTTGAGCAGCGCGCGGGCGATGGCTACGCGTTGACGCTGCCCGCCCGACAGCTTCACCCCGCGCTCCCCCACGAGCGTCTGATACCCCTCGGGCAGCGCCTCGATGAACTCGGCCGCGTAGGCCTGACGCGCGGCGCGGCGGACGTCGTCGTCGCTGGCCTCGGGACGCCCGAAGCGGATGTTGTCGGCAATGGTGCGATGGAACATCGCCGGGTCTTGCGGCACATAGGCCACCGCGCGCCGAAGCGCCGCTTGCGGCACCTGGTCGATGGGCTGGCCGCCGATCAGGATCTGGCCGGCGTCCACGTCCGAGAAACGCAGCAACAGGCGGGTCAACGTGGTCTTGCCGCCACCTGACCGGCCTACCAGCCCGACCTTCGTGCCCGGAGCGATGGTGAGCGACAACTGGTCAAACAGGCGCGGCTGCGCCGGCGAGTAGGCAAACGTGACGGCGCGCAGCTCCACACCGTAGTCGCGTGGCGCAAACGGCTGCGCCGGCTCGGCATCGCGCACCATCGGCGGGTCGAGCAACAACACGGTGAACTGGGCGGCATCGGTGAGTGCGCCCTCGAAGGTGCGGTAGATGCGGTTGAACTCCCACATCACGCGGGTGACGGTCATGTAGTAGCTGAAGGTCAGGAACACGGGCGCCAGGCCCGCGCCGGTCGAGCCGTAGACCGTCAGCGCGACGCTCAAGCCCACGACGTTGGTGAGCACGTACATCGGGGCGGTGACCATGTCGACCCGCAGATTCTGGTAATCCCATGACCGCTGGGTCTTGGCGCCGAAGTCGCGTACGTTGCCGGCGTGGATGCGCGCCTCGTGTGCCTCCATGGCAAACGCTCGCACGGCATCGGCGTTCCCGAGCGAGTCGGCGACGTGTCCGGCCAGCACGTTCGAGGCGGCTTCGCGCGCCTCGACCAGCCGCTGGCGGCGCCGGATGAGGGGCAGCACCATCACCACGGTCGTCGCGAGCATGCCAAACAGCACCGCCACCAAGAACGGCGAGTAGCGCCACAGCACCACGCCCACAAACAGCAGCGCGATCAGGTTGGACGCGACGGAGTAACACAGCACGTCGAAGACGTCTTCGAAGCGGCGCGCATAGCCCAACGCGCGCTTGGTGAGCGAGCCAGCGAAGTTGTCGTGGAAGAACGACAGATCCTTGGCCAGCAGTTCCTCCACGGCCTCGATGTACAGCGACTCCATCGCCCGAATCTCGGTGCGCGCCAGCAGGAACGCCGATAGCCGCCAGATCGCTTCGCCCGTGATCCACAGGCCGGCCAGCGTCAGCACGTACGGCATCAGCGCGGCCGTCGGGGGCGGCGTCGGCTGCGAGAATTCCCCGAGCAGCCGGGCCACGACGAGCGGCGGCGCATAGAAGATAAAGGCGTTGCCGATGCCCGGCAGCAACAGCGCTGGAATCGCGATGCCTGGACGCCGGGCCACCTGCGCGGCGTAGCGGCGCACGACCAGGCGAAGTGCGTCGGCGAGGCGAGTGGAATGCTCGGGATGCGAGGACACGGACGATCGATAGTAACTGCGAACGGGAACTCTCTCTGCGAACGGGACAACTCAGCGCCGCAACCTGGCCGGAGTCGGGCTGCGTCTGGGGGCGTTCTGCCACCCCCAGACCCGCCAATGCTTGCGATCGTACGCATCTACGCTCGCCTGCGGGCGCCGCCCTGGAACGAGCCGTGGATCGGACGCCGCTACACGGCAGCGTCGCGCACTGCACAGCGTGCTCATCGACGTGAACGAGCTAACCGATCGCACCGAGAATCCCCTGAAGCTGGTGGGCGACGTCTACGCAGCGCGCCTGCTGGGCCTGGCCGCGGCCCGGCTCGGTCTGACGACATGGAAAGACGCCGGCTGGTGCTGTTCTTCATGGGCATCATGGAGTGGCGGCGTCAGGCACGCACGCCGAGCGGCACGACTCCGCCAAGGTCGGCGTCGCGGGTGGCGATCATCCACGACTGCGCCTTCCTGGGCAGGAACGACTCGCGCACGAACCCCCGGTTGGCCACCTGCCGCACCTCCCACTCCAGGCGGTCGGCGTAGACACGGTAGACCCGATACGTGTTGGGCCACTCGACGAAGGCCGCGTTCTGCACGACGGGCACCGAGCCGATCGCGTTCACTTCGTCCCAATGGTCGTGCCCGTGCAGGCAGAGCTTGAGGTTGGGGACTCCGCGCAGTGTGTTGAGCAGCGTGTCGCGCCCGAGCGCACTCCAGTCCTGCAACTGGAAGCCGCTGTTGGTGAGGCCGCCTCGGTTCACGCTCGGGTAGTGCCACACGAACACGGTGGGGGTGACGGCATCGGCCCTGAAGGCCTGTTCCAGCCACGCCACGGCTGCCTGCCGCCGCTCGGGCGTCTCAATGGCCACGTCGAACACGACAAGGCGCAGGCCGGCGCGCTTCAGGACGTAGTCGAGCGTGCCGCCGGGAAAGTGCGTGCCGAGCACCTCGAGCGCGTCTGACCGGGATGACTCGAGATAGCGATCGTGGTTGCCGATGCAGCCGTAGACCGGCAGCGGCTGAGCGGCACACACCTCGCGCACGAGCTGGAACTCGTCGCGCGTGGCGCGCTCGGTCATGTCGCCGCCGTGCATCACGAACTGCACGCCCTCGGCCGCCAGTGCACGCAGCGTGCGCAGCAGTTCAGGCGCGGTCGCCTCACCCATCTTGCGGTTCATCCAGTCTTCGCGGCCGCTGCGCCGAAGGTGCGTATCGCTGATGAAAGCGAAGGTCGCAAGCGGGCGCTCCACGCGCGGCTCCACGACCGTCAACTGCAGCGACGTGACGCGCCCCGCGGGGCGGAAGTGCGGACCGGCAATGGTGAGATAGTGGCGTCCGGCCGGCAGCAGCCACGGTGCGAGCGGCACGGTGCCTGGCGGCAGTCCTCCTTCCACGGGCGGCGCAGGATCAGTGATTTCCTTGATTCCCCACGGCGCGGCTGTGACCATCGGTGCGGCGACCACCGTCGTGTCACACAGCACCGTCGCGCGCAGGCCGGGGCGCAGGTCGGCGTCGGGGTCGAGAAGCAGCTCGCCTCGTACCCACACCGGTGTCTTCACGTCGATGGCGAAGACCAGCAGGCCGTCTGGCGGCACGACCACGCTCTGGCCACGCGGCGTTATCCCGGTGGCGACGTCGAGCCGCTCGGCCAGAACGCCGTCCCTGGCGCGCAGCGCCAGCCCATCCGATGCCAGCATCCGGGCGCGATCGTCGACGATCCGCCGCAGCAGACTCTCGACCTCCGGTTAGCGGCTGATGCGATCGGACCCTGGCGGTGTCTGCCGCCAGCGCGCCGGCAGGGCCGCGCCGGCAATCTCGAGCCACTCGCGCCTCGTCAGATCCATCGCGGCACTGTAAGCAACGCTGGTGACGCGCGTATGACGGTGGCCCACCGGCCGCGCGACGGCCGCCGACCGCACTCACCCGGCTATAACTGCCGGCCAGCCCGTGCCAGCAACGTCTCCCGTTCGCGCGCGTTGGCGGTAAGTCCGGCCGCCCGCGCGCACTCGGCACGCGCCTCGTCGAGGCGGCTGGGAGTGCCCGGCACACGCCTGTCTTGAGGCGCTCGAGCCGACGCAGACGGCACGCCGGGACGGAGGGACGACCGGCGGCTACCCGTCGCTGTCGCCGCGTGGCGGCACGCGCGGCGGCGCCAACCTCCCTAAATCCCCCTCCGCCCAGACCCCGCTAATGCTTACTATCGTCCGACACCCGTCAGTGTTTCTTCGGCATGCAGACCGTGTACTCGGTCTTGATGTCTGACGCGTCCCGGTAGAGCTTGACGTAACCGTCCCATCCGGCCTGATCTTTCGCCGAGATCGGCCCGGTGCCGCTCGAGGCTGGGGGACGAACGTGGACCGTGAGCACCTCGCCGTCCGAGTAGCGCATCGCCTTGGTCTTCTCGTCCATCACGAGCACGCGGGCCGAGTAGATGTCGTTGTTCTTGAAGCCCTGCGCCCGGTACCACGCCAGGTGGGCGTCCTGGGCCTTCATGAATGCTTGCAGACTGCTGGAGGGCTTGATCTGCGACACGCGGACCACGGTGATGTCGCCGTCACAGGCCGTCACGGCGGGCTGACCAGACGCTGTCGTGGCGTGAAAGGCGAAAACTACGGCGAGAGCGACGAGAATACGCATGAGGTTCATCTCCGCCGGACAGGGTATCCGGCGACTGTGACGACGACGCAACCGCGGGAGCCGGCACGGCTGCATATCGGCGTTCCCTCGCTGTGCCACGGCAGCACGCCGCACATAACGACCCGGCGGTGGGAGGCCAGCGTCTGACAATGGAGGTTCTGTCACCCTCCAGACCTTCTAATGTTGCCGATCGTCGGTCTATCCAGTGAGACGTCCGCGCCGGCGGGATTCTCGAGCGGCGGTGACGCCGTGCATCACTGGCGCGGCGTCACTCGGTCGCCGTCGGCGAGCCGCAGCGACCATCCGCATCACGCCGTGGCGCGCACGTGGTTGGAACAGGCCGCAATGGCAGCCGCTTCGGGCAGCGCGTTGACCGTAATGCCGATGGTGTTGGCCAGCTTCCTGCGGCTGGTGACCAGCCCAAACATTTTCCAGGCACCGACTCCGGTGGACGATGCCGTGGGATTCATCGATGCGCTGCTGTCCAGTCAAGGCGTTCAACTGGCGACGCTCGGATCCGAGTGGCCGCGCTTGCGTCAGCTTTGCATCGACAAGCAACTGGTGGGCAACGACCTGTCCGATGCATGGCTGGCGGCAGCGACGATGCACCTCGGCGAGCATCTGGTCAGCTTCGATCGGGGCTTCAGGAAGTGGCTCGGCCGCTCGCAGTTCACGTTGCTTGAGCCGGCGGACTAACTCAGGACGCCTCGATCGCGCGCGGCAGCGGTTCATGTGACAGGGAGCTTCACGTTCTGGACAGGGTCCGAAGCCCCACTATTGCCCGAGCCGCTGCCGGACCTCGTCGAGCCAGTCTGCGACCACGACAATGGCCTGGTTCTCCGTCGCACCGGTGCCGGGTGGCTGCTTGACCAGAAGGAAACGGCCGTCGGCGGCGACATCGTAGGTGCGGCCGATCAGGGCGGTATACAAGGCACTGGTGCTGAACAACGCCACAGGGCGGCCGTAGGTGAATGCGTTACCTGCATCCCGTGACACCGGAACCGCCATCATCTGCGCGTCGGCCGACACGTAGAACAACTCTCGCCCGTTGCGAGCCCACGCGGGCCGGGTGCCGCCGGTGTTCGAGATCTGCCAGCGTCCGGCGTCGACGGCCGGAAACGGCCGCACGTAGATCTCGACCCGGCCGGATTCGCCGGACTCGTAGGCCAGCCACCGCCCGTCGGGTGAGACCTCGGGATTCCGCTCCGCTCGCGGCGACACCAGCAGCGGCGTCGGAGTGCCGGGTCCGGCAAGCGGAACCACCTTCATGTCGTAGTTCGCGGTGCTACTCGCCGCGTAGAAGTAGATCACGGCCTGCCCGTCGGGTGACACGGTCGATGCGGCCATCTGTTGTGCCGTCTCCTCAACCAGCGTGTCGGATACCCCGGTGCCGTCTGCCGCGCGCCGCAGCAGCGCCGAGCGGCCGCCGTCGGTCGACGAATAGAACAACGAACGACCGTCGGGCGACCAGACGGGCCCCCGCTTGTCAGAAGCGTTGGCCTCCTGGGTCAGCCGCGTCAGGATGTCGCGCTCGATGTCCCAAATCCAGATGTCGCGGCGCGTGTCGAGCGCGTCGAGCGC
>JANMDX010000026.1:0-2335 GCA_031376505.1 Acidobacteriota bacterium
CAGCGGCACCGCGCTGTCGCCAGGCGTCGGCGGCACGAGGTTCAGGGTCTGCACGATGCCGCGCGGCAGGTCGACGAGGGCCGTCAGCCAGTCGGCGTAGTGCTGGAGCCAGGCGTCGAGTGGCCGCAGGATCCGCCAGGCCGGGCAGCGCCAGCTCATGCCGTCAAACGCGATCAGCAGGTGCTCGCCGCGAAACGCACACGCGAAGCCGCGGGCGTGGGCCAGTGCGTCGAGGTCCTTCAGCCGCTGCAGCATGGTGGTCGTGAGGATCACGCGACCGCCCACTTGATCGTCGCCGTAGACCTCGAAGAGGCCCTCGAACTCGGGATCCTCGAGCGTCAAGGGCTCCACCTGACCGCCGGCGCGCGCCAGCAGGTTGCCGACCAGCCCGCGATCGCGCGTGACGACGGTAAGGCCCGGCCGTGGCCGCGCCAGGCGGAAGCTTGCCAGCACGCCACCGAACATGCGGTAGCCCTTGGCGTCGAGGAGCGCCACCTCGGCCAGCGCAAACGGCACCCCCTCGGCATCGCCGGTCAGCACGTGCTGCACCGACGCCGACTCGAACGCCTCGATCATTCCGCAATCGCGAAACGCGCCCACGTCGAACGCGCCCGATGTGAGCGCCGCCTGAGCGCCGCGTGCGTCGTGCTCGCTGTCGAGGTGGCGGATGTCGGTGCGGTGCGCCACGGCTGCCGCCACCATGCGCCGTCGCATGAAGCTTTGCCAGGCGCGGACGATCCACGGCGCGGCCACGAGTCCGATGATGCCGGCCATCAGGAACATCCCCGAAATCGTCTCGGCCGTCTCGGACCCATTGATGGCCATGCCCACGGGCAACGCCACCACGGCGGTGAGGAGCGCGCCTGTGGCAAAACGCAGGGCCAGCCGGCGCCGGCGTTCGAGAAACGCCACGTCGACGGCAGGCGCCGCGGTCATGGGTGTCGCTCCGGGAGCGCACCCGCGCCCGGCACCTCGCGCGCCGCGCCCGGCGCTTCGAAGAAGGGCATCGCCTGCACGCCAACCATCGGTGCCAGCATCGACCCGGGGAACATCTGCACCGCGTTATTCAGCTGGTTGACGGCGGCGTTGTAGAACCGGCGGGCCGCGGTGATCTGCGCTTCCGCCTCAATCCACGTCTTTTGGGCTTCCACAAACGGGCCAGCGGCTTTCAGCTCGGGGTACCCCTCCATGCGCACGAAGGCCTGTCCGACACGCGCGGCGAGCTGGCCCTCGACGTCGAAGCGCCTCCCCAGGTCGCCCGGGGACGTGCCCGTGGCGTGGCTCGCGGCCTCGCGCAGCCGCGTCACTTCGACGAGCAGCTCGCGCTCGTGCTGCATGTACTGTCTGGCGAGCGCGACGATGTTGGGGACGAGGTCGTGGCGCTGCGTGAGGTGCACGTCGATCGAGCTCATCGCCTCGCGCACCTTGTTGCGGCGGGTGATCAGCGTGACGTACCACGCGTACGTCCCGGTCAAGACGGCCACGGCGACGACCACGACGATGGCAGACGCACTCATACGGCGGATGTCCTCGCCTCCCGTCCAATCGCCGGATGCGTGGACAGCAGCGTCCGCGAGTGTAGTGCACGAGCAGGCGCCGGCGCTGCCGGACCCCCGGGTCAGCGCAGCGCCACGGCCCGCTCGACGGTCCAGTAGAGCGCGATGCCGGCAATGGCCAAGGACGCCGGCAGGACGACGCGCCAGCGGTAGGAGGGGCGGCGCTGATACCAGCCCACCAGCGCAAATGCCCCGCCGATCACGAGCAATTGACCGCACTCGACGCCCACGTTGAAGCTGACCAGCGCCGTCAGGAACTCACCTCGTGGTAGACCGAGAGTCGTCAGCGCGCCCGCAAACCCCAGTCCGTGCAGCAGCCCACAGCCAAAGACGACGGCGACCCGCGACGGATGCAGCTGTGTCCGCAGCAGGTTCTCCACCGCCACACACACAATCGACAGCGCGATCAGCGGCTCGACGATCGCCGGGGGCGGGCCGAGCCGTCCGTACATCCCGAGGCCCAAAGTGAGGGAGTGGGCGACGGTGAACGCGCTCACCTGCCACAGCAACGGCCGCCAGTGCGAGCTCAGCAGGAAGAGGCTCAGCACGAAGAGCATGTGGTCGAGGCCGTGCGGCAGAATGTGGGTGAGGCCGAGCGTGAGGTACTGCCGCACGAGGGCCCCGCGGCTCGACGCCAGCGCACGGGCGCCGAGCGTGTGGACCCGGCTCGATTCGCCACCCTCCAGCCACTCGGTCGACGCGGACCCGCCGCCCGCACTGGTCGTCGTGAGCGCGTAGGTCGCAAACGTCCATCCGTAGCGCCACGCGAACTGCGAGTG
>JANMDX010000138.1:0-4870 GCA_031376505.1 Acidobacteriota bacterium
GAGGTCCTCGAAGATCGCAGCGAACGGACCTCGACGCTCATTGCCAGCCAACTCCCGCCCACAGCGTGGCACGCGGCGATTGGCGAACCGAGCGTCGCCGACGCCATCTGCGATCGGCTCATTCATCATGCGCACCGCCTCACGCTGAAGGGGCCGACGATGCGCGACCCGGGCACCCGGCGCGGATCCACGGCGAAGGCATGACGGCGATTCGCACGACCGGCCGATGGATCGTGCCGGACCCATGGAACACGCTCAAGAACGCGTGTCCCACAGGTCCTTGGACGGCGCCGAGAACGCGCCGCCCACAACGCTCCACAGGCCCTCGTCCTCATGGACCTGTACGAACACGACAAGAGCCAGTAAGATGACGTCCCTGAGGGAAGGAGATCCCGTGATGGGCTGACCAACGCGTCGCTTCGCTCCGACGAGTGATCAGCTTGCCCAGAATCGGCGATCACGATGACCGGACTGAGCGATCACGATGGCCGGAATGCGCAACTGGGGGGCGCGCTTCTCGACAGATGTGTTCGGGCGGAATTCGCTGCTGTTGTGGGGAGCGTACTAACAGCTTGCGTGAGCAGGGATTCCGCTCTTCGGCACGATGCCTACCGCCTTCTCGACAGTGCCGATGTAATCGACCGCGGCTGGCGTAACTCTTCGCATGCTCGAGCTGCTGTACCCTCCCTGGCGAGGGCACTCGATGATGACGATCCAGGCATGTCAGCAAGTGCCTTGGACGTGCTTCGCAAAATCGACTCTGCGGAGGCATCACGTACCGTAGCGAGTCACAAGCGCAAGCAGGAGGCATCCGCTGATGCCGAACGTTTAGCCAGAAATGCCGCGGGCGGGCGACACATCGTGGAGGTCGCCGCCATGTCAGACGATGAAATTGTTGGCACACTCTCCGCGCTCTGCGACGCGTACGTGGCCAACGATCGGTCAAGGGTCAGTGATTTGGAAGTAGTTGCGTCAGCTGTTGGAACTTTGCTGGATCGGCGCGGAGGAATCCTCGAGATGCGGAGAGTGCTTGGCCGCCTTGGCAGTCGGCGCGGCGCACGAACCCTCGAAATGCATTGGGGCGGCATCGGGAGTTGGCGTGGACAGGACTGCCGGACTCTCAATTTCTCCGCGCCACCTGCGCACGTCAATTTGTCGGCTTCGGGGGACGATGGCATCCGAGTAGTCGCGCAATGCGACGCCTATGTCTCGCCCTCGACGCGCACGCCCGTGGCCCTCAGTGACCGCTGGGACACAGCACTTCATCTCACGCGCGCGGCCCTCCGAAAGGCTGTTCGTGTGGCAGCGTGATTAGGATGAGAGCCACCCCTTCGGAACCACCCGATGCTGCGTTGCGGACTATCTATGCGTCCAGATCAAGCCCAGACCTAACTAAAGCAACCTCGATTCGTTCAAGGGCTTGGCGGCGTCCAAGAATCGCTGATGAGCCCGCAACGACCCGTGATCGCCAAATCCGACTCCTGCTCTGGGCGAACCAAGACTGAAGGAAGGAAGGGGTCGAGTTAGTGTCGTGTCTGGATCGAGAGCACAGGTCTCGCCTATGCAGACCGGAAACGCAAGCGAACCAGTTTGGGTCGTGTTTACCGTGCGAGAGCCATCAACGCGGACGGCCTTGGCCGTGTAAACAGCAGCTCCTCCGGAAGAAAGATCTCTACCGCAGCGGGCACATATCTTCGGCCACTGCAAGGGGTCGGGCCTGCAAATTGACAGACTTCCGTATTGAAGTGACAGACTTACCTCTCTACTTTCCCGCTGGCGAAGCAACGCCTGCGCCCCGCGGGCGTTCTTCGCTGAAGACAGCTTAATGAGGTCGATTGCCGGTTTACTGTACTCCAATGGTCGTTCCCAGAGATGGTCGTACCACACGACCAGTGCGTCGGGTTCAGCGCCAGAATTCAGCAGCTCTGTCGTCTTCTCGAGCAGTGTTCGATTGCGTAGCCACACAGAAAGAATGGCAATGAGTCGTACGAGACCATAGATCGCGCCACACGCCAGAAAGAAAGCGATGACAGGAACGTCCGCGCCAGAATGAGGAGAAGTGCCCATGTCAGCCGGCATTGTATCTCTGGAATATGCGTTCGGCTACCGCGCCATTCGGCTGATGATGGCGCAAGCAGCGCTCGGTGCATCCGGCGGAGTGAGGGCGCCGCAGGCGGTGGTGACGAAGCTCGTGACGACGGCCGAGGAGCTGCGGAGGTGTGTGCGGCTTGGGCGCTGGAGCGCGAGAGTCGCAAGCTGAAGCGAACGAACGAGATTCTCAAGACGGCCTCCGCGTATTTCGCCCGGGCGACGCTCGATCGCAGGAGCAGGTAGCCAGGATGGTGCGGTTCATCGACGCCGATCGGGAGATGTTCGGGGTCGAACCGATCTGCGAGGTGTTACCGATCGCTCCGTCACGTATCCCCGCCATCGCGGCCCCTTCGAGGGGCCAGCGACCGGAACCCAGGCGTTGCAGCCGACGTCCGGCGGTCGCGTGCGCGTCCGCCAGGTTCCCGCGCTCGGTGGTATGCTGCCTCACGCGGCGCGACTGAATGGCGATCCGTTAGTTTAGGCACACGCTAGGACTCCTGTGTTGGATGAATTCCTTGCGGGCTATGAGGGCCAGTCAACAGAAGGTCTGCTTGCGCTCGGCTGTTTTGGACGGATCGTTCCGGGCGGATCGGCTGCAATAGCCGACGGCTCTCATACGCTGAATTGAGTCAAGAGTCTTCGGTCTGCGACGGCCATCCTTCACAAATTTGGAGGCAAGATGCCAAGTAGTGGTTCAAACGCGCCTCGGGCGTCAGCGGAGGGTCCGGACCCGGAGAAAGAGGGCCTCGCCTCGGCATTGCTTGGCACACTGTGTGTTGGCGTAGGGTTGGTCGTCGCCGCTGTGGCTTCGTTTTACCAGGACCAGAAGGTTGTCATTAGGCCAGGGTTCAGCGTAGAAGGACTATTGATGGTCGTGGGCCTTCTCGCCATTTGTGCAGGAGTATTCTTTTGGGTCCACGGTTGCAAGACGGCCGGCCGGAGCGTCGCGTCCGTGTTTCTAATCGTTGGCCTGGCTGCAGCCGCGGGGGGAGTGACGCTCGCGCAAAGGACGAGGTCCAGTCGTGAAGAAGCAGAGCGTACGCGAATTCAATACCCTCATCTCGGCACTCGCCCCCCGATGCCCATCGTGGAACGGCTTCTCCTGGGTGGAACCATGGCCTTCGGTCTCCAGGCGGGCATTGGCATTGTCTTTGTAATCAGGGGAGCAGACCGGCGCTAGCAGCCCGGGGTGAAAGCCACGATTCCGAGTCGGTGATCGGGCGTCGGGGTTGACGGCGCCACCGCGACCATCACGACCGTGAGGTCGTTCAGGGCGCCCCACGGGACGATGGCGTGCACGAGCCGCGTCCAGGCGGTGGTCAGCGTCGTGCAGACCGCGGCCGCGCGGTCCTGGAGGCCGCGTGGCGTGCCCACGCCGACGAGCTGACGCATGAGGAGCCCGAGATTGAAGGCGCCGAGATGCACGAGCACCCGCTTGAGGATATTGTCGTGTCCCCGCAAGTGCGTACGCCGCATTGCCCCCGTGTCGTAGGCGTGTGCAAAGGTGTGTTCCAGCAGTTCGCCACGACGACGGAGCAAGGCGAGACCGCGTGGCCCCCGGATCCGCCGGCGATTCGCGTACACGGCGTCACGCGCGGCGAGCTGCCCGCGCCAGCGGTGCGGTCGTCGCGCGGGTTCGCTGACGTAGGTGCGAAAGCCCGCCTGCTGGAGGTCGAGCAGGACGGCGCGACTGTGGCCGCCCTTATCGGTGACGACGTCGTCGCCGAGCGGGACGGGCGCCCCGTCCGGCGTGCGGACCTGATCGAGCTGATCGACCGCCTCCGCGAGGGTGTCGGGGAAGGTGGACGTATCCCCGCGATGCGCGTCCTGCACGGTGACCGCGACCACGGCGCCCGTGTCGAGATCGACCGCGTGTTCCGCCTTGTGGGCGAGGTGCGTGCGCCCGTCCT
Source organism: Acidobacteriota bacterium (assembly GCA_031376505.1). GTDB lineage: Bacteria > Acidobacteriota > Vicinamibacteria > Vicinamibacterales > UBA2999 > CADEFD01. The sequence goes on from JANMDX010000138.1 coordinate 4,002, forward strand.
TCATCTTGGTGATCTTGGCGTCGGGATCGGTGGGCGACGTCCAGTCCTCGTTCGAGCCCTTCTTCTTCCGCGTCCGATCCACGCGCGCCAGATCCGCGCGCGTGGGCGTCTCGATCCCGGACGTCACGGCGAGCTGCGTCAGAAACGCGTGATACCCCTCGCCCGTATCCCGCCGCACGATGCTGCGCAGCGCCGCGTTCGCTTCCCCGTCGTGGCATCCACGCCGAGCACGTGGCCCTTCACCAAGCCCGTCTCGCCGAGCCGCTGCAGCACCCACGTGAATACCGCGCGATGCGTCTCGAGATCGATGCGGCGGCGTGTGCGCGCAATCGTCGTGTGATCCGGCGGCGCGTCGGGCAGTGTCACGCCGAGGAAGTCGCGCAGAGTCAACGAATCGGTGGCCCGCCAGGCGATGCCCCGTTCCGAGTCCAGGCGCTCGAAGTAGCCCACCATCAACAACCGGAAGTAGATCCCGGGGGCCAGACTGGGCGCCCGACCGTCGTCGCGTAGAACCGGGCGCACTGCCCCTCCGCGAAGTCGTCGAAGTGGGCGTCGCGCAGCACCTGGTTCAACCGCGCGTAGAACGGGTGACTCGCCGCGCTCGGCAACTCCGTTGCCGCGACCCAGAGGGGCGCTTGGCGCCTGCGCGGGCGTTTCCCCATCGACATGCGCGCAGTGTAGTACGCCCGATCGCCGGTGTCGATCCCTTCAGGCACATTCACCCCGGGCTGCTAGTCCCCTGGAAACGAAATCGCTAGGAGAAACACGCCGGCTGTGATCTAAGAGGGGCATGCCAAAGATCGGTCGCCCCCGAGCCGAGGTCGTGATCACCGACGAGGAGCGTGCCGTGCTCGTGCGCTTGACGAAAC
>JANMDX010000066.1:0-26553 GCA_031376505.1 Acidobacteriota bacterium
CGCCGAGATGACCCGATCGGACCGTGCCGCCAGATACCGGCCAATGGTGGCGCCATGGCCAAACCCCCACAGATGAAAGCGCGGGGCCTTGGCGGCATCGGCCACGGCCAGCAGGTCCTCGAGCACGCGCTCGAGCGCGTAGGCCGTCGGCACGGCCGGCCGGCCGCTGTCGCCGGAGCCACGCAGGTCCATCGTGATCACCGTGAACTTGTCGCGCAGAGGCGCGGTGTAGCCGCGCTCGCGCCACGATTGGCGCGTCTGGCCGCCGCCGTGCACGAGCAGCAGCGCCGGGCCGGTGCCCTCGACGTCGTAGGCGATCTTCGTGCCGTCGGGCGACGTGGCGATGCGGCGCTGAGGCGGCGCCGGAGCCGCCGGGGGAGCCGCCGCGGCGCCGGGAGCCGCGGGCTTCTGCGTGGCTGCCGCCGGAGCCGGCGTGGCGCCAGGCGCCGACGGCGTGCCAGGCGCCGAGCCACCCGCGGGCTTGGCGCTGGCGCACGCGCTGAGCGCCAGTGCGGCGGCCAGACACGCCAGGGCCTTTACTTGGGGCATCATTGCGCCGCCGTCTTCTTGGCCGGCGCGTAGTTCACGTGCACGATCGTCCATGCGCCTGCGCGCTTGAAGAGCACGTCGGTTTCCTGGTTGTCTTCTGTGGCGACCTGGCCTTTGACCGAGCGGGTCGTCACGCGCAGCACGTAAGTGGCCACCGCGGCGTCAGCCGACGGGCTCAGTTGCACCTGCAGATCGCGCACCTCCACGCGCTCGAGCTTGTTGCCGGCGCCGAGGTACTTGGTCCAGTCGGCCTGGTAGGTCGCCTTGTCGACGCGGCCCGACGGGAACCACTGCGTGAGGTCGGGCGCAAACGCCTTGAAGTAGGCGGCCAGGTCGTTCCGGCCATAGGCGGCGTTGTAGTCGGCAATCACCGTGCGAACTTCTTTGTCGGCCGCCGCCGCCGCCGTCTGTGCCGTCGCGACGTCCCCCGCGCCAAGCACGAGCGCCACCCACGCCACCCACGCGCCCGCATGAACTGTCCTACGCATTGTCACCATCACCTCCTCCTTCGAGTGCCATCGCCGCCGGAAACTTGTGCTGACCATTCGCGCCCACCGGCAGGGGCTCGGCCCATTGCACGGCGCTCGTCGGCAAGTCCTCGTACAGGTGCGGAAACAGGTCGCCGCCCCGCGAGGGCTCCCACCGTAGCGCGGGCAGCGCACGGGCGTCCACGGCCACGATCAGCAAGTCGGCCACGCCGTCGTAGTGCTTCGCCGCCGTGTCGCGCACCTGCGCGGCGGTGGAGAAGTGAATGTAGCCATCAACCAGGTCCACGCCCGCGCCGGAAAAACTCCCGGCCGCCGCCGCCGCCCACCAGAGCGACGCCGGCACGATCTTGTAGATCGAGGGCACTAGCCTAGGTGCCCTTCTTGGTATACGCCACGACCATGCCGCTCAGGCCGATGAGACCCACCATGTTCGGGAAGACCTGCAGCACGTTCATCAGGTCGCCCCACGCCCACACGAGTTCAGGCTTCATGATGGCGCCAAACGGAATCAGCAGGCAGTACGTCCAGCGGTACGGGATCGTCACCGACCGGCCCAGGATGTACTCGAGAAACTGCTCGCCGTAGTAGGCCCAGCCAATCAGGGTGGTGTAGCCGAAGAGGAACGCGCAGAACGCCACGACCCAGCCGCCCACGGTGGGCACGGCCAGATTGAAGGCGGCCGCCACGGCCGCAGTGCTCGTCACGTACGGCTGGCCGGCATGCGCCGCGGCAATCGACGTTTCGGCCACGCCGCTCACCAGGATCGTCATGGCGCTGATCGTGCCGGTCACAAACGACACGATGAACACTTCCATCAGCGCCTGCAGGCCCTGTTGCGCCGGCCGGTCAGACTTCGCCGCCCCGTAGGCGACGGCCGCCGTGCCGTAGCCGGCTTCGTTGGCGTAGACGCCACGCGCCACGCCGTAGCGCATGGCCACGAACCAGCCGAACCCCATCGCTGACTTCGTCGTGAGCGCCTCCGAGAACACCATCGACAACACGTGCGGCACGCGGTCGAGGAACATCACGATCACCACCAGCCCGCCGACCAGGTACAGACCGACCTTGAGCGGCGAGAGGATCTGCGCCACCTTGCCGATCGACTTGATGCCGCGGATGATCACGGCCCATACGAGCACCGCGATCGCGATGCCGGCCATCCACGTGGGCACGCCGAACACGCTGTCGAGCACGAGCGCGATGGAGTTCGGTTGGGTGAAGGGCGTGGTGGTGAGTGCGCCCACGCCGGCCACGAGTGCGAAGACCTTGGCGAGCCGCGGCGCCTTCAACCCGTCGCGCAGGTAATACATCGGCCCGGCGTGCACGCCGTCGGCAGCCACCTCGCGGTAGCGCACGGCCAGCACGGCTTCGGTGAACTTCACCGACGTGGCCACGAGGCCGTACATCCAGATCCAGAAGAGCGCGCCCGGTCCGCCGGAGATGATGGCCGTGGCCACACCGGCGATGTTGCCGGTGCCAATCGACGCGCCGAGCACGGTCATGAACGCCTGGAACGGCGTAAGCGCGCCGCCGGCCGACGACGACTGCTGGTGGGCGACGAGCTCGCGTAGCGCCTCGGCAAAGCGCCGGAACTGCACCCAGTTGTAGCGGATGGAGAGGAAGAGCCCTGAACCGAGCAGCAGCCAGACGACGAAGTACTGGAACAGGTAGGTCGTCAGCGTGTCGATGAATTGAGCCATCACCTACTTTGCAACGTTGAAGTTCCGGCGGCCGGCCGACTGGCCATTGAGCAACACGTCCACGCTGTAGTCGCCCTCGGGAAAGCCGGCGGTGCTCTGCAGGTGGAATTCCGTGGCGGCGGCACCCTTGAATGTCACCTGTTTGGAGCGCTCGCTGAGCAACTGGGTGCCGAAGTACCACTTCACGCTGATCGTGCCCTCGCCGCGGGCTGGGTTCAACGCGGCGACATACACCGTCTCACTGGGCTTGAACGTGCTGGCCTGGCTGGCCACGCTGTTGTCGGCATTGAGCGACCGGCCCAGTTGAATGGCGCCCACAGTCAGGGGCTGAGAACAGGCCGACAGGACAACGCAGACGGCCAGGGCGACGAGCCCTCGTGAAAGTCGAACCATCGCCATATTCTAGCCGTCAGAGCACCTTCCGGTACTGCAGGAACCCACTGCGATTGGCGATCCGGTCGTAGAGCAGCATGGCGTCGGTGTTGGATTCGTGCGTCAGCCACCAGACCCGCGAACAGCCACGCGCGGCGGCATCGGCATAAACATGCTCGATGAGCCGGCGGCCCGCGCCCTGCCCGCGCACGCCCGGTTTCACGAAGAGGTCCTGGAGGTACATGTAGTTGCCGCTCGTCCAGCAGCTGCGGTGCTCGATGGAGTGCACGAAGCCCACCACCTCGCCGGCCACCTCGGCCAGCATCACGTGCATGGGCTCGGCCGGGTCCAGCAACCGGTGCCACGTGGTGAGCGTGGTGGCGTGCGGGATGTCGGTCTTGTAAAACGCCTGGTAACCGCGCCACAGGGGCAACCAGGCGTCGAAGTCGCCGGGGGAGGCAGGACGGAGGGTCGTGGTCGGCATCCGGGCATTTTGTGCCGAGAGAAGGCCGGTGCGGAGATGCTCAGGAGGAAATCCTGGAAATTCGACGATTCCAGCCCAGCCGCAAGCCGGCCGGAAGCGCTGCGGGGCCATTTACCCCTGGCGAGCGTCTTACGAACTGTGCCCCTTTGCCAGCCATGAGCAGTACAATTGCCACTGCCATCCCGGCCGTCAGCCGAGCGATGGCGAACGTCAGTCTCCGCAGACACTTGATCAGCACACGAATTGCCGCCATGTTCTCCGCCTTGCGCGGCCGCCCCGCGGTCGTCGAGGTGGCGAACGCCAAGCTCCCGACCGAGTTTGGCGACTTCGATATCCGGGTGTTCGAAAGCCGGCTGGACGGCGCCACGCACGTGGCGCTCGTGCACGGGGCGATCGGCGACGGTCAGAACGTGCTGGCGCGCGTGCATTCGTCGTGTGTCACCGGCGACATCTTCCACTCGGCGCGCTGCGACTGCGGCGAACAGCTGCACATGGCGATGCGGCGGGTGGCCGACGAAGGACGGGGCGTGGTGCTGTATCTGCACCAGGAGGGCCGCGGCATCGGCCTGGCCAACAAGATCCGTGCGTATGCGCTGCAAGACCAGGGGCACGACACGGTCGAAGCCAACGAGCAGTTGGGCTTTCCGGCCGACTCGCGCGATTACGCCTCGGCGGTGCACATGTTCAAACTGCTTGGCGTGCGCTCGCTGCGGCTGATGAGCAACAACCCGAAGAAACTCGAAGGCGTCACCGGCGACATGCTGGTCATCAATGAGCGCGTGCCCATCGAGGTGGCGGTGTCGGAGGCGAACCGGCGCTATCTGACGACCAAGAAGGACAAGCTGGGCCACCAGCTCACGTCGGTCTAGCGTCTCTGCTCCGGCGGGACGCGGCATTCCTCTCCGCCTCAACTTCGCTCCACGCTGCCGGGACGATCGGGGACCGGCAAAGCGCGTGGGGCTCAGATTTCGGCGTCGAGGAACGCCCCGCCCCGCCTCCGCCCCAGCACGCTAGCCGCCGAGGCTGGATGCTGAACCGCGACGGGCAACCAAGCCAGGCCACGGAGGACCGCCAGGGCAGGTCAGATTTCGCCCTCAGGAGATGCCGCGACCGGCCGCCGGGCCGGTGTCACGACCGGCGCCTGGCCAACAGCCAGGCGACGTCCACCCAGAACGACCAGGTGAGCAGCGCCAGCGATCCCGCGGCCAGGACGAGGGCGGCCGGAGGGGGCGTGACGGGCGCCAAGGCGGCGATGAGCGCGGCGATCTGCACGACACAGACGGCTTGACGGCGGCGGCTCGGGAACAACGCGCGATGCATCCACGGCAGCACCAGCGCGGCGGCCACAAACGCGTAGCGCATCAGGCCCGAGGCGAGCACCCATGGGCCGGTCAGGCCGTGGCGCCACACGAGCGTGGACAGCACCAGAATGAGCAGCGCGTCGGTCTCCATGTCGAAGCGCGCGCCGAAAGTACTCGACAGGCCGGTGCGCCGCGCGAGCCAGCCATCGGCCAGGTCGAGAGACGCGGCCACGGTGGCCGTTCCGACCACCCACCAGCCCCCAACCCCGCCGCCCGAGTCGAGCGCCGCGCCCGCCAGCAGCGCGACCAGCAGCGAGCGTGTGCCGGTCACCAGGTTGGCCGGACCGATGCGGGCGAACGGGTGATGGCGGTGCAGGCCCGCAACGGCCGCCAGCATCACGGCATACGCGATGAAACGCACCCGGCCCGGAAATTCGGCGCTCAGTTGGAGCACGGGTTGGATGCCTCGGGCCAGACTCGTCACGGCCTGAGCACCCAGGGCGGCCAGCACCACGGCCCATGCCAGACGGTCGGTCGAGGTGCGGTCAAGTGGCGTCATGTGCGACCGCCCACGCTATGCTGAAGGCGCTCATGACTCGTGACGCCCGCGCGTTCTGGACCGTGGCGCCCGGACGCGGCGAAATCCGCGACGAGCCGCTGCCTCGCCCCACCCCCGACGACGTGGTGGTGCGTGCGCGCTTCAGCGGCGTCAGCCGCGGCACCGAATCGCTCGTGTTTCACGGTCGCGTCCCGCCCGAAGAGTATCAGCGGATGCGCGCGCCGTTTCAGCAGGGCGACTTCCCCGGCGCCGTGAAGTACGGCTATGCCAGCGTGGGCCAGGTGGAATCCGGGCCCGCTCACTTGACCGGACGCACCGTCTTCTGCCTGTTCCCGCACCAGTCCGCATATGTCGTACCCGCCGCGGCCGTCACGGTCGTGCCCGACGGCGTGCCGGCCGGGCGCGCGGTGCTCGCTGCCAACATGGAGACTGCGCTCAACGGCATCTGGGACGCGCGCGTGTTGCCGGGTGACCGCGTCACCGTCGTGGGCGGTGGCACGGTGGGCTGTCTGACGGCGTGGCTCGCGGGACGGATTCCCGGGTGTGAGGTGCAGCTCGTGGACGTCGCGGCGGACCGCGAGGCGGTGGCGCGGCATCTGGGCGTGGGCTTCGCCCTGCCCGCCCACGCGGCCGACGCGCGCGATCTCGTCATCCACGCCAGCGGCGCGCCCGCGGGCCTCGATGTGGCGTTGTCACTCGCGGGCTTCGAGGCCACGGTGGTCGAGCTGAGCTGGTACGGCGATCGGCCGGTGACCGCGGCGCTGGGCAAGGCGTTCCATGCGCAGCGGCTCACCCTGAAGTCGTCGCAGGTGGGACACGTGCCGGCCAATCGGCGGGCGCGCTGGACCTACGCGCGGCGCTTAGGCACGGCGCTCACGCTGCTGGCGGAACCGGCACTCGACGCGCTCATCACGAGCGAGAGCTCGCTCGACGAACTGCCCGGCCTGATGCCGTCGCTGACAAGCGATCGCAGCCGGGCGCTGTGCCATCGCGTGCGGTATGCTGCCGCCGGCGACGATCCTTCCTGAGGTCTGGCGACCTCCACTGCGTCAGGTTGTCTTCCATGTATAGCGTGCTCGTTCGCGGCCACTTTATGATCGCCCACAGCTTCCGCGGCGCCGTCTTCGGCCCCGCGCAGGCCCTGCACGGCGCCACCTACGTCGTCGACGTGGAGTTCCAACGCGCCGAGCTCGACGACGACGGCATCGTGGTCGACATCGGCCTGGCCACGACCGTGCTCGGCGAGGTACTGGCCGCGTTCAACTTCAAGAACCTCGACGAGCTGCCGGAGTTCGCCGGTAAGAACACGACCACCGAGTTCCTGGCGCGCGTGATCTTCGATCGGTTCGCCGCCGCGATTCGCGCGGGCCAGCTGGGCCCCGGCGCGCACGGCATCGAGCGGGCGCGCGTGAGCCTGGCCGAGTCGCACGTGGCGTCTGCGGCCTACGAAGGCCCGATCGGGAAGTAAACGGCGCCCGATGCACGACACTCCGTTGGCGCCCGCCGGCTCACCGAGTTCCGTGACGCTGCTCGTGCCGGGGGACCTCAACATGCGCACGGGCGGCTACGGCTACGACCGCGAGATCGTCGCGGGGCTGCGAGCGCTCGGATGGCAGGTCGAGGTTCTGTTGCTCGACGAGACCTTCCCGTCGCCTACGCCCGAGGCGCGCGCCCACGCGGTGCGGGCGCTCGCAGCGCTGCCCGACGGCAGGCTCGTGCTGGCCGACGGGCTCGCTTTTGGCGCCATGCCCGAGGAGGCCGAGGCCGAGGCGCACCGGCTGAAGCTGGTCGGACTCGTGCATCATCCGCTCGCCGACGAAACCGGACTCGACGCAACCGCCGCGCAGCGCCTGATGGCCAGCGAGCGGCGCGCGCTGGCCGCCACGCGCGGAGTGGTGGTGACCAGTCAGGCCACCGCGGAACGACTCGCGGCGTTCGCCGTGGAGGCCGGCCGTATCGCGGTGGTGGCGCCGGGCACGGCGCCCGCACCGCTGGCCCGCGGCACGCGCGGTTTCGACGCCGCCGCAACGACGAGCGCGGCTGGGCACACAGGCTCGCGTCCGCCCGTGGAATTGCTGTGCGTGGCCACGCTTGTGCCGCGCAAGGGTCACGATGTGCTCTTTGCCGCGCTGGCCCGCTTGCGGCATCTGCAGTGGCATCTCACGTGCGCCGGCAGCGATCGGCTGTCGCCGTCGACTGCCTCGGCGCTGCGTGAACGGCTGCGCGCGTCGGGCCTCACCGAGCGCGTCACGCTGGCGGGCGACCTTGACGCCGCCGCGCTGGCCGACGCCTACGACCGCGCCGACCTGTTCGTGTTGGCCACCCGCCACGAGGGCTATGGCATGGCGGTCGCCGAGGCCGTGGCGCGCGGTCTGCCCGTGGTCAGCACCTACACGGGCGCGATCCCCGAGCTGGTCGGACGCGACTCAGGCGTGCTGCTCCAGCACGACCACATCGTCGGCTGGACCTACAACCTGGGCCTCCTTCTGTCGCCCGACTGGGACCTGCGAGAGCGGCTCGCCGAGGGGGCACGGCGGCGGCGCGACCAGCTACCGCGCTGGCCGGATTCCGCGCGGGCCATGGCCGACGCGCTCACGAGGTTTGCAGGCAATGGAATCCTTCAGCGCTGACTGGCTCGCCGTGCGCGAGCCAGCGGACCACGCTGCCCGGGCGAGCGGGTTGACCGCCGCGGTCACCGCGGCCCTGGCCGGCCTGCCCGCCAGGCGCGCCGTGGACCTGGCGGCCGGCACCGGCTCGAACGTGCGCTACCTGATGGCGCGCATGCCGCACATCCAGCACTGGACGCTGGTTGACCACGACCCGGCGCTGCTCGCGCAGGCCTGGCGCCTGCTGACGCCGCTCGGCCAGGCGGCGGGGCGATCGTTTGATGTGCGCAGTGGCGACCTGACCGCGCTCGACACGGTGTCGCTTGACGGGTGCGCGCTCGTCGCGGCGTCGGCGCTGCTCGACCTGGTGTCGGAGGACTGGCTGCGCGCACTGGCGCGCCGCTGCCGAGAGGCCGGCGTGGCCGTGCTCTTCGCGCTGACGTACGACGGACGCATCGAGTGCGATCCGGTAGATGCTGACGACGAGCGCGTGCGCGCGCTCGTGAATCAGCATCAGCACGGCGAGAAGGGCTTCGGTCCGGCGCTTGGTCCAGACGCGGCGCGCGTGGCCGAGGCGTGCTTTCGCAAAGAGGGCTACGCGGTGCAGACGGCACCAAGCGACTGGTTGCTGACGCCGGACATGCATGAACTGCAGCGCCAACTCGTGGACGGCTGGGCCGGTGCCGCAACGGCCATGGCGCCTGACGAGGCCGCCGCCATTGAAGGCTGGCGCGATCGGCGTCTTGCCCACATCCACCACGGGCGCTCACGGCTGCGCGTCGGGCATCACGACCTGGCGGCGTGGGTTGGCGGCGACGCTCGTCAGAAGTGATCTGATCGACGCCAAGCCCGAACGAGGCTGGCGCCGCTAGATCACGCGCGCGACGCCGGTCCGGTGTGGTCGTGCGTCCATCTCCGCGGCTCGCAGATCGCAATCGAAGAGCATGTCGCCGCCCATGCGAAACACGCGATGGCGTGGCCGCGCGCACTCGCTGAGCAGGTTCGGCGCGGGTAGGCGCAGTGCCGGACGGCCCATCCCGATAATCATCGGCGCCACGGCAATCTGCACGCGGTCGAGCAGCTGTGCGGCCAGAAAGGCGGACACGGTGACACCGCCACCTTCCACAAAAATCCGCGCGCAGCCACGGGCGCGCAGCCGCGCGACCACGTCCACCAGGTCCATGCCGCTTGGACCGTCGTCCACGCCCATCACCTCGGCCTGTCCCACCATCGGCGCCTCGGCCTGCAGATGGCGGTTACGACAGACATACACAGTCGGCGCAGCGCCGTCCTGGAACACCTTGTAGTCGGCCGCCAGACGCCGCATCGGGTCGATCACGACGCGCAGCGGATTCGGGCCCGCGACCTGACGCGTGGTCAGTTGCGGATCGTCGGCGGCGACTGTGCCGGCGCCGACGATGACTGCATCGCAGAGCGCCCGCAGCCGGTGCATGTGCCGCAGATTCTCCTCGCCGGTCACGAACTGCGAGTCGCCGGAGGGGGTGGCGATGAAGCCGTCGATGCTCTGGCCCAGGTGCCCCACCGTGACCGGCTCGGCCGCGGTGGCGCTGCAGATCGGCAGATACAGATCCACGAGCGCATGGCGGGGATCGCCTGCCGGCATCGCAAGCACCCAGCCATGGCCTGGCCGCCACTCGATGAGCGCCGATGCCGCGCCAGACGGCACAGGTCGCAACGTGCCGGTGTCGTCGAGGTCGAATGCCGCGGTCACCGCTGCGCGCGACACCGTCGCGGCCACGCGGGCCGCCTCGCGCACGAGCGCCCAGGCGCTCATCTCGCCCGCCTCGTGTACCTCCGCCATCGAGGATTGCTCGTGCGACATCCTGGCTGCGGATTATAGTGGCTCGGCGTGACCGGGCCCGTGAACTCGCCCCGCCAGATCCTGGTGGCCAGCCTGATGGGCACGGCCATCGAGTTCTTCGATTTCTACATCTACGCCACCGCGTCGGTGCTGGTGTTCCCGGCGCTCTTCTTCCCCGCATCGAATCCGGCTACGGCCACGCTCGCCTCGCTGGCCACGTTCGCCATTGCGTTTCTGGCGCGGCCGGTCGGTTCGGCGCTCTTCGGGCACTTCGGCGACCGCGTGGGCCGCAAGACGACGCTCGTGGCCGCCCTGCTCACGATGGGCCTCTCCACCGTGGCCATCGGCCTCGTGCCGACGTACCAGACCATCGGCATCGCCGCGCCGCTGCTGTTGGCGCTCTGCCGCTTCGGGCAGGGCCTGGGACTCGGCGGCGAATGGGGCGGCGCCGTGTTGCTGGCCACCGAGAACGCGCCGCCGGGCAAACGGGCGTGGTACGGCATGTTTCCCCAGCTGGGCGCGCCGATCGGCTTCTTCTGTTCCGGGCTCATTTTTCTGCTGCTGTCGCGCACGCTCACCAACGAGCAGTTCCTGGCATGGGGCTGGCGCGTGCCGTTCCTGGCGAGCGCCGTGCTCGTGGCGGTGGGCCTCTACGTGAGGCTCGCGCTCACCGAAACTCCGGTGTTCCAGAAAGCCATCGACCATCACGAGCGCGTTCGAATTCCGGCGTTCACGGTGGTCACGGCGCACAAGGGCCCGCTCGTGCTGGGCACGTTCATCGCGACGTCGGTCTTCGTGAACTTCTACCTGACAACGGTGTTCACGCTCTCGTGGGGTACGACGGCACTCGGCTACACGCGCGAGCAGTTCCTCGTCATCCAGCTGTTCGGGGTGATCTTCTTCGCGATTGGCGTGCCCTGGTCGGCCGCGCTGGCCGAACGAGGCCGGCGGTCGTTGCTGATGGGCGTCAACCTGGCGATGGCGCTCTTCGGCCTCGTGATGGCGCCGCTCTTCACCTCCGGCACCGTGGGCACAGTCGTGATGATGGCGCTGGGTTTCCTGCTCGTGGGGATGGCCTACGGCCCGATCGGCACGGTACTGGCCGAGCTCTTCCCGACCAACGTGCGCTACACCGGCAGCTCGCTTACCTATAACCTGGCGGGCATCGTGGGCGCGTCGCTCGCGCCGTACATCGCCACCTGGCTGGCCACGCGTTACGGGTTGCCGTACGTTGGCTACTACCTGGGCACCATGGCGCTGCTCTCGCTTGCAGCGCTGGCACTGAGCCGCGAGACGCGCGACGTGACGCTGTAGCTGTGCAGAGGCACCTCCTGCATCGGTGTGGAGGGCGCCGGTTGCACGCCTGGGAAGGCCGACCATGGCCACTCTGATCCTTTGGGTTCATGTACAATGAAAAACGAATGCAAGTAGTTTTATTTTCATGGTATTGATCCACTGGTGATTCTACGAACTCGCCAGCGAAACGACGTGCTCAGCGCCCTGCAACGCGGCCGGGTCGTCGCATTGGTCGGTCCCCGCCAGTCGGGCAAGACCACGCTGGCCCGGTCGCTGGTGTCGCCGAGCTCGCCGAACTACTTCGATCTGGAAGACCCGCGCAGCCTCGCGCGCCTGGCTGAACCGATGACGGCGTTGGCGCCGCTGCGGGGCCTGGTCGTCATCGACGAGGTACAGCGCCGGCCCGACCTGTTCCCGGCGCTCCGCGTACTGGCCGATCGACGGCCGATGCCCGCCCGGTTCCTGGTCCTGGGAAGCGCCAGCCCCAGTTTGCTCCGGCAGTCGTCCGAATCCCTGGCTGGGCGTTTGGAAACGATCGTCATCGGCGGATTCGTGCCGGATGAGGCCGGCCTGAAGCGCCTGGCGGCTCTTTGGCGGCGCGGCGGGTTTCCGCGTTCGCTGCTGGCGCCTTCAGAGGCCGCGAGCGTGGCCTGGCGACGGCAGTTCGTCCAGACCTACGTCGAGCGCGACATTCCGCAGCTCGGCGTGACGATCCCGGCGCACACGCTGCTGCGTTTCTGGACGATGGTGGCCCACTACCACGGCGGCGTGTGGAACGGCGCCGAAGCGGCTCGATCGATGGCAGTGTCGGAGCCAACGGCGAGGCGCTATCTCGACCTGCTGTCGGGTTTGTTTCTGATCAGACAGCTGCAGCCGTGGCACGAGAATCTGAAGAAGCGCCAGGTGAAAGCCCCGAAGGTCTACGTACGCGACAGTGGAATTCTCCACGGCCTTCTCGGTCTCGAGACCCAACGCGACGTATTGTCCCACCCCAAGGTCGGCGCGTCCTGGGAGGGCGCTGCCATCGAGTGGACGCTCGATGTGCTACAGCCACAGGCCGCGCATTTCTGGGCGACGCACCAGGGCGCAGAACTGGACTTGCTGGTGGTGCGCGGCGGTCGCCGTTACGGCATCGAGGTAAAGCGACAGGACGCCCCCAGCCTGACGCCGTCGATGCGCATCGCCTTGGCCGACCTGAGGCTGGAGCACCTCACAGTGCTCTATCCCGGCGATGAGCCGTACGCCCTGGCGCCCAACGTCTCGGTCGTGCCGATGGCAAGTCTGGCCACACGAGACGTGGCGGCCCTGACTGGCCGCTGGCGCGGTCGGCCGCGACGATAGGGTTGCGTCGTGCCCACCAGGTTACGAGATCATCTCGAGCGGCAGGCGGCGCTCCACCGCCTTCCCGTTCATCGCCATCACGTAATAGACGCGCGCCTCGGCGCGGGTGTGCACGACGCGCTTCACGTCGGTGCCCTCGAAGTAGATGCCCGCGTCGTTGTCACAGGCGTAACCGGGCTTCATCTGGCCTGACTCGACGAGCTTCTGGTATAGAGGTCGCCGTCCGGGTTCCGCGTCGTAGTGCGGGCAGTGACTCCCCGGCAGGAAGCCCAGGCACTGCACGGTCGAAAGCGCCTTGGGCCGCGAATCGGTCGTGCCTTCCTCGAACCAGCAGAGCGACCCCGCGCTGGCGCCGCCAAGCACGATGCCCCGCTCCCACGCCTGCTTGAGGATCACGTCGATGCCGTGCGCCTTCCAGATCACCTGCTGGTTGAGCGTATTGCCCCCAGAGCACACGATGCCGTCCACCGACAGGAGCACGTCGTCCCAGTCGCGCGGTTGTTGGGTGCTGGCGATGAAGCTCACCTGATGCGACGGCTCGACGTTGAGGGTGGCGCAGTTCTTGTACCAAGTGATGATGCCGGCCGGCGAATCGGCGGACGCGGTGGGCAAATACAGCAGCTTGGGCCGGGCCTTGCCGGTGAGCTGGGCCAGATAGCGAATAAAGGCGGTGTTGAAGCCGCCGCCGGCAATCAGAATCTTGCGGGTGGGCGTGGCGGGAACCTGCGCGCCCGTTCCAGCGTCGCCGGCCAGCCCGGCCGCCAGCGGCGTACCTGCTACTCCTGCGCCTACCGACCCCACCATCGACGACACGATGAACTCTCTGCGTTTCATGGCTTCTCCAACGGCACCGGCCCGGCGTCGCTCGCGCGCAGGATAGGCCCGGCGTGGCGCGGCGGTCAACCTCGGCACGTCACTCGGAGGGCGCTGAGACGGCTGTCCTATACTGAACGTATGCGATCCGTGGCTGACGACCTGCGGGCGAGCACGCGCGCACGAGTGCTGAAAATGCCTGTGCCGGAGCGCATCGCGTTGGCGCTCGCACTGGGCGACGATGACCTCGCGCTCTTCGTGCGATCAAGCGGGCTCGACCGCGCGGACGCGTTACGACGCCTGCGCGCCCGGCGGGCTCAGGGCCGCAGTCCCTCTGACGCCGCCAAGGTGAGCGAGCGCTGATGACCCTGTTCGAGCAGGTGCTCGCGGTGCTCAATGCCCACCGAGTGCCTCACGCGCTCATTGGCGCCGCCGCACTGGCCGCCCAAGGCGTGGCCCGTTCCACTTACGACATCGACCTGCTGACGACCGACGCTCGGGTACTGGACCGCGGGCTGTGGACCGCCCTGCACGCCCAGGGCGCGGCGGTCGACATCCGGCGAGGCGACGTGGGCGACCCGCTCGGCGGGGTCGTGCGCATCGAGACGCCACACGACCGGCCCGCCGATATCATTCTGGGTAAACATGGGTGGCAGACGCGCGCCGTCGAACGGGCGGACCATCCACCCGGCGGGGCGCCGGTCGTGCGGCCAGTCGACCTTGTCCTTCTGAAGCTCTACGCCGGCGGTGCCCAGGACCTCTGGGACGTGCGCGAGCTGCTGCAGCTGCCCGGTCAGGACCGCCTCATGGCCGAGGTCGAAGCCGACCTTGAAGGTCATTCGGACGCCATGCGCGGCCTCTGGGCCGCCGTGCGGCGTTGATCCCGGCTGCACACCGTTTCACGGCCCTGGACCGCTTCCCGTTACAACGAATGACGTTCCACGGGCCCCCGAAATCGGGTAGTCTCGCAGGGGTACACTTTTTCGGTTGGAGGGTTTCCTATGGTCGTAAGGCATCCGTTCTCTCGTCGTCGGTTCTTCGGTGGAGTGGCCGCGGCGGTGGGCGCCCTGGGCCTCAAGCCCGCCGGAGTCTTTGGTCAGGTGCGGACCGAGCAGTTCCGTGGCGGCGAGGCGGAATACGACGCCTACGTGAAGCTCTCGAGCAACGAGAACAACTGGGGCCCGCCCCAGTCGGTGATGGACGCGATGAATCACGCGTTCAAGTACGCCAACCGCTACGGCAATCCCGATAGCAACATCACGCGGGCCATCGCCGACCATCACGGCGTCAAGCCGGAAAACATCCTGATCACGGCCGGCTCGGGCGAGGTACTGGACATCGTCGGCACGACCTACCTGCAGAACGGCAAGGTGGTACTTGGCGCCGACCCGTCGTACGGCTCGGTCTACCAGCACGCCACGACCATCAAGTCGGACGCTGTCAAGCTGCCGCTGTTGAAGGACTTCCGCCAGGACATCCCCGGCATGATCGCCCTGGCCAACCGCAGCGCACGCGACATCGGGTTTTTCTATCTCTGCAACCCGAACAACCCGACCGGCGTCGTCGTCACGGCCAAGGAAGTGAGACAGGTCGTCGAGGGCATTCCCAAGGACATGCCCATCCTGATTGACGAGGCCTACCATCACTTCGTGGACGACCCGGCCTATGGCACCTCGGTGCCCTACGTGCTCGAAGGCCGTCCGGTCATCGTGGCCCGCACCTTCTCGAAGATCGCGGCACTGGCCGCCATGCGCATCGGCTACGCGATTGCGCCCGCCGACATGATTCAGCGCATGCGCGCGTACTCGATGAACAGCGTGAACGTGCTGGCGAAATACGGCGCCGCGGCCTCGCTCAAGGACTCGGCGGGTCAGGCCGAGGTGCGCAAGAAGGTCATCGACCTGCGCACCAAGACCGCGAAGGAACTTGAGGCCTGGGGCTATCCGGTGATTCCGTCGCAGACCAACTTCTTCATGGTGAGCCTGCACGACAAGACGGTGCAGCCGACGATTGCGGCATTCCGCGAGAAGAACATCCTCGTGGGCCGTCCGTTCCCGCCGATGCTGAACCACCTGCGCGTGTCGGTCGGCCGCGACGAGGACATGGACAAGTTCCTGGTCGCGTTCAAGGAAATCTTCCCGAAGCGGGCGGCGGCGACGTCGATGGCCGCGCAAGGCTAAGCGGCCTCGCGGAACGTAACA
This sequence comes from Acidobacteriota bacterium, assembly GCA_031376505.1. Classification (GTDB taxonomy): domain Bacteria; phylum Acidobacteriota; class Vicinamibacteria; order Vicinamibacterales; family UBA2999; genus CADEFD01. The sequence continues at coordinate 15,533 of JANMDX010000066.1, forward strand.
CACGAGGGCCGGCGGGCAACCGCCGGCTCTTTTCCTTTGTACGCTACTCGATAGGCCAGTGGCCCGTCGTGGCGTGATCGGTGTTGAAGGTGGAGAATCGGGCCTTCCGCGTGGACGTGGCCGCGACCTCGCGTACCGGGCCGGTGGACAGCCCCGCCGGGCGCCCGGCCCGGTCCACAAATGAACTGAGCGGCAGCACCAGCGTGCGGCCGGGCCAGATGTCGCCCGACGACGGGGCGCGGAACGCCTCGTTGACGGTAAAGACCGTGTCGCTCCAGGTGAACCCGCTGGTATTCACGATGGTGACCGCGCCCGCGGCGACCGTCACGCGCGCCATCATCGGCTGGGCACGCATGTCGTCCACGGCCAGCCACGTGCCGTACACCATCGCGGCAGATACCAGTAGCAACACCAGCAGGGCGGCGCCCGCGCGCCGCATGTTCGAGCGACCGTAGGGCGATGGGACCTCCGGTGACGCCGGGGCGGGCCTCGACGCGTCGCTCTCGCTCATACCGGCCAGCTTACCCGCTCGTCCGGGCCAGCGGTGGCACGGGCGTGTCAGGCGTGATGGGCGGGCGGGTCGTGTGCCATTCGGTGGCCTGCTCGAAGGCCCGCGCCAACGCGAGCACGCGACCCTCGGCGAAACGGGGACCCGCAATCATCAGCCCCACCGGCAATCCCGCGGCCGTCACGCCGCAAGGCACCGAGATCGCCGGGATGCCGTAGACGTTGAACTGGCCGGTGTTCTCCAGTTCGGGATTGCGGGGTACGTCGGTTTCTTCCCGCTGTACGGCGGCATCCACGGTGCGCGGGGTGTGCCGCCGCGTGGGCAGCACGACCACATCGACGTCCTTGAAGCTGTCATCGATCGTGCGCCGCATCAACTCGAGCGCCCACCGACCGCGCACGTATTCGGCGGCCTTGGCATTCGCGCCGTTCTGCAGGTTCCGCCGGGTCGGGATCTGGTAGCGGCCCGGCATCTTGGCGTAGAGCGCCTCATGATAAGCGTACATCTCGCCGTTGAGGTTGACGTCACTTGTGGACGGCAGCATTACGTCGCGCATGCTGCCGGTGAGCGAGGTCACGGTCTTCAGCGCGGCATCGGTCGCCACGGCCACGTCGGCATCGAGATGATCGAAGAACGGCACGCGTGCCACACCCACACGCAGCCCCTTCACCGAGGCGGCCATCGCCGCAACGTAGTTCTCGGCAGGATGCTCGACACTCGCGATGTCGAGCCGATCGTAGCCGGCCAGCACCTGCAGCATCAGCGCCGCGTCGGCCACCGTGCGGGTGAGCGGGCCGCAGTGATCGAGTGACACGACAAGGGGGATGATGCCGCGAATCGACACCAGGCCGTAGGTGGGCTTGAGACCCACGACGCCGCAATACGACGCTGGCGTGCGGATCGATCCCCCGGTATCGGTGCCCAGGGCTGCGTAACAGAGCGCCGCCGACACGGCTGCCGCCGACCCGCCCGACGAGCCGCCGGGACTGCGGTCGAGCGCCCACGGGTTGCGCACGGGACCGTAGTAGCTGGTGGCCGACGTACCGCCATTGGCGAACTCGTGCAGGTTGAGTTTTCCGAGCACGATGGCGCCGGCCGCCGTGAGCCGCCGCATCACTTCCGCGTCATCGGCTGGCACCCGGTCGTCGTAGACGCTGCTGGCAGCCGTGGTGCGTACGCCCGCGGTGTCGATGTTGTCCTTGAGCGCGACCGGCACGCCGTGCAGAGGTCCGCGGCTGGCGCTGGCGGGCAGGGCATCGAGAACCTTGGCGCGCGCCAGCGCCGCTTCGCCCGTGAGGGTAATGAAGGTGTTCAGCTTCGGGTTGTAGATGCTGATGCGATCGAGACAGGCGGTCACGAGGTCGGTGGCCGACACCTTCTTCGCCCTCACGAGGTCTGCGGCATCGGTGAGCGAGAGCCACGCCAGATCCGAAGGCGTGGCCGGACGCTGGGCGGCCAGACGGGTCGAGGTGCGCGCCACGGCGGCGCCAGTCACGAGCGAAGCGGCAAACGCCCGGCGAGTCAGCTTGGACATGGCGCACACCTTTCAGAAGACGGTTGCGAGTCAGGAATTCTCGATCCGGCGTCAGCCGCGGCGCTCCGCCGCGGGAGCGCGCCTGGTCAGCACAGCCGTGGACGTGGCCAGCAGCACGCTGACCGCCACACCTTCGGCGGCCGTGGCCACCGCGGCACGATCGGGAAAGGTCGGCGCGATGCGGATCGTACGGTCGTAAGGATCGACGCCGTGCGGATGAGTGGCTCCTGCCGGCGTGAGCGCGAGGCCGCCGGCTTTCGCCAGCCGCACGACCTGTGCGGCACAACCGTCGATGACGTCGAGGCTGATGAAGTACCCGCCCTTCGGCACGACCCACGACGCCACGCCCGTGCCCGCCAGCTCGCGATCGAACGTGTCGATGACGCTGGCGAACTTGGGCGCCACGATCGCTCGGTGACGCTCCATGAGCGTGAGCAGCCCGGCCGTGTCGCGCAGGTGACGCACGTGACGCAACTGATTGACCTTGTCGCCGCCGATGGTGCGCTTGCCCATGCGACCAAGGTACCAGGCCACGTTCTCGGGCGCGGCTCCGAAGAGTGCGACCCCCGCGCCACCGAGTGTGACTTTCGACGTGGAGCCAAACACGAACGCGCGGTTGGGGTGCCCGTGACGCAGGCAGGCCTCGAGCAGATTCGGCGTCTCGAAGCGTTCGGGCGTCAGGTGATGCACGGCGTACGCGTCGTCCCACATCACGCGGAAGTCAGGCGCCGCCGTGGGCATGGCGGCCAGACGCTCCGTGGTGGCCGCGCTGTACACCGCCCCGGTAGGATTGCTGTACTTCGGCACGCACCACATCCCCTTCACCGCCGGGTCGGACGCGACGAGCCGCTCCACCATGTCCATGTCGGGACCGTCGGCACTGAGAGGCACTGGGATCAGGTCGAACCCGAAGTCCGCCGTGATGGCAAAGTGCCGGTCGTAGCCGGGCACGGGGCACAGGAACGCGAGCCGCGGTTCCTGGGCCCATGGCCTGGGACTGCCCACCGTGCCCGTGAGCAGCGCGAACGCAAGGGCGTCGTGCATCAGCGCCAGGCTCGAGTTGTCGCCGAGCACGATCTGCGCTGGCGGCACACCGAAGACGGGCGCCAGCAGCGCGCGCAGCTCCGGCAGGCCCTGCAGGCCGCCATAGTTCCGCACGTCGGTGCCGTCGGCGGCGACATGGTCGCGTTCACCGGGCAGCGCGAGCAGCCCGTTCGACAAATCGAGCTGGTCGCTCGAAGGCTTGCCCCTGGTGAGATCGAGCGCGAGGCCGCGCCGCGCGAAGGCGTCGTAGCGGAGCTGCATCAGGTCGCGGTAGTCCGCAAGGTCGGCCGTCCGGAGCACAGAGAGCACAGGCACAGCGTGGCATCGTAGCGCGAGCGGCGGCGGCGCGAAACATGAATCCATACGTTCCATGTCTTGAACGACAGACGAGCATCACCGCACGAGATAGAGATCACTATACGGCGATCGCGCGCGCGTCGTCGTGCGGTCTGTGCCGCGCGGCACCGCTCGCGGTAGAATCGGCCGCATGAGACGTACATTCGTGCTTGGTGCTATTTTGATTTCTGGCGGTCTGTCGATCGCCGTGGCCGCGTTCCAGGCTCCGGCGGCCGCGCCCTCAGCGGCAGCGCTCGCAGCGACCCGGATCGAGAAGGTCAAAGACAACCTCTTCGTCATCACGGGCTCGAACACCACCCCGCGCGAGGCGTTCAGCGGCGGCAACACGGGCGTCTTCATCACCGACCGCGGCGTCGTGGTGGTCGACACGAAGCTCGCCAATTGGGGCCCCACGCTGCTCGAGCGCATCAAGAGCGTGACGAACAAGCCCGTCGTCATGGTGATCAACACGCACGCCCACGGCGACCACACCGGCAGCAACGAGTTCTTCGGCGCCTCGATCGAGACCGTGGTGCACGAGAACACCAAGGCAAACATGGCGCGCATGGACGCCTTCAAGGGCGACAAGGCGCAGTTCCTGCCCAAGCGCACCTACCAGAACACGCTCACCCTCGGGTCAGGCAAGGACCAGATTGACCTGTATTACTTCGGCGCGGGCCACACGAGCGGTGACACGTTCGTCGTCTACCGGGCGCTGCGCACGATGCAGGCCGGCGACATGTTCCCCTGGAAGGACGCGCCCTTCATCGACCGCAGTAACGGCGGCAGTGGCCGGGCCTGGCCCGAGACACTGAAGAAGATGCTCGACGGCGTGAAGAACGTGGACACGGTTATTGGCGGCCACCAGCCGGTGACCACCGTGAAGGACGTGGCGGTGTTCCAGCAGTTCCTCGCGGACCTCTACGCGCAGAGTGCCGGCGCGCACAAGGCGGGCAAGACCGTGGAGCAAGCCGCCGCAGACAAGGCGTGGATGAGCAAATACCCCGGCTACGACTCGACGCGGCTCACGGCGGCCGTGCAGGCGATCTACGACGAGCTGAACGGGAAGTAGCGCTCGAGCGATCTCGCGCGCGGGCGGTCGGCCCGTCAGAACGCGCCGGTCACGCGTGACAGAATCGATGTCCATGCCTCGCCCCTCACCGTCCACGACTGCCGATCCAGGACTGGCGTCGTCGTTCGATCGTCCCGTCGAACGCCTCATGTCGAAGGACGGCAGCTTCCGCGTAGAGCGAGTGGGGCGCCTTTCAGGTCTGAGCGAGGGGTTCGTGGCGCTGGCCACGATGCCGACGATGCGGCTGTTCGTCACGTTCGTGGCGAGCTACCTGACGATGAACCTCGTGTTCGGGTCGCTCTACCTGCTCGTCGGCGTGGAGCACATCGGCAACGCGGATCTGACCTCGACCGGGGGCCGCTGGATGAGCGCCCTCGGCATGAGCGTGCAGACGCTCACGACGGTGGGCTATGGCTCGCTGTATCCCACGAGCGTGGGTACCTGGACGCTGGCCGCCGTGGAAGGCGTATTCGGCATCCTCGGTTTCTCGCTCATCGCGGCGGTGATGTTTGCGCGCTTCGCGCGCCCGACCACGCGTCTGGCGTACAGCTCGCACGCCCTCGTGGCGCCCTTCAAGGACGGCTGGAGCCTGCAGGTCCGTGTGGCGAATCGCCGCAACACCCTGCTCGTGGAGATCGAAGCACGGCTCGTGCTGGCGATGGCAGACGTGGACGGCGGGATGGAACGGCTGAACTACTTCAACCTGCCGCTGCAGATCGACAAGGTGAGTTTCCTGCCCCTGTCGTGGACGATGGTGCATCCGCTCACGAGCGAGAGCCCACTGGCGGGATTGAGCGCCGACGACCTGCGGGCCCGACGCGCCGAGGTGCTGCTCATCATCAAGGGGATCGATGAGGGCTACATGCAGCCGGTGATTGCGCGCCACTCGTTCCGCTTCGACGAGATCGCGTGGGGCGGCCGGTTCGTGAAGGCCTATGACGTCGAGCACGGGGCGGTGCGTCTGCACCTGTCGAAGATCAGCGACTACACGCCCGTGCCGGCTCCCGATCGACTGCCGGCGTAGCACCGTGTTGTCCTGCCGGGCGAAGTGCTGGCGCCGCTGCTGAGCGCGGCTGAATCGCCGGGCACACGAAGAGCCCCTGCGTACCACCGGCGGCCCCCGGTTACGCGAGACCCAGGGATAGCGCCGCCGCATGCACTAGGGCAGGACCGTCCACCGTCAGGGCGTCTCGCGCTCCGCCGGCCCGCACGGGCGCTGGACACGCGCCAGAATCGGAGGTCCCAAAGGAATCGCGTTGCCGACGTCCACGGCATAATGTTCCTGGCCGGGCAACACGTGCTACCGGCCAAGAAGGAGACGGCGATGACGACGATGAGATGGACAGGACTCGCGATCGCGCTGGCACTGGCACAGGTGGGACTCGGGGCGCAGGTTCCGGCAGGCGCACCGGCCGCCGCGCCGCCGCCGTTGACGCTGACGACCACGGCGTTTGCCGATGGCACGGTCATCCCCAACCGGTACACCCAAGCCGGAGAGCAGGTGTCGCCCGCGCTGGCCTGGACCAACGTGCCGGCCGGCACGCAGAGCTTCGTGCTGCACATGCGCGACCCTGACGTAGCCCGCAACAAGGGCACTGAAGACCAGGTGCACTGGCTAGTGTGGGGCATTCCGGGCACCGCCACCGGCATGGCCGAAGGCCAGCCCAAGGGCCCGATGCTGCCCGATGGCAGCAAGCAGATTAGCGCCAGCGGCGAGGTCTACCGCGGACCCGGCGCGGCGGCCACGGGCCCGTTGCACCACTACACGTTCGAGCTCTTCGCACTCGACACGAAGCTCGACGTGGCGGCCGGCGCCGATGCGTGGGCAACGCGCACCGCGGTGTACAACGCCATGCAGGGACACGTGCTCGGTAAAGCGGTCTACGTCGGCCTCTTTCGCCGGCCGCAGCAGCGGCCACAGTAGCATCGACCCGTGCCTCCGGCGTCCTCTCAGGAGCTGACCCGACTGCTGCACGCCTGGACCAACGGCGAGGCACACGCACTGCCACGCCTCATGGAGATCGTCTACCCCGAACTCCATCGCATCGCCGCCCGGCATCTCAGCCGCGAACGGCAGGGCCACACGCTGCAGCCGACGGCGCTCGTGAGCGAAGCGTATCTGCGTCTGGCCCAGCAGCCGGCGGGCAAACAGTGGCAGGATCGCACGCACTTCTTCGCGGTGGCAGCCCGTATCGTGCGGGCCGTGCTGGTGGACCATGCGCGGGCGCGGCTCACGACCAAGCGCGGGTCGGGCGCCATCAGCGTCGAGTTGACAGACGCGTCGGCGCAGATCCCTGCGCCACCCGTTGATCTGCTCGACCTCGACACCGCCCTGACTGCGCTTGAACAACTCGATCCGCAGCAAAGTCGCATCGTCGAGCTGCGGCACTTTGCCGGCTTGTCGATCGACGAGACCGCCGAGGCGCTGTCGATCTCGATCTCGTCGGTGAAGCGCGATTGGCTGCTCGCCAAGACGTGGATCCGCCGCCACATGAACGGCGACGGCCCTTCGGCATGACGACCGGCGACTGGCCCACCATCGGCCGGTTGTTCGGCGGCGCGCTCGACCAGCCGGCGACCGAGCGCGAGGCCTGGCTGCAAGCGGCGTGCCCCGACGAGGCGACCCGGGCCGAGGTGCGGGCGCTGCTGCTCGAGTACGACGCGGATCCTGATTTTCTCGAGGCCCCGGTAGATGCCGCCACCGTGGCGCAAGCCGTCGAGCACGAAGGCGCGCGGGCGGCGGAAGGCCGCCGTCTGGGTCCCTACCGCCTCGTGCGCGAGATCGGCCGCGGCGGCATGGGCGTGGTGTTCGAGGCGGAGCGCGACGACGCGGAGTTCGAGCGTCGCGTGGCCATCAAGCTGCTGCCGGCCACGCTGGCGAGCAGTTCGCTCGAAGAACGTTTCCGCTTCGAACGCCGGGTGCTGGCAGGACTGGATCACCCGAACATCGCACGCCTGCTCGACGCCGGCAGCACGGATGACGGCATGCCCTACCTGGTGATGGAGTTCGTGGACGGCGAGGCCATCGACGCGTGGTGCCGCAGCCAGCAGTTGACGATTCGCCAGCGCGTGACCCTGGCCGTCGCCGTGTGCGACGCGGTGGCCCACGCTCACCAGCATCTGGTCGTGCATCGCGACCTCAAGCCCGCCAACATCCTGGTCAACCAGGAGGGCCAGCCGAAGCTGCTCGATTTCGGCATCGCCGCCCTCGTCGCTGACGACGGCGGCACGCGGCCGGGCGTGACCAAGACCGGCCAGCACAGCTTCACGCCCGAGTATGCCAGCCCCGAGCAGGTGCGCGGCGAGCGCGTCACGACCGCCAGCGATGTGTATTCGCTGGGCGTGGTGATCTACTTGCTGTTGACCGAACGTCTGCCGTACGCCCTGGCCGGACTGACGCCGATGGAGGCGATGCGCACGATCTGCGAGGTCGATCCGCTGGCGCCCAGTCGCGTGGCGTCACGACCAGACGCCGTGCTGCTGCGTGGGGACCTCGACTGCATCGTGGAGAAAGCCCTGCGCAAGGATCCTGGTGAGCGGTATCAGATGGTGTTTGGACTGGCGTCCGACCTGCGCGCCTGGCTCGGTGGGCTTCCCGTCACTGCCGGTCCCACCACGCTCAGCTACCGCGCGCGCAAGTTCGTGGCCCGCCACCGAGGCGGCGTCGCGGCAGCCGCCGTCGTGGTACTGGCTGTGCTCGGCGGCGGTGGCGTGGCGGCGTGGCAGGCTCGGGTCGCCACGGTGCAACGCGACCGCGCCGAAAAGCACTTTCGCGAAGCCCGCGAGTTCTCGCGCTCGCTGCTCTTCGACGTCAACGAAGCCTTGTCCAAGGTGCCGGGCAACACGGAACCCCGACGGCTGTTGCTGGACCGCGCCGTGCCGTTTCTGGACGGCCTGGCCACCGACGCCGGCAGTGACGCCTCCCTGAAGCTCGAACTGGCGGAAGGCTACCGCCGACTGGGCAGCATCCAGGGCGGCACGGGGAGCGCCAACGTCGGCAACCGGGCGGCCGCGGCCACGAGCTTCGAAAAGGCCACGCGGCTGACCGACGACGTACTCGCCAGCCGGCCCGACGACCTCGACGCGTTGATCCTCGCAATGAAGGCGCAGTTCGACCTGCAGCTGACGTCGCTGGGTCTGCGCGACCTGCCACGGGAGGCGGCGGCGCAGGCTCGGCACCGCGCACTGCTGCAGACTCTGGAGCGGCGCGCACAGGATTCCCCGCAAGCGGTGGAAGCCATCGCGGACGGCTACGCCGACATGGCCTCCGCGCTCGAGGCCCGCGGCGACTACGCGGACGCCGAGAAGGCGCTCATGGTGGCCCTGCCGCGGTACGAGCGTCTCCCCGCCGACCGCCGCACGCCCGCGGTGCGTGAACGGCATGCCTTCGCGCTGAAACGACTGGGTGCGGTGCTGCAATGGCTCGACCGCTACGCGGATGCCGAGCGGCGCTACCGCGAGGCGCTCGTGCTCGATGAAGAGGCGCTGGCGGCACGTCCAGGCGACCCTGAGGCCCAGTGGAGCGTGACCGTCACGCTGTCGAATCTCGGGAGCGTACTGGTCAGACTGGGTCGCCGCGACGACAGCCTCGCGCCGTGGCTGCGTGCAATCGACCTGCGGCGGGCGCTCGTGGCTGCGGATCCGAACGATCTGCGAGCCGTCCGGGGCCTGGCGACGATCCTCAGCCGGGTGTCGTCGCGGGCCTACGAGGATCAGCGGTTTGCCGACTCCGTGGCCTACAACCGGGAGAAGGTGCGCCTCCTGGACGCCGTCGTCTCCAGCGAGGGCGCGACGTCGCCCTCTCAATCGAATCGTGCGCTGGCCCGGCTGGAGCTGGTGATGGCGCTCGTGGCCCAGGCGGACGCGGACGCAACCACTCGTGCCACCCTCATGGCCGACGCCCGAGACGTTCTGAAGTCGTCTCCGGCGGAGGCATTCACGACACCGAGCGCGTTCTCCGGAGTGGAAGTCGAGACGTTCCGCAAGATGCGGTCGAGCCTGGCGCTGCGTCTTGGGGTAGCCGACACCAGCGGGCCGCGCTGACACAGTTGGGGTCGACGGTTGAACGCGGGGTTCGGCGCTTGCGCCGACACCCGGGTGGCCCCAGCAACGTCGTGAACGTGCAGGCCTACCAGATCGGAACCACCACCGCGAGTCGAGCGTGGGCAAGGCGTCGCCCGGCGTCACGCGCACGTGACGCAGCCCCGCTTCGATGTCGTTGGTAGGATCGACGCCCGCCGGGCGCATGGTGAGATCACTGGCTGGCGGCAGGTCGACTGCTGTCAAGTCAAACCCGAACGACATGCGTGGAGAAGATGGGGGAGACCGGCCGTGCGCATACCGAGCCCCGGACGGTCCCCCGCTGCCGTCGCCACGGGTAGTGCTATAACGGAGCGTCCGCGGCACCCGTTCGCCGTCCATACGCCTGAATTGCCATGACCCACGCCGCGGCGTCTCCGCTCGCCCGACTACTGAAAACCGCCGCCAACGTGGAGCCGGACGAGGTCAAGGCCGTCATCGTCTCGTTTTTCTACTTTGCGCTCTTGATGGCGAGCTACTTCATCGTGCGGCCGGTGCGCGATGCCATGGGCACGGTCTACGGCGTGGCCAATCTGCAAGAGCTGTACACCGGCACGTTCATCGCGAGCTTCCTGATCGCACCGGCCTACGCTTTCCTCGCCTCGCGCATCAGGCTCGCGACGTTCCTGCCGTGGGTCTACGCCTTCATTGCCGTGACGATGGTCGGGTTCTACGGACTGTTCGAGACGGTGGAACAGCAGCAAGACCGCTGGGTCGCGGCGCTCTTCTTCGTGTGGGTGAGCACCTTCAACGTGTTGATCATCTCGGTCTTCTGGAGCCTGATGGCCGACACGTTCTCGCGCAGCCAGGCCAAGCGGCTGTTCGGGTTCCTGGCGGCGGGCGGCACCGTGGGCACCATCGGTGGTCCCGCCCTCGCCGCGCTGCTCGTGAATGTCGTCGGCACCAACACGCTGATGTTGATCTCGGCGTTGGGGTTTTTCGCCACGGCCTGGCTGGTGCGGGTGCTCGACACCGAGAAACAGCGGCTTCGCACCGTCGGCGGCGACGGGCAAAGCACCACGCTGGATCGCACGCTCGGCCGCAATCCGTTCGAAGGCTTCGCGTTGCTGTTCCGATCGCCCTACCTGTTGATGATCGCGCTCTTCATCCTCTTGATGACCACGATCTCGACGATCATCTATTTCCAACTCGGCGACCTCATCACCAAGGCCTTCGCCAGCCGCGAGGCGCGCACCCAGGCCTACGCCGTGATCGATCTGGTGGTGAACGGCACGACCGTGTTTCTGCAGCTCTTCGGCACCGGGCGCATCATCGAGCGCTACGGCGTGACCGCCGGACTGCTGCTAAACCCCGTGATCATGGTGTTCGCCTTCCTGGCCGTGGCGTTCTCGCCGGTGCTGCTGGTCCTGGGGTCCATTCAGGTCGTGCGCCGCTTCGCGGAATACGCGGTGGCCAAACCGAGCCGCGAGATGCTGTTCACGGTCGTG
>JANMDX010000119.1:0-4266 GCA_031376505.1 Acidobacteriota bacterium
CGCCAAACAGACGACGCTTGCTGTGACTCTGTGCGGGTCCCGCTGTGGCGGGACACGGCTACTGCGTGTCCAGGCGTGCGCTTCTGCGGGCGAAGGGTAGCACGCCAAGCAGCAAGGCCGCTCCGGGCGCCACCAGCATGACCATGGTCATGTTGACGATGCCGGCGATGGTGATGCCCAGGTGCTGCCCGGCTGCCCCCCGCGAAAGCGCAAACAGCAGGTCTTCCCCAACCCCCACACCCAACCACCGCCACGTGCAGCACCAGGGGAAACGCGCTGGCCGCCAGGCGTTCGCCGGGGCTGCCGCCGGCGTGTCGGGACCGCGCGGCCCCGATGGCTCCGAGCACGAGGTAGAAGAGCAAGGCCAGGCCCGCCGCGAGTGCGTGCACGTACCAGCGCGGGTCCGCCCACCGATCGGCGGGGGTTGCAGAGAGGGTGACCGACATTCCCGCCGCTGCCGCAAGCAGCATCGTGGTGCCTGGCGGGAACACCGTCCTCGCGTGTCTCGTCATAATCGTCCCTTCATCTATCGCTTGATCTACCGCCACCGCAAGCGCGCTCCAGTCGGGCACGCGTTCCATTGCGCAGGCCGTCGCCTCCGCCTCCGTACATCCACTCCGAAGGGCGCTGTCGCACGCGTCTTCGAGGTGGGCCGCCAGCTCGGCAGCGATCTCGCCGCGGCGTCGTTCGTCGACGCGCACGGACGCGAGGTGGCGATGCACGAGCGCAGACCAATCACGCACGGCGGAGCCCTCCGATGCGGCTGAGGGCGTGGAAGAACGTGTCCCATTCGCCGCGCGTCGCGCTTAGTTGCTTGACGCCCTTGGCCGTCAGGCCGTAGCAGCGGCGGCGGACGCCCGCGGGCGTGGTCTCCCACGTGGCCTTCGTCCATCTCCGCTTCTCCATGCGGTAGAGCAGGGGATACAACGAGGCGAGCGTGAAGCGCAGGGCGCCGTCGCTCTCCTGTTCGATACGGCGGGCAATCTCGTAGCCGTGGAGCGGCTGCTGTTCCAGTACCGCCAAGACCGCCAGCTCCGCACTGCCTCGCTTGATCGAAGGGTTCATCGTGGCCATCGCGACCCTATGTATAGCGTACCTATATATGCGCGGGTCAAGACGCACATTGCTCACAACTAGCGCGGCCTGCACGCTCGATGCGGCTGCCCCTTGCCGAGCCGTGCTGTTGAGGGAAGACATTAAGGGTCGATAGCTTACGGCTTGCCAATGGCCGAGCTGTACCTGTTTTGTACCTGAAGCCGCCACGTGGGTGGGATTTCCACCCACAACTTGGGTCGTCGCCGGTGTTGCGGCCGGCGAATTGGCTGTGCCTTTGCGCCGCCAGGCGGGCACGGGCGGAGCGCAGCGTTGCGCCCCCGGGTGGGGAACCGCCACTCGCCACAACGTCGCTGTCGGCAGGTGGCCACGGCCAGGGTCCGTGAGCTGGCGAGCCTGTGTATTGACACTCAGCGGATACGTCAATACACTTATTTCATGGCCACGACCACGACCGCACCGCGCCGCCAAGTACGCGAGCCTCGAGTGTCGCGCACGTACCGTCTGCCACTGACGAAACTCAAGGCCGCGCAGCGTGCCTTGGGCGCCGCCACGGCGACCGAGACGATCGAGCGCGCGTTGGACATGGTGATGTTCCAGCGTGAGCTGGTTCGTGGTACTCGGGCCATGCTAGGCGTTGAGATCGCCCCGGCGGACCCCACCGAATGAAGGGAGCGTCGAAGAAGTGGGTCCTGGACACGCAACTCTTTATCAAGGCCTTCCGCGATCCCGAGGCCAATGCGAGTCTCCAGGAGTTTCATCAGGCCCGAGCGCCCTTCGAGTACCTGAGCGTCGTGGTGGCTCAGGAGCTTCGAGCCGGTACTCGACTCCCAGCCGATCGGCGCAAGCTCGAGCGCCACGTGCTCGGCATCTACGAACGCGCGGGTCGCGCGATCACGCCATCCGCGACTGCCTGGCATCAGTCCGGAGACGTCCTCGCCGCCATGAGGAGAGACGAGGGCCTCGAGCTGGCTCGGCTGTCGAAGGCGTTCGCGAACGACGTTCTCTTGGCACTCTCCTGCCGAGAGGCTGGCTGTGTCCTCGTTACGGAGAACACACGGGACTTCAGCAGAATTCAACGGTTCATTGCCTTCGACTTCGTAGCCCCGTGGCCTTGAGCTTCCAGTGGCGGCTTCGCGAGTAGCAGCGGTCCGCCGGTCAAGGGAACGACTTGTCGCGATGTGTGGAGGTTACCCGACGGTCCCAGGGGCCGCCGGATTCACGGGTTGCCGAATGCGGCTCGTCGCAACGAGACGTCCCCATCGCCTGCATAGCGTCTCGGTTTGGAGTCCGACGTGGCGTGACGCTGCCTCGCCCGCCGCACGGTGCGCGTCGAGTCAGACGTAGGTCGCATCCATGCGCGGGGCATGCCGGCAGAGCCCACCACGCCGGGGAGGCTCGTAAGGTTCGAGCTCGTGCCGGCGTTCAATTTGTGGGGCGCCGCGATTGCGCTGTCCCTGTTTTGTACCTGGTACTCAGACTTTGAGTGGATTTGGTGCCTCGGGCACAGTGGCGCCTATCCGTCGAAGTTCACCCCCTGGTTGGCGATCCCCGCGGAGGAGTACTACCGCTGGAATCTCTTTCTCCTGCCGCCGAGCATGTTCGCAGGGTGGCTACTCGCGTCTGCGGTCGTGCAGATCGCGAGTCGACCGCTCGGAGGTACGGGGCGGTTCGAGGACACGGTCGCCGCGCTCGGATTCGCCTGTTCGGCGGCTCACTGGGCGCTGCTGCCGCACGACGTGCTCGTGGGCATTCTCGGCGGCCTCCACGTGATCGACGGCCGGGGTCACGAGCACGCCATGAACCAACCCACGATCGCGCGCACCCTGCTCTGGACGTTCTTGGCTCTCTACATCCTGGCCTTCCCGTGGTTCTTCAGCCGGGCGCTGGCCGGGGTGCATCGTGTGCGCGGCGCCCGCGCCATGCTTCTCGGCGTGCTGGGTTTTGCCGTCTACCAGCTCGTCTTCGTGGTGTTCAACCGCTGACGTCCGCTCCGTCGAACCGATGCTGATGACGCCCACTGGCGCACGCCGAGTCTCAGCCGTGCCGCTCGACCCGCTCCTTGACGCCGAGTAACATGCGCCGATCCATCGCGAAGCCGATGGGCTCGATCGCAGCGCCGCAGGCCAGCGTCGTCGAGAGGTCGCCCGAGGTGGCCGCGCGGTAGCGGCTGATGAACCGGCACCGAGCCGGACCGAGCGGCTCGAGGAAGAAGAGCCAGCTCCCTTCCGCCCAGCCTTTCCCCGCGGCCTTTGCTGCGGGATCGGCGGCGCCGAAGGCGAGCCTATAGCGCCCGCGCTCGACCTCGACCACCGCGAGCGGCGGCATGTCGGGTGCAGCGTGAGCCCGTCGCCCACCTTCACATCCCACTCGGGGTGCACGCGCTCGGCGTTCCGCACGTCGCAGCCGACGACGTTCTCGAGCCACTGGTAGCTGTAGAAGCCACCCCGATCCGCCCCGATCTGCGCGATCGACGGCCACACCGCCTCGACGGGCGCGTCGATCTCGATGCCGTGCGTCCAGAACGAGGTCGGAGCGGGGATGCGCTCGTCGCCGGGATAGGTGCGCGCCGCGGTGGCCTCGTCGACTCCCCACCGTCGCTGACCGCGCCGGAGGAACGGCGTGAGCATCGCCGCGACCATGATCGCCGCGCCGCCCGCGCCCTCAACGACGTCCCGCCACCCGTCGCGCGCCCGGCCCTCGGCACGGCGCTTCAGGTTGTGCAGTTGCGCGGTCTCCATGAGCCAGTGCACCGGCGTGATCCACGCCGCGTGCACGCGCTGGTCGGGGGAGAACGCCGCGCGCACCCGCACGTGCAGGCGCGTGCGTTCTGTGTCGCGAGGCTCGAGCGCGAAGGCCCAGGTCACCTGCCAGAAGTGCGCCGGCCGCGGCGATGCGAATGGCAGCTGCTGCTTCGCCGCCGGATCGAAGAGCCCGCCGAGGACGAGCGCGCGCTCGGGTTCGATCGCGAGCACTTCGAAGCCGTCCGGGCCGTCGGGGGTCGCGGGGATCACCTGGCCGACCTCGAGCGCCTGCAGCGCGGGGTGGAGTTCGCGCGCGGAGGGTCGGTTCGCGTTGTCGAGCGCGTCGAGCGAGTAGAAGCCAGCCCTGCCGCCGCCCATCTGCACGAGCCACGGCCAGATGCGCGCGGGCGACGCGTCGATGGTGATGCCGTGGGTGAGCGTCGCGGTCGCGTCGGGCAAGAGGGCGTCG
>JANMDX010000145.1:0-36343 GCA_031376505.1 Acidobacteriota bacterium
GACCTGGCTCGTGGTCGCTACCGCGAGGGCCCATCGGCCGGACTTGCGCCTGGCCGGCGGCGGTAGATGGTGAACCGGCCAATTGCGCGGTCGCGCTCATAGCGCGTCTCGATGATGTGCTTCCACTCGGGAAAGTCGTCCAGCAACTCTTCGGACGAATGTTCTTCAGGAGCCCACCACCATCGGTCATCGCTGACGACCGCAACGTAGGCGGGCGAGCGCGCCAACAGATCTGCCACGAACTCGTCGCGCCATCGCTGCTGCATCTCGCTCAGCGGCCCACCAGGCTCGCGCATGACGAGGGGATGGGTCATTTGGAACCGGCTAGCGGCAGGACGGTCAGCCAGGTAGTAGACCAGCGACTCGTACCCCCAGATCTGGATGGGCTCACCCGGCAAGGTGTTGGCATTCAAGTACCGGGCCGTGTCGTACGACTCGGTGAAATCGAAGACCGTCTGGTTGCGGAACTCTCCGGGCACGGGCGGTCGCAGGAAGTTCAGTGACGCCAGCTCGGCAATCGGCGCGCGCCGCATGTAGAAGAGCGACATTGGAATGAGCGCCAGCACGACCAGCACGGCCTCGACTGGCACGCCGCCCACGGTCCGGGGCGCGCGCCAGCGCGCGACAGCCCACGCGACGCACGTGGCCATGATCTCGCCGACGAACACGGACCCGATCGCCAGCCCCGGCAGGTAGTGATAGCCCGCGAAGGTGCCCTGCACGAACACCGCGTAGGTGGCGCCGAGGTAGCCGAACCACAGCATGAGCCGCTCGCGCTGGTGCCGCGAGTCGAGCGCAAGAAACGGCGCATACGCCAGCGGCAACACGACCGCGTTGAGCCCGAGGCTGCGCGCCTTCCCGAACCAGTACGCCACAAGCGGCGCATCGCCGCGCAGGCGGGCCGTATAGATGGCCTGGTACGCGATGCACGCCTCGTAGATCTGCGTGAGTGTGCCTGTGGCCCAATAGCCCGCCACGATCACCGCCGAGGGCGCCAGCACCGCGGCACCGCCGACGACCGCCACGCCCCACGCCTTGCGGGTGCGCAGTCGCGTGGCAAGCGGCAGGTAGAAGAGCGAGAGCGCCAGCAGCGTCGGCTTGATCGTGACGGCGAGGCCCATGCCGAGTCCGGCGAGGCCCGCGGTGACGAGCGCGGGTCGCCGATGTGCGGAGAGTGTCAGCCAGAAGCCCGCCAGGATGAACACCAGGCCGAAGCCCTCGCGCTGCGCGGTGTTCCACGGCCCATAGCCCTGGTAGATCAGACAGAAAAGAATCGGCGCCACCGTTGCGGCGATCCAGCCCGAGGTCTGTCGGGCGATGCGAAGGATCAGGTAGGCGCTCGTGAGCTGCACGAGCAGGTCGAAGGCGCGGAAAGCGACCACGGACTTGCCGAGGACGAGCATCTGCGCCGCCTGCAGGAAGATCAGTCCCGGGAAGTCGCTTTCCCAGGTGCCCACATAGGGCCACGCCCCATCGAGCAGGGCGGCGCTCATGTAGGCAAACACGCCCTGATCCACTCCAAGCCGGAACGTGAGTGTCGGCAGCAGCACCATCGTGCACGCGGCGAGCACGAGCGCGGTGTGACGCCAGTGGCCGCCGTCGGTCCCGCGCTTCACTTGGGCGTCCGCTCGGGCCCCGCAGAGTGCCGCCGCACGTCCTTGATCGTGAACTGGGGCGTGCGATTCTGCGTGAGGAAAATGCGGCCGACGTATTCGCCCATGGCGCCGAGCGCGACGAGCTGGATACCCCCGAGGAAGTATACCGACACGATGAGCGACGGGTAGCCTTCGGGAATCTTCTCCAGCAGCAGGGCCTGGATCATGAAGTAGGCCGCCATGAAGAACGACAGCAGCGCGATGGCGCCCCCCATGAACGCCGCGATACGAAGCGGGATGACCGAGAAGCCGGTCGCCAGTTTCAGCCAGACGCGCACCGACCGGATGAGGTCGTAGTTGCTGCTGCCGGCAAACCGGGTGTGGTGCGTAGCCGGCACCTGGATGATGTTCGAGGTGATGATGAAGATGATTCCGTCGACGTAGGTGAACGGCCCGTCGTAGCGGACGATCTCGCGCACCACGTCCTGGCGAATCGCCTTGTAGGGCGAGATGTAGACATCGGGCGGCTTGCCCAGGACAACCACGGCGACGCGGCCATTGAACCAGCTGCCGGCATTCTTCCACCACGCCTGGTGCTTCTCGTCAAACATCGCGTAGGCCACGTCGGCGCCGCCGGCCAGCGCCGCAGCCAGACGCGGGATGTCGGCCGGATCGTGCTGAAGGTCGTCGTCCATGATGATGACGACCGCGCCGGTGGCGTAGTGCAGACCGGCCATGATGGCGTTGTCCTGGCCGACGTTCTTGCGCAGGTTGAGTCCGACCACGAAGGGATGCTGGTCGCTCAGCGCACTGATTACCTGCCAGCTCGCATCGGGGCTGGCGTCGTTCACGAGGATCAGCTCGAAGGCCGCGCTGTGCGCACCGAGCGTGTCGCGCACGCGTTCGACGAGCGCTGGAAGGCAGTCGGCACTCCGGTAGACCGGAACCACGACGGACAGATTCATGGCGTCTGCATCGGGTGGCGAGTCCGGGAATCCTAGCATGCGAGTCTGGCTCTCACGACGGCGATCACGGCGCGCGCCGGATGTCCACGACGGCGTCGCGTCCCACCGACACGAGTCGATACTGGAGCGGACGGCGGGCCTGTTCCCGGCCAATCGCGTCGAGCAGGGTGGCCTCGGTGAACCGGAACTCCGCGTGTCCGTCACCCGCATTGGCCGACCGGCGCGCCCACCATCCGATGAGTCCGCCACGCGACGACAGGTTGCGCACGGGTTCCGACAGCACCAGGCGGCTGGTCCGGGCCCAGATGCGGTCGAACAGATCGGGCAGCTGGTCGTGGAAGTGATAAAGCGACCCGGCCATCACGAAGACGTCGGCAGCGGGCAGGTCGACGGCGAAGAGGTCGCCCCGCATGACGCGATGACCGCGCCGCTCGGCCGTCGCACAAAACGTCGGATTCAGGTCGACGCCGGTCCAGGCGATGCCGTGCTCACGGCACCAATCGGCCACGACCGTGTCGCCAAAGCAGAGGTCGCACACCGAACGCACCTCCGGACCGATCACGTCGATGACGTCGTGGAAGCGCTGGCGATATTTCCCGCCATACAGCCCGTTCATGACGAGCCGGTACGCGTGGATGTTCGAGTAGACGAGGCTGGTCATGGCGTGCCCCCGGTGACGCCGTGCACCCGCGCAACCTGGGCGCGCGCGGCGGTGAGGACACCTTGCTGGGCCGGCTGGCCCGCCAGGTCTTGCGTCTCGAGTGGGTCGGTTGTCCACGCGTACAGTTCTTCGCGCCCCTCTCCGTTCCTGATGTAGTGCAGCGGACCCACGATCGCTCCCGCCATATCGCCTTTGCTCGACGGAAACCAGTCCGGCTGCCCCGGTGAGGGCCGCACCTCGAACACCACAGGACTTCCGGTCGCGGGGGCGCCTTCGGCGGGGTCGTTCCACCAGCCAGCCAGCGACACGCCGGGGAACGGCGCCTGTCCGCCGAATCCGGCCAGCTCGCTCACCGTGGCGGCCAGGTCGCGTAGGGTCACCGGCGCGGTCACCCGCAGACCCTTGATCTGACGTCCAGGCGTCGCAATCAGCAGGGGCACGTGCAGGCCGAACTGGTAGAGCGAGTACCCGTGGTCGTAGACGCCGTGCTCGCCGAACTCCTCACCATGGTCCGACGTGACGACCACAATCGTGTTGTCGGTCAGGCCGCGGTGGTCGAGTGCATCGAGGAACTCGCCGAGGCGAGCGTCGAGCGACGCCAGCGCGCCGTCGTAGGCGTCGACCTCCTCGCGGCGTTCACCGTCACCCATGTTGCTGTACCCGACCGCCGGGTTCCAGAGCCAGTGGTGAAGTGGGCTGTGCTTCCCGTGCGCCCGCATCGGCCCGAACCGCCGATCGAACGGCGGCGGCGGCAGGTACGGCTCGTGCGCATCGAAGTAGTTCAGGAACAGCATGAAGGGCGCCTCGCCGTGGCGGTCGAGCCACGACAACGCGCGCGTGTTCAGATCCTCGGCCTCGACCCGATTCAAGTGTTCGTCGTTCTCGACCAGACGCCGCACTCGGAAGTTGTCGGCGACGGTGCGCACGAGGGTAGAGCTGCTGGCGATCTGTCCAGGCGACCGCGGGTAGTCTTCGAAGTGCTGGAATCCACGCGCGAGCCCGCTGCCCCGGCCGACGTAGGCCAGATTGGCCGCGAATCCGGCGGTGGCATAGCCGTGGCTGCCCAGGAACTCGGCCAGCGTGGGAAACGTGGCGTCGAGCGGCGCGTCGTAGTCGACCGACAGTTCGTGCGGCCAGCGCCCGGTAAACATGCTGGCATGCGACGGCAGCGTCCACGACGCCGTCGAGAACGCCGCGTCGAACACCACGCCCCGCGTCGCGAGGTGCTCGAGGTTCGGGGTCGTGGGCCGCGCGTAGCCATACACGCTCAGATTCGCCGCCCGCACCGTGTCCAAGGTGATGAACACCACATTGGGCGGGCGCGTGGAACCCGCCCCTGCGAATGCCGCGACGGCCGGTACCGGGCGCGTCGAATGCCACAACCCAGCGCCGCCGAGCACCACGGCCATCGCGAGCCAGGGCGACGATTGTCGTATCAGTCGCCACGCGGCGGCTTCGCGGGCCAGCGCAGCTCGCGAAATCTGGACGGCCGCTCCTGCGGCGAGCACCGCGGCCGCTGGCGGGGCCAGACGCGGCACGAGCAGCAGGAGATCGAACATCACCACGGCGGCGCCGCCGAATACTGCCAGCGCCTGGGTCGGCCGAGGGCCGCGCAGACGGGCTATCGCGACACCGATCGCCACGACCAGGGCAGTGACCGTGAAGAGCGCAAGCGGCGCCATCCACACCAGGTCGTCACTGAGGTGCACCAGCGGATTCGCCCGCTTTCGCCCGTAGAGCACCGCCACTTCGAGGGCGCCTCCAGCAACTGCCAGCCACAGCGGGAGTGCAAACGCGGTGCGGTTCTTCATGGGGGCAGTTCGACCGGGTCCGTCGGAATCTATCGGGCGCTTCGGCCGGTTGCGATAGACCCTATCATGCCGAGGGCGGGGCAATTGCGCGCACGACTCGACCATCGTCCAGCTGGTGCGCACACTCGTTACCCTTGGCTTCCTGGTTCTGCGCATTGCGCTCGATGGCAATAGCAAGGAGCTTCCAGCTACACTGACGTCGACGATGTTTCTTGAGTCGACGCGCTTCACCGGCTCTTCAACCGGCCGGGGCTCGAGGGCTGGCCGCTGATGACGGCCGCCTCGCCGTCCGTGCTCACGCCTCGTCGCCTGCTGGCATGCTCGCTCTGGATCGGCCTTGCCTATGGCCTGACCGAAGCCATCGGGCTGTCGCTGATTCGCCTCATCCCGTGGGCCGCCGGGCCACTGAACGGCACCACGCTTGGCATATTCTGGATGGCACCGCTCGAGTACGTCGTCGTCTTCGGTGCGATGGGTGTGGTCTTCGCGCTCTTGAGCCGTCTGCCGGTGAATCTGCGCTGGGACGTGGGACTGGTGTTTTTGCTCGTCTCCTTCGCCGTCGCGATGGTGCTGGACCTCCAGGATCACCGCGTGGCCAACTATGCCAGCTCCGTCCTTGGCGCCGGTGTGGCTGTGCAGGTCACACGCCGGTACCGACGACAGGCAGATCGTTGGCTACTCGGCATGGCGCGCACGCTGCCGCATCTGGCCGGCGTCGTGGCGCTCGCGGCCGGTGCCGGCATCGGGGTGCCGCATGCGCTCGAAGCGATCACGATGCAAGGCGCGTCGGGCAGCGCCAGCCCGGACCGGCCCAATGTGCTCCTGCTCGTCGTTGACGCCCTGCGCGCCGACCACGTGTCGTCGTACGGATACCGGCGCCCGACGACCCCACGGCTGGATCGGCTGGCCGCCGAGGGCGCGCTCTTCGAACGCGCGCACGCGGCATCGTCGTGGACGCTGCCCTCTCACGCCTCGATCATGACCGGGCGTCTTCCGCACGAACATCGTGCGGGCGATTCATTTCGACCGTTTCTCGGTGGGCAATTTCCGACGCTCGCCGGTGCACTGCGGGAGTCGGGCTATGCGACGGGCGGCTTCGTGTCCAACACGTTCTGGGCCGGCCGACAGGTCGGCATGAACCGGGGTTTCACCCGCTTCGAGGACGTTGCGCTGACCATGCGGGATGCGCTGACGCGACCGGTCCTTGGACGCAAGGTCGCCTGGGAGTTGTCCCCTGCGCTCGGGGGCTCAGAGCCATGGTCGAATCGGGCCGATGTAATGAACCGGCATCTGACCGACTGGATCGATGGCCTCGGCGGTCGGCCGTTCTTCGCCTTCGTCAACTACATGGACGTCCACGGACCGTACCTGGCGCCGCCCCCATTTTCAACCCGCTTCACCACCGCATCGGCGCCCGCACCCAACACGCGCCTCGCCCCCACCAACGACGACCAGGCGGCAGAAATGAGCCGGCAACTGCACGAGTCGATCGACGGCTACGACGGATCCCTTGTGTATCTGGATCAGGCCATCGGTCAATTGCTCGACCAACTCGAGCAACGCGGGCTGTCGTCGAACACGCTGGTGATTGTGACCTCCGACCATGGCGAGAGCTTTGGCGAGCACGGGTTCGTCAACCACGGCCACAGCCTGTATTTGGATCAGACGCGGGTGCCGCTGATCGTGCGCCTGCCGGGGCGCATTCCCGCCGGCGTCCGGCATGGCGAACCGGTGGGTCTCGCGCAACTGCCCTCTACGATTCTGACAATCGTCGGGGGCACCGGCCAGACTTTCGCCGCCGCGCCGATGGCCGTTGCCGACGGCCAGGCGGCCGCAGGCGATGCCGAGGTCATTACCGAAGTGTCGCAGCGGCGTCTCGTTCCCGGGTCTTGGCCGGCGTCGGCGGGTTGGCTCAGGTCGGTCATCACGCGGCGGTGGCACTTCATCCTGTCGGAAACGGGAACGACCGAACTGTACGACCTCGACGTCGATGCGAGCGAGGCGGACAATCGTGCGGCGGAGTCGGACATGGAGTCGCTCGTGGCCGGATTCACGCGCTCGCTGCGGCGACTGGCCGATCCCGTGGCAAATGTGCGCAACGGAAGCGCGGTTGGGGTGGCAGACACGCGGTGATGGACGCCGACCCAAGAACAGGCTGAGTGAGCGCGCCCGCCCCGGTCACGCCGACAAAGTCGGCCAGGCAGGCCGTTGGTGCGAGCCGCGACTAGTGCTCGAATACGGCGCAAAAGGTCCGACGGCGGCCGACATACCGGCGCTGATTCTCCGAGCCGACAATATCTCAGAGGACTTTACCGTACGATTGTCTTGGCATGATCTTGGCTTCGCGACAGGAGAAACACTTGCCCAGCGCTCTTCACGTCATCGGAGCCCGGCCGAACTTCATGAAGATGGCCGCCGTCCACCGGGCGCTGTCCGGGCGCCTGCGTCAGACGGTCGTCCACACCGGCCAGCACTACGACTGGGCGATGTCGGGGATATTCTTCGAGCAACTGGGCGTGCCGGCACCAGACGTCAATCTCGAGGTCGGTTCGGCCAGTCATGCGGTGCAGACCGCAGAGGTGATGATCCGCCTGGAGCCGCTGCTGCTGCGCGCCAACCCGGATCTGGTGATTGTCTACGGCGACGTGAACTCCACGGTGGCGACCGCGCTCGTGTGCAGCAAAATCGGCATTCCCATCGCGCACGTCGAAGCCGGGCTCCGCTCCCGCGACCGCACGATGCCCGAGGAAATCAATCGCATCGTCACTGACGCCCTGGCGGACCTGCTCCTCACGCCGTCCGAGGACGCGAACGCAAACCTCGCAGCCGAGGGAGTACCCGACTCGCGGGTGCACTTCGTGGGCAATGTCATGATCGATACGCTCGTGCGGCTGCTGCCGAGCACCGATCCCGATGGCCTGGTCAAACGGTTGGGTCTGACACGGCCATTCGCGCTGGTGACCCTCCACCGGCCGTCCAACGTGGATGACCCCGCGACGCTCGGTCCACTCCTGGAGGCCTTGATCGAGATCAGCGCGACTCTTGACGTCGTCTTTCCCGTGCATCCGCGGACCCGCAGCCGCATTGTGGAGTTCGTCGCGACGGTGCCCACGGCGTTGCGTGTCGTCGATCCGCTCGGCTATCTCGACTTCCTCGCGCTTCAGCAGCGGGCCGCGGTCGTCATCACCGACTCAGGTGGCATTCAGGAAGAGACGACCTATCTCGGCGTGCCTTGTCTGACGGTGCGCGAGAACACCGAGCGCCCGATTACCATCACGCACGGTACCAATACGCTTGTCGGACGGGATCCTGCCCGGCTGCGCGACGAAGCGCTCCGAGCCGTCGCCATGCCCAGACCCGTTTCATCGCCGCCGCCGCTGTGGGACGGCCGAGCCGGAGAACGTATCGCCGACATCCTGGTAGCGTTCGAAGGTGAGCATCGCAAATGACGACTTCCGCGGCCGCAGCCGACCGTCCCCAGGCGGTTGTCCATGTCGATCTCGACGGCGCCAGGCACATCTTTCAAGCCCACGGGTGGCGGTACGGTGCGGCCACTGATCCCTTCTTCGAATCGGGTCTGGTGGCGGCCCTCGAGTGTTTCGAACGCGCGAAGGTGCAGGCGACGTTGTTCGTCATCGCGGAGGATGTCTCGGACCCGATCAAGCGACGCCTGCTCGGAGACGCCCTGAAGGCCGGACACGAGGTGGCCTCGCACACGATGACACATCCGCGGCTCACGCGGCTTGGCCGTGCCGCCAAGCGCCGCGAAATCGTCGAGAGCCGTGCCGTGCTGCAGTCGGCCCTCGGCGTCGACGTTCAAGGGTTCAGGGCTCCGGGGTTTCATGTCGATGAGGAGGCCCTCGAACTGATCAATGAGGCCGGCTACACCTACGATTCGTCGGTGTGGGCCGGCCAGGGGGGACGCTCGAGGTCACCGCATCGGCCGCTGGCCAGGCAACCCCTGCTCGAACTGCCAGTGCCCACCCGGGGGCCGTTCTCAGCGCCGTTTCATCCGTCGTACAGCCTCGTTCTTGGGGACTGGTTCTTCCGAGGAGGCGTGCAGTCATGGCGGCGCCGATCGGCGCCCTTTGTGTTCCTGCTGCACCTGACTGACTTCGCCGCGCCCCTGCCGGCCCGACAGGTGAGGGGCTGGCGACAGCGCCTCTTCACGCTGTCGCACTTGCCGGCGGCGCAGAAGCGCGCGCGATGTGCCGCGATGTTGGACCTGGTCTCGCAGCAGTTTCGTGTCGCATCGACGTCGGAGCTCTTGCAAGATGCGGCGCGTGTCGCCGTGCACGGCGAAGGGAACGGCGAATGAGCCACCAGGCCAGGAGCAGCCGTTCCATGACATTGTGCGAGACCGCACGGCAAGCGCCATGAGTCAGACCGACGACTGGGCGCGGAGCCGCCTTGGCCAGGCGGGATCACGCGTGGACGCCGCGCCGCTCGGGAGCGTTTACGCGGCCGCCCTCCTTGCTGAGGCCCCACGTGTCTTGAGCCTGATGGACCGCGAGGCGATGAGTCCGACCTCCGGCTGCGGAGATCGCACGTACTGGGCCTGGAAGTTCGTGGACTTCCCCGCGACGCGCCTTCAAGAGTCGGTGTGCGCGTTGGCGTTCCTGTACGCGACGCCGCTGCCGGCCAGCCCCTTCTATCGCAGCGTCCGGCTGCTCCAGTGGATCGACCACGCGTTGCAGTTCTGGTCTGGCATTCAGCATCGCGACGGCAGTTTTGACG
This sequence comes from Acidobacteriota bacterium, assembly GCA_031376505.1. GTDB lineage: Bacteria > Acidobacteriota > Vicinamibacteria > Vicinamibacterales > UBA2999 > CADEFD01. Next base: position 9,770 of record JANMDX010000145.1, read on the forward strand.
AGGCGTACCCCTTCGAGCGATCGCTTGCCGCAACCGCCTTTACGTCCTTCTATGTTGGCGAAGCACTGGAGATGGTCGGGGGCGATCTGCCAGCCTCCACGCTTGCGACGACGAAGGCGACGCTGGCCAGGGCCGGCCACTGGTTGACCGGCAATGACGAGACCCATGGGTTCCTGTCCAACCATCTGGCGGCCGCGGCCGGTGCGCTGTTTCACATTGCGCGACAGACGGGCGAGGCGAAGTGTGAACGGCGCAGCTGGTATTTTCTCGACCGTATTCTGCAACGGCAGTCGTCGGAGGGTTGGTACGATGAGTACGGCGGCGCCGACCCCGGGTATCAGACCCACGGGAGCTTCTATCTCGCCAGGTGCTGGCAGCTCAGCCAGGACGAACGGCTTGCCGAGTCGTTGGCACGCTCCACCAGATTTCTGGCGCACTTCATTCATCCGGACCGCAGCATCGGCGGAGAATACACCAGCCGGAACACGCAGACCTACTACCCGGCGGCATTCGAGATGCTGTCGGATCGTGACCCGACAGCGGCGTGGATCGCGCATGCGATGCGTCCGAGTCTCGAGAGCGGTGCTGCGGCCAGTCTGCGCTGCATCGACATCTTCAACTATTTCCCGTTTCTGAATAACTTCGTCTTTGCTCACCGGGCCTTCGTCGCCCGGCCCGGAGCGTCAACAGCGCCTGCGGATCCGACCGTGGCGTTCGGGTTGACGTGGTTTCCCGAAGCGGGCCTCGCGCGCATGCGGTCGACCGGCTACGATGCCTACGTGGGCACGGCCAAGGGGTCGGTCGTGAAGGTGTTCGATCGGACGAGCGGGAAGCTGACCTACAGCGATTGTGGCTACCTCGGCCGTCTGCACTCAGGGGCCCTGGTGTCCAGCCAGTACCATGACTCGGACCGACCGACTCGAGCTGAGTCAACGAGCCTCGAGATCGAGGGCGATCTCGTCGAGTTCTCGAGGCCGACGATGTCCCCACCCATGTTCATCGCCTTCCGGCTGTTTACGCTGACGGTGGGACGACTACCCGGTCTGGCCCGCTGGGTGAAAGCCCGATTGGTCAAGACGCTGATCTATCGACGACGGCCCGTCAAGGTCCGGTTTCGTCGCCGCGTGGATTTTCTCGAGACCGGCGTGCGCATCCGCGACTGGTTGTCGGGCCCGGATGGAGCGCGACTACACGACCTGCGGCGCGAGGGGAACTTCACGACCATTCACATGGGGTCGTCACGCTACTTCATCCTGAACGAACTCACCGAGCTGCCACTTGCCGACGCCATCGATCCTGCGGCCATTGTCGATGGCGTGGAGATGGATCGCACGGCTGTCGTGGCCGGCTAACCAAGGTCAAGAGCGATGTGTGGCATCTGCGGGTTCGTGGGAATTGAGGAGGATGGGCTGCTCGAGCGCATGACCGACATCCTTGCGCACCGCGGTCCCGACGGCGCCGGCTACTTCGAGTCGGACGGCGTCGGACTCGGCCATCGGCGGCTCAGCATCATCGACCTCGCCGGCGGCCAGCAGCCCATCCGCAACGAGGACGACTCGCTCGTGCTCATCCATAACGGCGAGATCTACAACCATCGTGAACTGCGCGCCGACTTGGAGGCGCGCGGCCATCGCTTCCGGACGCGATCCGACTCCGAAGTCATCCTGCATCTCTACGAGGAGTTCGGCGTCGACTGTCTGGAGAAGATGGGCGGCATGTGGGCGTTTGCGCTCTACGATCGCCCGCGCGGCCGAATGTTCATCGCCCGTGATCGGCTTGGGATCAAGCCGCTCTACTACATGGCCGTCGGCCGCCGCTTTCTGTTTGCGTCCGAGATGAAAGCGTTGCTGCGCTACAACGGCGTCCAGCCGACCCTGAACGACGAGAGCGTTCACGACTATCTCGCCGTACGCTACGTGCCCGGCCCGGGCAGCCTCTTCAACGAGATTCAGAAGCTGCCGGCCGGACACTTCGCGCTCGTCGAGAACGGGCGCGTGACGCTGACGCGCTACTGGGCTCCGCCAGTCGCCGGCGACCTGGCGCGCCGGCGAGACGACGACTACGTCGATGAGTTCGCAGAGCGCTTCGAGCGGAGCATCAATCGGCGCTTGATGTCCGAGGTGCCGCTTGGCGCTTACCTCAGCGGAGGGATCGACTCGACCGCCACGGTGGAGGCGATGGCCCGGGCCTCGTCCCAGCCGGTTCGGACGTTTACCGTGGGGTTCGATTTTGCTCACGACGAACTGACGGCCGCGGCCGACACCGCCAGGCGTCTCGGGTGCCTGCACACGGAAATCCACAGCAGCGCCGCCGACATCGCGCTGCTGCCGGAGATCGTGTGGCACCTCGACGAGCCGGTTGGGGATCCGATCATCATCCCCACGTATCAGCTTGCCCGGCGGGCCAAGCAGGACGTGACCGTGGTGCTGACCGGCGAGGGCGCGGACGAAACACTGGGCGGCTACCTGTTCCACAAGGCCTTGCTCGCGGGCGGATTGCTGGCCAGGATTCCCAGGGTGGTGCGGGAACGCGTGCTCACCCCGATCGTCAAGGCCACGCCGGCCTCCGTGCTCAACCTGGCGTTCCAGTACCCGGCGGATCTTGGGAGCCGCGGCAAGCTGAAGCTACTCGACTTTCTGCCGCTGGTCGGGGCGGACCACCTTCCGGCGGCGTTCCGCCACTTGATCTCGCTCTTTGACGCGCGCGATACCACGTGGCTGTATTCAGAGGAGTTCAAGGCGAGGCTCTCTGCCGGCGCGGCGCGCGCCGATTCTGCCGCAGCCGGCCCCTACCTTGACCGCATCTTGGCCTTGGCGTTCGAGTCCTGGCTCCCGGAGCTCATCCTGACGAAGCAGGACAAGCTCTCGATGGCGCATGGGATCGAGGCGAGGGTGCCGTTTCTCGACCATGAACTCGTCGAATTCACCTTTCGTCTCCCGCCGTCGCTCAAAATTCGGCGCGGCGTGTCCAAGTACATCCTGAGGCGCTATGCCCGGCGCCATCTCCCATCGTCGAGTGCCCGGCGCCGAAAGATGCCCTTCTACGCTCCGACCGAGCGTTACCTGGCGGAGCCGGTGTTTCAGGACATGGTGGCAGACACGCTCTCCGAACGCGCCGTGCGGGCGCGCGGTATCTTGAAGCCGGAGGCCGTGGCCCATCTGCGCACCAAGATGCAGAGTGGAGAGTTCATGTTCGTCAAGCAGGTCATCAGTCTGATGACCTTGGAGCTATGGTTCCGCATGGCCGTTGACCGACGGGGGAGCGTATGAAGAGCGAGTTCGATCAGCCAGGGCGTCGCGAGCATGTGTCGGTGGTGTGCCCGTTCTACAACGAGGCCGGCATCATCGAGAACGCCGTGCGGGAGATGCTGCGGCAGCTGGACGGGCTGTCCGGCTCCTGGGAACTCGTCGTCGTGGACGACGGATCCACCGACGACTCGCGCGTGCTGGTAGAGGCCATCGCCCGCGATCACGGACGGCTTCGCGTGCTCGGGTATGCACGCAACCGCGGCCGCGGGCACGCGTTGCACACCGGCATTCTCGCGGCCCGCGGGGACCTCATCGTGACCACTGAAATCGACCTCTCGTGGGGGGAGCGCATCGTCCACGATCTGGTGGAGGCCATGGGCCAGTGGCCCGACGCGGACATCATCGTGGCCAGTCCCCATCTGCAGGGCGGTGGCTACCGGAACGTGCCGGCCAAACGAGTCTGGCTCAGCCGCATCGGCAACCGTGTCATTCGATTGTGCATGGCAAATGCCGCGACGATGAACACCGGGATGACGCGGGCCTATCGCCGCGAGGTGATTCAGTCGTTACCGCTGCACGAGGAGGGAAAGGAGTTCCACCTGGAGGTGATTCTCAAGGCCCTGGCCTTCGGCTACAGGATCCGCGAGATTCCGGCGTGGCTCGAGTGGAAGGCGCACAAGCGGCACGGCCAGGTGGTGCAGCGCAAGAGCTCGTCGAAGGTCAACCGGCTGATCGTGTCGCACAGCCTGTTCAGCATCTTTGCCAATCCGGTTCGGTACGTATGGCTGCTGAGCTTCACTTTCGGCGTTCTAGGCGTCGTCTTTTTCGGCGCCGCGCTCGTGCTCTTGTGGTTGAGACTTGTCTCCGCGTACACTGCGCTATTCGGCGTCTCGCTGGTCATCGTAGGGATGGTGCTGTTCGTGCTTGGCGTCGTACTGAAGCAGGGTAACATCATCCAGCGCGAGCTGTGGCTGATGCAGCGCGGGATTCGGGAGCCCAGTGAAATCGGCGTCCGGCACCCGGACCGCCGAGGCGATGTCGTGCCCGACGTGTCTGGAGGCGGTCGCTAGCCGGCCGAGGACGCGCGTCCTTCTTGGGCGAATGCCAGCACCGACTATTCTGCGCGAGCTCAGCATGTTGCATACCATTGACGAGATCCAGGTCGGTGACAGCTACACCGAAGATCTGGAGTTCACCCCGGCAAGGACGGCCCAGTTTCTGGGGCTGACCGGTGACGCTGCCGGTATCCACACCGTGGAGTCGTTCTCGCGCGACAAGGGATTTGACAAGCTCGTCGTCTACGGCTTTCTCGTGAGCGTTCAGTTCTCGCGCATCCTCGGGATGCAGCTTCCCGGTGAGAATACGGTGATCGGACGGATCGAGATGGATTTTCACGCACCCGTTTACGTGGGGGATTGGGTCACCTATCGGGCAACCGTGCGGCGGGTCATCAAACCGCTGGGCCTGGTGGCGCTGGACCTCGAGGTGCGCAAGCGGGACGGTTCACTGTGCGTCGAGGGGAAGACGACTTGTGCATTCAAGGGGCCGGCGGAACCGGCGACAGCCGAGGCATAACCATGTCACTGGAAGCGCTCACTCTTTTTCAACAGCAGCTGTTTCAGCACGCGCCGATCTTTCGGAAGACGTTTCTCGACGTGCAGGCGTCATTCGGACGCCCTTGGGAAGTCGAGTTCGACCAGCACCTGGATCACCTGTTCGGGCGGGACGAGAACGCGCACCGGAAAGCGATTCGCGGCTACAGCCGGTTCGCGATCGATGCGATGCGCCTCCAGCGTGTCTTCAACAAGACGAAGAAATACGAGGACCAGAGCTACGAGGACGCCTGCGAGAACGTGTACATGAATTCGGACTACATGATGGATTTGTATCTTCCAGGCATCTTCGTGTCCCATTTCCTGTGGCGGCATCACTATCGCCAGTTCAACTACTACAAGGACCGATTCCTGCCCCTGCTGAATCGGATTGACGACCGGCGCTTCTACGAGGTGGGCACGGGCACGGGCTTCTATACGGCTCAGATCTTCCGACATGAGCCGCGATTTCAGGGCTATGGCATCGACATCAGCCCACATTCCCGGCAGTTCACGTTGAACAATGTCCGTGGCTGGGGCTTCGAGTCTTCTTTTTCGTCGCTCGACACCAACATCATCGGCGCGAACTTCGAACCGCTCCCCTGCATTCAGTGCATCGAAGTGCTCGAGCACTTGTCGGATCCACAGACGTTCCTCGATCACCTGCGGAAGATGCTTCGACCCGGGGGGCACGGTTTCATCACGGCCGCGCTGACCGCGCCCAACGCCGATCATATTTATCTGTACTGGACGCCGCAGGAAGTGATCGCTCAACTGGAAGCTGCCGGTTTCGCCGTGAACGACTACGTCGAGGAGCTGGCCTACGAGGCTCCGCCCGGCGAGATCGTGCCAAAGGTCGCGGCCTTCATCGTGTCGTGAGCGACGGAGATGATGGTGGCACAGCGTGAAGGGGCGGACGGCGCAGAACAGCGCGAGGTCAAGGGCGGTGTCGGATCCAAGTCCCTGCCCTCGCTTTCCTACCTGCAGCGGTGGGGCGCCTCGATGTTGCCGACTCTTCCCGTCCTCAATGTGACGATTCTCCGCAATGTCGTGCTCGAACCAATCGTGCCCTACTTGCGGTACCTGTCTTGGCAGGAGGGTTTCAACGCCGCATGCACCTTTGGGGGATACGACTTGGTGCTGCAGGACGCGGTCGGGGGCGCGCCCGGCCTTCTCAACGAGTCGACCGACTGCGTGCTCGTCTTCCTGCGTCTGGAGACGCTGTCGCCTCAACTGGCGTTTGGCTTCGCCGGGTTGTCCGCCGAGACAGCGAGACAGGAAGTCCAGCGAATCCGCGAAGCCGTGGTTGCCACCATCGCCGGGATCCGGCGGCAAACGAGCGCGATGATTCTCTGGCACAGCTTTGAGTTGCCGTTGTATCCGGCGCTCGGCACCATTGATGGACAACGGCCTGGGGAAGGGCAGACGGGCGCCGTTCGGGAACTCAACGACGCTGTCGCCGACGCCCTGCATCAGACGCGCAACGCATTCCTCGTGGACTTGAACCGCTGTCTGGCGCGCGTCGGCGCCGACGATTTCTATGATGCCAGGTACTGGCACGCCGCGAAGGCTCCGTACACACTGCAGGCCTTGCGCGAGATCGCCTTCGAGGACATGAAGTATGTGCGGGCGCTCAAGGGCCGTGCGCGCAAGTGCCTCGTACTCGATTGCGACGGCGTGCTGTGGGGCGGCACCATCGGCGAAGATGGGCTCGCCGGCATTAGGTTGGGCACGGCATTTCCCGGCTCCGCCTTCCTCGAGTTCCAACAGGAAATTCTGAATCTCCACCACCGCGGCGTGCTCATCGCGTTGTGCAGCAAGAACAACGCTGAGGACGTCTGGGCTGTCTTCGATCAACATCCGGACATGGCCTTACGGCGGGCGCATATTGCCGGGGCGCGCATCAACTGGACCGACAAGGCCACCAACCTCAAAGAGATTGCCCGGGAGTTGAACATCGGCCTCGACAGCCTCGTGATGCTCGACGACAGCGCGTTCGAGGTGAATCTGATTCAGGAGTTCCTGCCCGAAGTGACCGTAATCGGGCTGCCGGCCGGAAGACCTTCGGACTATCGGAGCATCCTGGCCGGCTGCGGTCTGTTCGACACCCTCACGCTGTCGGTCGAAGATCGAGCTCGTGGGGCCTTGTACCAGATCGAGGCCGCCCGCCGTCAGGTGCAAAGCGAGAGCGGGGACATGGAGTCCTACCTTCGGTCCCTCGAGATGGCCCTCGACATTCGCATCACGGATGACTTTGCGCTGCCCCGGGTCGCCCAGCTGACACAGAAGACCAATCAGTTCAATCTGACCACGCGGCGCTACTCCGATGAGGACATCCGCCGCCTCCAAGAGCGAGACGACGCGGATGTCGTGTATCTTCGTTACCGTGATCGGTTTGGGGACGCCGGAATTGTAGGAGTGTGTATTCTGCTGTATGCGGGGGAAACCGTCGCGTTCGACAGCTTCCTCCTGTCCTGCCGGGTCCTCGGACGAGGCGTCGAACGAGCCTTTCTGGCACAGTGCCTCGCGCGCGCCGCCAAGCGTGGTGCCGTCAGCGCGATAGGGGAGTACCGCTCGACCGCGAAGAACGCGCAAGTGCGCGAGTTCTATGCCTCGAGTGGATTTTCCGCAGTCAGGGATGAGAGCCAAGGCGATCGCTACCGGATCGATCTGGTAGATGCGCCGCCGGCCGGTGACGTGTTCCGTATCGAAACCGACCTCGTTTGAGGCCGACGTACGTAAATTCGAGTTCCGAGGACAAGGAGAAGGACCCGCATGAGGCAGCGTGTGTTGCGGATCGTAAGTGATGTGCTCGGCGAACCGATCGACCAACTCAATGACGGTTCATCCCCTGATACGGTCGACAAGTGGGATTCACTGAACCACATGAATCTGGTGCTCGCCCTGGAGGAGGCGTTCGGCGTCCAGTTCACCGACGATCAAATCATGAAACTGCTGTCGGTGGAGGCCATTGTCAAGGCCCTCGCCGAAGTGGTACCGGCCACAGACGATGCCGCTGGTTGATATCAGGGGGGTCCTGGCAGGGTATCGATTTCGTCAGTTGCTGGTCCGGCTGGCGGAAGAGTATCTCTGGTGGATCATTCGCAGTTGGCCTGGCGCCGAAGGTGCATGGTTCCGATACCTGTTCCTGAAGGCTACCACCAGCCGCCTGGACGGTTTCTGCTGGATCGCGCAGGGATGTTCCATCGTCAACAGCCACGGTCTTTCTATCGGAAAGGGCTTCGCTACCAGTCGAAACGTGCTGATCGACGCACTCGGCGGCATCGAAATCGGCGACGAAACCGGCATTGGGCCAAATACCGTCGTGTTGTCGCTCGAACACAGGATGGTCAGCCGGGGCGGCCACTTCGGTCCGGCAGCGCGACGGCACAATCCCGTTCGAATCGGCTCGCGCGTGTGGATCGGCGCCAATTGCTTCATCAAGGCCGGCATCGTGATTGGCGATGATGCCGTGGTTGGAGCGTGTTCCAACGTGATTTCCGACGTGCCGCCCCAAGGCCGGGTGATCGGATCGCCCGCACGGCCCTATTTCGAAGTCGTTCGGGAAATGGCTCAAAAATCCCGGCGCCGCCAGGACGACGGCTCTTCCTGACGCTCGACCGACCCAGCCCGAACGTGTCAGCAGAACCAGCGGTTCAGCACGGCGCCCCCGCCACGAGTGACGGCAAGCGGCAGCCGTCGCCAGACACTACGAGCCACTCCACCGGACTCGTAGTACGAGGCAAGGTCGGGCGCCCGCCCACGCACGTCCATGTCATAGAGCACCGCGTCCCTTGAAATCGCACCCCACCGCTCCTTGAATTCGATGAGCCCGGTTTGGTCCCGTGACGACGTGCCCCAGCTCAGGCGTTGATAGCCGCCAGCCAGTCCAAATTCGATCGCGCGCCAGTAGAGCGCGGCATAGGCCCTGGTAGTCACCGCGTCAGGTAGACACACGGCGAATTTGCTGACGAGCGAACGCTCGAAGCAGAAGAGCACCAGGCCGCCGACGCAGCGCCCGTCGACCTCGGCGAGAAACGTTCGCACGCCGCCTTCGGGTTGGATCGACGTGAAGAGCGACGCAAAGTAGCGCGCGGCGTAGGGTGGCGTGCCGAAGTCGCGAAACACACGCAGGTACACCTCGTAGAACGTCTCGTAGTCAGCCGCCGTCACGGCATCGCGGACGCGCACGCCCCGCGAGGCCGCCTTGCGGATGGCCTTCCGGTGGTCGGTGGATATGCCCGCTCGCACTTCGGCCTCATTGGCCAGGGCCATGTCGGAAATCACCACGGGTTCCTGAACCCTGAAGCCAAGGGCTTCCAGGGCAGGGCGTCGGTGCCCACCGCGCAGTTCCAGGTATCGGGCGCCCCGATCGCGCGCCATGGACAGCGCGTGGGCGGCGAGGTGGCGTTCGACGTCGTCGGTGCCCGCCAACGCACCGCCCGAACCGACGTCGTACGGGAGCGAAATGAACTTCGAGCCGAGCCATGGAAACGCCACCTCGAAGAGTGGCAAGGCGCCGACAATCTGGTTGCCGTCCTTCGCGATCAGGTATCGTGGCCGGTGCCCGAAGACCTCGGCCACAAAGTCCCGCCAGGCGAGCGTGTGATAAAAGGTCGCCGCGTCGTGACCGCGGACAAACGCGGTCCACTCGCTCTCGTCAGCGCTCGTCAGGGCGCGCACTTCAGGCACCGTGGTCATACTGGCGTACTCTCCGTGATGAGATCGACGATGCGGCGACGATGCACCGCCGTGATACTGAGTTCGGTTGGCAGGCCGAGGAGCTGAGTGGCCACGCGTTCGGCGACCGGGCATGATCCCGGCTCGTACCCGTACGCACGGAGAGCCGCCATTCGCTCGACGGGATAGATCGGCGTCGATCCCGGCCAAGCGACGACCTGGAGAAGCCGGCGTGTGGCTGCTTCGAGCACGGTTCGCTTGCCTTTGGTCAACACCGGGAAGTAAAGAAGCGGTGTCCCACTGGTCATGTGAGGGACCGAGAAGGACGAGCCGCCCCTCCCGAGCCCCTCAGCGTAGTCGGCGCAGCACAGCCGACGGTGGTGCGCCACTTCTTCCACGATCTCCAACCAGCGAAGTCCTTCCTTGAACTGGAACGCACTTGGGCGGCACGCCAGGTTTGCCACCTGCGCCGCGATCTCCACAGCAACGGGCCGTTCTCGATGGCTGGCGCCGATCCGCTGGTAGGCCGTCAGGAGAGGCCAGTACGTTCGCGGCCCGACGACTCGTCGATGGGCCCAGTCGTGCCAGCGAAGGAGGTGCGCCTGCCACCACGGGCGGAGCGGCAGGCGGTCTCGCGCCTCACGGACCCGTGTCGCCAGCGCATCGTCGTCTGTCGCCACGAGCCCCCCGCTTCCTGCCGGCAGCGGCTTCAGGAGATTGTTGCTGAAGACCGCGGCGTGTCCGGCCCTGCCCGGCGAGGCCCCGGCATCGCTCATGGGCATGCAGTGCGCGCGATCCTCCGCGACAAACAGCCCATGTTCGCTGGCCATCTGTGCGACCGCATTGAGTCCCAAGTCACTGCCGTAGGTGTGCTGAAACACCAGCGCTTTCGCTGGGGCCCGGATGGCTGCGCGGAGACAGCTTGGATCCATGTTCAGCGTGTCCCACGAGATGTCGACATAGACGGGCTTCAGTCCCATCCAGAGTAGCGACAACGGCACAACCTTGCAGGTCAAGGGCGAAAGAAGGACCTCATCTCCAGGCTCGAGTCCAGCGCTTGCGAGCAGTACTCCCAGTGCGTGGCGGGCAAACCCAAAGGCGACAGCATGCCGCCTGCCGATGCGCCGCGCCGACTCGTCTTCGTAGGCGGATCGGTCGTCTGTGGACGGGAGGCCGACGGGTTGGCGGTGTGTGGTCATGGGTGGTCGCCGGAACGTGACGAACACGTCGAGGTCATCGCTCCTGGTCATCGGAGCCCGCGTGTGCAGTGCGAACCCCGAATGTGTAGAAGCCGGCGCCGATCGCTCCAATCAACAGCATTCCGGTGCGCCACGCCGCCACGAGTCCAGCGCCTCCTGTCACGCCGATCGACCGGAAGAGCCCTTCAGATGCCGCCTCCCCGATGCCCAGTCCACCAGGGGTGACCGGCAGAACGTTGGCCACGAGGCCGAGCAATGCGAGGGTGCTTGCCACGAGCGGCGCCGTCGCCGGCAACAGCACGCTACCGGCCACCGCGAGCGTCGCCGCCAGCAGGCAGTGTCCCGAGAACGACAGCAGCGCAGCTGTCAGGAGAGCGCGCTTGTGTCCCCGGAACTCATGCGCGGCGCCGGCCGCCCGCGCCACATAGCGCCCGAGGGGAATGCGCGCCAGCAATGCCCGAGACGCCCCGCTGTTCTTGATGCGAACTGATCCCACGACTGTTGCGCCACCCATCAGCAGCACGAGGCACAGCACCACGCCAATCGCCGCCGCCCTCACGGTTGGCACGGCCAGCAGTTCTGTCTGAAAGACCAGCAGCCCAAGAAGCAGCACGAGCAGGGCGAAGAACGCCACGGCTCGATCGACGAAGAGCACAGTGGCGATCTCCACTTTTCTCCCAGGATGCCGGGCGGCGAGATAGTACAGCTTCATGACATCTCCGCCCGTGCCGCCCGGGACCCAGAGGTTGAAGAGCGCGCCAATGGCGACGATCCGAAACCCCGTCGGAAACGGCAGCGTCATGCCCCGCGCGTGGCAGAGCACGGCCAGGCGTCCCGACTCTACGGCCGCGCCAACCAGTGGAACGACGTTCAGTAGCGCCACCAGCCAGACTGTGGCGAAGAGCGCTTGCACCGAAGCCCAGGCTCCGCCGCTCTTGAGTACATACACCAGGAGCGCCACTCCCAGCACGGCGCGCAGGCTACCCGCCAACCGAGCGGACCATTGTCGGCCGCCTGTCACGGGGGTCATCGATGGTCGGCCGAGCGGTTCATCCGCGTGAAGATCCTGACCGGCGGTGCGACGGAGGGCGTGTCGAGTCGTGGTCGACTCAGGGGAGGCCTGAGCAGCGACGGCGAGGGGAAGTGGGCCGCCAACGTGTAGCCGGCCGATCCATCCATCAGTGCCGCATACACGTCCGGCGGGCAATCTGCACTGCGCTCGAGTCCGGCCCGACTGGTCCAGTCCGGATTCACCAGGACGAACTGGGGCCCTTCTTCGACGAGATACTTCAACACGGCCGGGCCGCGACCGGCTTCGCCAGCCCCCACGATTCGGCGCGAGACCATGGTCGGGGCAAGCGGCGGCAGCGTATCGGCGACGCCAAAATATTCAATCCGATCGCCGGGTCGATATTGGTCGAGTAGCCACTCGCCTGCGGCGTACCTCGTGTCTGTCCACTGCGCGAAGGTCAAATCCAACCCGATGACCAGTCTCGACGCCACGATTGCCGCAAACAGCAGGCCGAAGGCTCTCGGGTGCGACGCCTTCAGGCGAACCAGCGACACAGCGGCGAACGCGTCGATGAACAGGGTAAGTGGCAGAAAGTAGCGAAGCACCACGTGGCCAGGGAGCCGTACCAGCAACACGAAGGTCGTGACAAAAGGCACCAGCCACAACCCGTGCCACGCCGTTGCGCGGATGGCGATGGCGGCGCCTGCCGTCGCTGCAAGCAGGACGGGCCACGTAAACCACGCCGCAAGCCCGATCGCCGTGTCGGACATCATCGCCATGGTGCCCTGCCACGTCGATGGCACCGGCGGGAAGTAGTGCGCGGCCCTACTGACACGCCCAGGATCGAACAACAGCGAATACACGTGTGTGATGTGTCGATTCGGGTCGATCAGCATGCCGGTGGCAGCCACATACGCGGCGCACCCGGCGAGGACCAGCGTGGCGAAGGCCCTCCAGGGAAAACCGCCGTCCACGTGCCAACGCTTTCGATCGACGAATGGTGCGAAGCAGGCTGGGAGAAACAAGAGAACCGCCTGGTCCTTGGTGGCCACACCGAGTGCGGCAAACAGCCCCAGCCAGGCGGCCCGTTTCACCGTGATTCCGTCCGCCATCATGCGTGCCAGAATGGTCAGGCCCATGGCACTCCAGAAGAACGCCGGCACGTCGAGGTTGCCGGTTCGGCTGTAGTAGAACATCGGGTAGCTCACCATCGTGAGGATGGCGGCGACAAGACCGGCGGTTCGTCCCCAGAATGCCTGCGCGAAGAGAAACGAGGCGACGACGATTCCCGCCGCCATGACGACGCTGACGAGGCGGCCGATCAACGTCAGGATCTCCAGAGACCGCACGGGTTCGCGCAGGCCGAATGGGTATGTGGAACTCGGGGTCGACAGGTCGCCAGTGAGCCAGAGCGTGGCCAGATAGGGGCCCTGGGCCGCCGAGACTACGAAGTAATGCCACCACGGGTAGCCGTAGTTGCGGTCCGGCGCCACCTGGATCACAGTGCTGCGCATCTCGGCCAGACCCTCCAGCGGCAAGATCTCATCGGTCGCGAACGTCTTGATGCGATCGGGGCCCGTGGCGTGCGGGAGGCCCCACCCGATCAGCGGTGCGTACAGCGCCACTGCGGTCAATGCGAGCGCAAAGAGGAGCGCGCGCGGCGTGGGCTGGGTAGACGCGGCCATTGCTCTGTGGACGGGCGACCTACGTCGTGCGCTTCAGCACCTTCACGTCGAAGGTCTCGCCGCGAATGGTCTTGCCCTTCATGGCCTTCAGCACGGTCGCGGCTACCGGTCCGGCCACTTCCACCATCGACGAACTCGGCGTGATGTTGATGGCCCCGAGCTCACGCGACGTGATGCCGGATTCGTTCGTGATCGCACCCACCAGATCCCCAGGCCGCACGCCGTTGTTGCGGCCGAGGCTGAATGCCAGCATCACGGCCTCGGCCTGGTCGAAGCCGGCGCCGGGCGGCCCGCTGGGTCGCGGCGGTCGCGGGGCCCTGGCCGCGTACGGCTCATTTGCCCCGTAGGCGCCGGCAGGCTTGGCCGCGCGCGCCGGACGGCGCTCGAAGTCGCCGTCGCTGCGGCCGGGCCGCGGCGCGTCGCCGCGATCGTCGCGCCTCGGCGCGCGGCTGTCGCCAGGGCTGCCGGTTCGGCTATCGCGACGCGGGGGACGCCGGTCGTCGTACGACGGTCGCGCCGGGCGCTCGGGTGGCGCTTCCACGTCAGGCGCGTGGTCGGACGGCGTCTCGCCGGCCGCATGGAACAGCGCCACCGCCGCCGCCGCGATGTCGGTCACGTCGAAGTCAGCCGCCAGGGCCTGCACGACGGCTCGGGTCTCGTCGAGGTCGCCCGCGGCGATGCGCGTGGTCAGCGCGGCGCGGGTCGCGTCGAGGCGTTTGGCTTTGAGCGCCGACAGCGTCGGCAGCGTCGCGATGTCGATCTTCTGCTTCGTCAGGCCTTCGATGTAGCGCAGCGTGCGCTGCTCGCGCGGGTCGATGAGGGTGATGGCCACGCCCTCGCGCCCGTTGCGTCCGGTGCGGCCGATGCGGTGCACGTAGACCTCTGGCGCCGTCGGGATGTCGTAGTTGATGACGTGCGACACGTGGTCGATGTCGAGGCCGCGCGCGGCCACGTCGGTTGCCACGAGCACATCGGCCTTGCCCGTGCGGAAGAGCTGCATCACGCGGTCGCGCTGACGCTGGTCGAGCCCGCCGTGCAGCGCCTGGGCGCCGTAGCCGTGCGACTTCAGCGTATCGGTCAGCTCGTCGACTTCGATGCGGGTGCGGCAGAACACGATCGCGGAAGTCGGGTCCTCGAACTCCAGGATGCGGCCGAGCGCGAAGCCCTTCTGGCTGCGCGACACGATGTAGGCGGCCTGGCGCACCTGCGGCATCTTGCCGGCGGCGCGCTTCTCGGCCTTCACCGTGATGCGTTCGGGCTTATTGAGATGGCGCTCGGCAATCGACGCGATGCGCGGAGCCATCGTGGCGGCAAAGAGCGCGGTCTGGCGGGTGTCGGGCGTGGACGTGAGAATCGCTTCGAGATCCTCGGCAAAGCCCATGTCGAGCATCTCGTCGGCTTCGTCGAGCACGAGCACTTCGAGCGAGGTGAGGTCGAGCGTCTTGCGGCGCAGGTGATCCAGCGCTCGGCCGGGCGTGGCCACCACGATCTCGACGCCGCGGCGCAGCGCGCGAATCTGCTGGTCCATCGGTGCTCCGCCGTAGACTGGCACGACGGTGAGCGTGGTCTTCTTCGCGTACTTGTGCACGGCCTCGGCCACCTGCATGGCCAGCTCGCGCGTGGGCACGAGGATGAGGGCGCGAGGCACGCCCTTCTTCGGCGCGGGCGACTCGAGCAGGCGGTGCAGCAGCGGCAGGGCAAACGCCGCCGTCTTGCCCGTGCCGGTGCCGGCCTGGCCGATGATGTCGCGTCCGGCCAGGAGCACCGGAATCGCCGCGCGTTGGATGGGGGTGGCTTCTTCGTAGCCCAGGGCCAGAACCGCCTTGACGAGGGAATCATCAAGGCCAAGGTCGGCAAACCCGAGCGGAGCAGGGGCGTCAGTGGTGGTATTCAACAGCTGATTGTACTCCGCCCGGTCGGGTCACCGCCGTTTTCGCGCCGAGGTGCGCCGGCCCAGCTGAACCACGATGTCGTATTCCGCCTTGGCGACCGGCTGCACCGACAGCCGGCTGCCTTTCTGGACCACCAGCATCTTTTCCAGGCCTTTCGTGGTCTTCAGCGTCTCGAGCGGCACGACCTCGGGGAAGCGCTCGACAAAGCCAACGTCCACCATGTACCAGACGGGCGTGTCCTTGGTGCTCGTCTTGTCGAAGTACATGTGGCCCTTCTTCCAGGCAAGGTGGTCAGGATAGCCGGCGCGCGCGATCGTCGCCAGGCCGGTCACGCCCGATGGGTCGGCATTCGACGCATAGAACAGCACGCCGTCGCCTTGGCGCATGTCGTCGCGCATGAAGTTGCGCGCCTGGTAGTTGCGCACTCCTTCCCAGCGCGTGACGCCATCGCGTTCGAGTGCCTCGATCGTATAGGCGCCGGGCTCACACTTCATCAACCAGTAGCGTTTCGACACGGTCAGGAATCCTGCAACGCGGTGACTACAGCGCCATGCGGCACACGACGCCTACGTCGTCGCAGTACCACAGCGTGCCGTTCCAGATCGTCAACCCGTGCGCGAGGGGGTCCGTATCGGCGAGTTGGATCTTCTCCACGATCTGCCCACTGTCGAGGTCGTACTTGAAGAACGCGTTCAGGTCGCCGTCGCCGTGCCACAGGTAGCGGCCTTCCCACGCCAGCCCGTGCGGGCGCGGACCTGGCACGGACAGCCGCTGCTCGACGACCCACGACTTCGGATCGACCCGGTAGATCGAGCGGGCCGAGGTGGATGTGGTCCACAGCTTGCCGTCACGCCACTCCTGGCCATGCGCGCCCTGGAAGCGACCGTGGGGCCCTTGCGTGAGTCGCGCGGCCGGCGGAATGGCGGGCACGGCGGGTGCGACTGTCGCCACTGGCGGAGGCGCCAGGGGGCTGCGGCGCAGGGGCGGATCGCCCGTCATCGTGTAGGTCGTGCAGCCCGGCGTGGGACGGCGCTCGAGCACGGCGCCGGTGGCCGCATCGCACCGCACGTTCTCGTAGCTGAACGTCGAACCGATCCACAGGGCCTCGCCGTCGAACGTGATGCCGCTCGGACGCACGGTGTCGGTGTCGAACGACTTGAGCACCTGGCCATCCGCGTAGCGCACGAGCGACGCTCGGCTGCCCGGACCCTGGTCGATGATCCACAAGCCCTCAGGAGTGGCTTGCAGCCCGTTGGGCCGCGCGGTAGGCGATTTGAAGGCAATCTCGACCTTTCCGGTACGTCGCACGGGGACTGAAGGGCGCGCCTGGAGCGCGGCCGCGTCGGTAAACGCGCCGCCTCGCGGCGCCGCCAACACGGGCGCGGTACCGGCAAGGCGGAGGAAGGCGCGGCGGCTAACGGCTGATGTCATGTGGGTCCTCACTTCACGTCGAATCGCACTTCAAGATACGTCAGTGGCTGGTCGATGCGGCTGTACCAGTGCGGGGTGTTGACGGGCACGAGCACGATGTCGCCCTTGCGCACCGTACGGGTCTCGCCCCCTCGGATCCTGGCCAGCGCGACCGGCGTACCCGCGGCCGGCCGCACGATGGTGCCGCCGGTCACCAGCGTGGCCATGCCCTCGATGATGTAGTGCACCTCAGTGCCGACGTCGTGCGCGATGGCGCCCTGCGCGACCGTGCGCTTCACCACGTTGACGCGGTGGGACTCGGTATTCACCATCCGCGCCACCATCATGTCCGGCGACGTGCGCGCCGCCTGTTGCAGTTGCGCCAGCACGTCGCTCTCGCTCAAGTAGGATGCCGGCGTGCTTTGCGCTTCTGAGTGCGCCGTGATCAAGACCCCAACGAGCACCGCGAGAATCAGGCGTGTCATCTGTTCGTCCTCCTCCGGCCGTCGTGCCACCGGCTGCCGCCGTTCACGTGGGCGGGACGTTGGCGGAGGCGCGGCGCCTCGTTATTCTGCCCCAGAACCCCGGCCGGTGGACTCGTGGATCGTTTCGCGGGGCACGCCGATGAGCAAGCGATTCTTCGGCGTGATGGCGACCGGGATCGTCTGCGTCCACACGCGGTAGCCCCGCCGCTCGAGCCGCACCGCGCGCAGCAGGTCGATGGCCAGGGGCGCATCGACCCAGCCGGTCAGCGGGCCAGAATCGCACGTGTCGACGTCATGGCAACACGGCAGCACGGCCACCCGTGCCCGCGCCGCGCAGGCCGCGTCGAGCACGTCGTCGCTCAATGCACCGCACGCGTGGCTCGATACGACGACGTCGTCAGCGGCACAGGCAAACTGCGCGAGCGGCGCCGGATGCACGCGCACGCGGCCCACCAGGCGCGGCCACGTTGCCACCAGTGATTCGTGAAGCGCCGCGGCGGACGCTGGCGGCGAGAGGTCCACGACGTGCGCGTTCGCCGACGTGTCGTCGAGCAGCAGCATCACGTGTGCGAGCAGACCGTGCCCGCCCGCCACATCCACCACGCGGCCCCCACGGCACACCCGTCGCGTGCGCCGGGCCACTTCCCACGCCTCGTAGAGCTCCTTGCGGGGCAGGACCTCGGCTTCGCACACGGCTCGCGCGATCCGCTCAAACAGCGTGTCGCCGGGAAACCGTGCCAAGTCGTGGCGCGTGAGGCGGTTCTTGGTCGAGACGGAGAAGGACACCGGCAGCATCGTAACGCGCCGGCCCGTCTCGGGCGACGGCGCGGCGCCGCCGCCCACACGCCACCCTGAACATGAAGGCATCGTCGCGAGGCGCTACTCCCGTCGCGATCCGGGTCATGTGGGCGAACTCGTCCCGGAGGCCGTCCCCACCGCTTTGCACGTGCGGTGCTCCTTCGGGCCCGTCGTGCGAACGTCACGGCCCACGGCCTCGTATCCATGAACTGGACGGCACGCGACTCGCGGGTGTCCCGCCCTGGCCTGTTCGTCGGGGCGCCTCGGCCGGAGGCCCCTCATGACGCGCCAGTTCGTGACCGCATTCGCTCTGACCCTCGCCACCGCCGCGTCACTCTCCGCTCAGCCGATGACCGCGTCCCCCGCCGGCTCTCTCACCGACGTCACCGGCGTGTGGACGATGCAGGTCGAGAGCCATCAAATGGGTCTTGAACTCGAACAGAAGGGCACGAAGGTGGAAGGCGTGATGCTGGCGATGGGCCAGCGCATCCTGCTTGTCGGCAGCTACGTCGATCGCACCCTCACGCTGAAGGGCGAACGCCCCGAGGACGGCGCCACCGCCGGGACGCATGGTGGGGGCGGGGGAGGTGGGCACGAGGCCGGCAAAGAGTCCGGCGCGGGGCCGATCGTGGCGACGATGAAGGACGACGGCACGCTCGACGGCGAGCTGTCCACGCAGCGCGGTCGCGCGACGTGGACTGGCGAGCGGCTGAAGACACCGCAGCGCCCCGTCTGCCTCGCGCTCGGTCACTTCACTGGCGAGCCAATCCACCACGTGATGCCGTTGGCGTCGACGACGCCGGCATTGCGGTGGCCGTAGGGCTTGTTCTCGGGGGCCGATTCCGATGTCGCCCCAGCGGCCAGGGCGCGCGTGTAGGCGGCATCGACGTCGGGCACCCACAGGTACAGCGCGCCTGATTTCGGTGGCCACTGGGCGCTGCCTTGGCCGATCATGACCAGCGAATTGCCGACCACCATCTCGGCATGCATCACTTCGCCACTGGGACGCCGGTCCACCGACTTCTCGGTCGCGCCGAACGCGGCGGCCAGGAAGCGCAGCTCGGCGTCGGCGTCGGCGACGACGAGGTAGGGAGTGACGGTGCGGTAGGTGTCAATGGTGTCGGCCATGGCGCCATAGTAATGCTTGGAGGACACGCCCACCTCGGCCCAGAAGCGTGTAGAGCTCATGCCGACGGCGTCGATGACGGCGCCCACCGCCACGAGGCCGGGCCGCTGTTCGAACGCGGTCAGCGCGTACGCCACGGCTGGATGCGCGGCGCGTGACCGCGCTCCATCAAGGTCGTCGGCAGCATGCTGTCGACGGTCTATCGCGGTGCGATGAGCGGCCGGACCCTCTCGACGACGAATCGTGCCGCGTCGCGGGCCGACACGGCGTCGGGCTTCTTGTAGAAGTCCGACGGCGTGAGATCCTCTGCGCCGTAGAACGCCAGTTCGCGATCCCGCCGGAGGCTGCGCGAGATCTCGGCCAGGCGGGGCACGTCAGCGCGTAGCCCCTTGGGCAGCCGCGCCTGTTCCGCGATCAGCACGTCGGCGACATCGTGGATCCGAGGCGGTTCGACGCCGCAGGTGCGCAGCAGTCCCTTGAGCGCCAGTTCGACGATTTCTTGGGACTCGCGCACGACGTCGGCCCAACTCTCGGCGTGGAACAGAGTGTCCACGGCCAGCAGCCGCGCCGCCGCGCGCCGTAGATGATCCGCGGCCAGGTCCCGGTTCTGCATCAGGCCGCCTCCGTCCAGTAGGGTTGCCCATGAGCGGTCTTGCGCACGAGCCGTCCATGCGCGATGGCGCGCCGCACGTCGATGAGCGCTGCCGACACCGCGCCGTCGCGATCGCTCAGCAGCAACCCCTCGACCGCCAGTTCACACCAGACGCTGCTCGCGCGGCCGGCGGCGGCGGGCAGGTGCACGAAGTGCGCGTCCACGGCGCGGCCATCCCAGGTCGGGGCGGCACCGTCCCAGGCCCGGTACAGGCTACGCGTCAGCGGCACCGACCGCTCGATCACGATCATCACGTCGACGTCCGAGGAATCCCGCGCCTCGCTCCGTACCCAGGACCCGTGGGCAATGACGCCGAGCAGGTGGGCGCCGGCGACCGTGCTGGCCGAGGCGAGCACCGCCGCAACCTGCTGCCTGGCCGGGATCCCCAGATCCGGGCCGCCCAGGCGCCGCACGCAGTATTCGTTCAGCGACAGGGCTTCCGCGGAGGCGTTGGCGACGAGTTGACGATGCAGAGCGCCGGGCAAGCGGAGCAGGAACCGGGCGGGCGAGTCGTGCGGGGGCACGGTCTCGGTCTGGCGGGATGCGCGTCTGGCCACGCTCGCGATGGTATCACCAATCTGTATGGCGTGATATCAAGTCAGCGTTGTTCGTGCCCGAGCCCCCGGCGTCAGATACGTCCCATCCACGTCAGCAGCCCAGTGGTCAGCCACGGCACGTAGGTGATGACCAGCACGCCGAAGCCCAGGACGAGCAGCATCGGGAACGTGGCGGCGGCCACCTCGAGCAGTGGCTTCCTGAACCGGTACGACGACAGGAACAGGTTCAGCCCAACCGGCGGCGTGAGATAGCCGAGCTCCAGGTTGGCGATGAAGATGATGCCCATGTGCACGGGATGCACGTGATAGGCCAGCGCGAGCGGTACGAGCAGCGGCGCCACGACGAACGTGGCGCTGAAGATGTCCATCAGGCAGCCGACGATGATGAGGAAGCCGTTCACGGCCAGCAGGAAGACCCACTTGGTCTCGATGTACTGCTGCGTGAGCTCGAGCAGGCGGCCGGGCACATCGGCGTCGATCATCCAGCTCGTGAGGCCCACGGCCACGCCCAGGATGAGCAGCACGCCGCCCACCGTCGAGGCACACTCGGCCGCGACCCGGGTCAGGTCACGAATGCCCAGGTCGCGGTGGACCACGACCTGCGTGAAGAACGCATAGAGCGCGCCGATGGCCGCGGCTTCAACCGTGGTGGCCAGCCCGCTGAAAAGTGATCCCACGATGACCACGGGGAGTACGATTTCCCACTTGGCGTCCCAGAGTGCGGCACCCGCCTCGCTGACGGCAAACGCGGGCCGGTGCACCTTGGCGGCAATGGCGGCGCGGATGCCCCAGGCCGACGTCATGCCGATGAGCAGCAGGCCGGGCACGATGCCGCCGATGAACAGATCCTCGATGGGCGCCTGCACGACGATGCCGTATAGAATGAGCGGCAGCGCCGGCGGCAGCAGCAGGCCGAGCGAGCCCGACGCGGTGAGCAAGCCGAGCGAGAACTTCTCGCCGTAGCCGTCCTTGACGAGCGCGGGATAGAGCAAGCCGCCAAGCGCCAGGATGGTCACGCCGGAGCCGCCCGTGAAGACCGTGAAGAAGGCGCACAGCATGGCGCAGACCACCGCCGTACCGCCGGGGAACCAGCCGAAGAGCGCGCGGAAGACGCGCAGCAGGCGATGAGGCGCGCCGCCTTCCGCAAGCAGCACGCCGACGAGCGTAAAGAGCGGAATCGACGCGAGCGTCGGCTTGGTTGAGAGCTGATAGGTCTGAATCAGGATGGCGGAACCGGGCACGCCCTCGGACAGGAACATGATCGCAGCCGCCCCGCCGAGCAGGGCGTAGATCGGCGCGCCAGCGACACCGCCCGCAAAGAGGGCGAGCAGCCACCAGAGATACGAACCGGCTCCGCCCGGCAACATCGGCTGTGCCGCCTGTGCGATCACCGGTGAGAACGGGTCGCCCCAGTTGAAGGGCAGTCCCGCGCCCAAATACGCGCCGAGCACGGCTCCGGCCACCGCGGCGACGCCTGCCGCCGGGTGCGAGCGAAAGGCCGCGCGCGCGATGCGCCACGTGATGACGGCAAAGCCGAGCGGCAGCAACACCTGGAACGCCCACACGGGCACGCCCTCGGTGATGTTGCGTCCGGCTTCGCGTTCGAGCCGCACGAGGTCGACGCCGGCCCGCGCGAGCAGGCCTGATACCGCCGTACCCACGAGCGCCGCCAGTCCCTTGGCGGCCACCGAGAGTGGGCCGGCCGGCAGCAGCGAGCCGGTAGCGAGCGCGAGCAGGCGATCGTCGCGGGCTGCCAGCGCGCCGCCGAGCAGAGCGACGACCAGGGTGAGGTGCTGCACAAACGGCGTGCCGCCGGGAATGCCGGAATCGAAGCGTCGCAGCACGATCTCGGTGATCGGCAGCAGCGTCAGCAGCGCGAGCGCGAACGCCGAGAGTCCGTGCTCGACCGCGCTCAGGGCCGAGCGGTCGTCGATGCCCCGAGCCTCGGCCGGCGCGTTCGCGTCGATGGTCACTTGGTGGCGCGGCTCTTGCGGAAGGTCTCACGTTCCCGCAGGCCCTGGTCGTAGACCTCGGCCGGCACGATGAGGCCCTTCATCGACGCCGCGAACTTGTCGGCCATGTCGCGAAACCCCTTGGCCGCGGCCGCGTCGGGTGTCGACACCTTCAAGCCCCGCTTCACCATCTCGACGCGCGCCTGGTCGTCCTGCTGTGGCACGTCGCGTTCGAGGCCGTCCTGGATTTTCTTGGCGACCGCCACCACTTGCTGACGGTCGGGCTCGCTGATGCTGCTCCAGATCTTCGCATCGACGACGGTGGCACCGGCCAACGGGCCCACGCCCAGATCGATCATGTTGGGCACGTTGCGGTACCACTGGAACGCCAGCGTGGCCAGCGGCGTCGACGGCACCGCGTCGAGCAGGCCCGTCAGCAGCCCGCTCTGCACTTCCGCAAACGGCAGCGGTCGCGGGTTGAAGCCGTTCTGCTTGTAGAGCTGCACGAACTGGTCGTCGCCCGCGCTGGTGTAGAGGCGCGACTTCTTCAGTTCGTCGACGTTGGACACGGGATTCTTGCTGAACAGGTAGACCCAGCCCGTGTCGCCCCAGTTGAGCAGCACGAGCCCCTTCGCCTCGAGCTTGGACTTGAGCATCGGCTCCATCTTCGCGCGCACCGCGCGGTATTCGTCGTAGGAGGCGAAGAACATCGGGATGGTGAAGATGTTGAAGGCCGAGTCCACCGAGGCGAGGCCCACGGCGGTGATCGAGGCGGCGTGCTGCCGGCCGATCTTCATGTTCGAGATCATCGTGGCTTCGTCGTCCTGCGCGGCGCCGATCACGCGCACGATCACGCGTCCCGCCGTGGCGGTCTTCACGTCAGCCTCGAACTGCTTCAGGGCCTTGTGCCACACCGAGCCGAGCGGCGCAGGGGAGGCGAGACGGATCGTCGTTTGCGCGCTGGCCGCGCCGGCGGCGCAGAGCATCAGCAGGGCCGCGAACCACGAACGGAAAGTCAGAGTCATGGGGAAGTCGTCCTTCAGTTGGTGAACAGCTCGTCGAGACGTGACTGCAGAATACGCGCGCGCTTCTGCGCGATGAGCGTGGCGAGCCGGAGGTTGGGCACGTCGTCGGGATTCACGGCCAGCGCCTGGTCGAGCAGTTTCACGAACTCGTCCTTGTTCTGTGCCGGCTGCGCCACGCTGACGGCCATGGCCACGTAGGCCGACGCGGACTTGCCCTTCGACAACTCGACCGCGCGCTCGAAGTGCTGGCGCGCCCGCACCGGATCGCCACCCATCGACGGCGACATCCCGTCGAGCGTGATGAACACCTCGTGAATGCCGCCACCTGCATAGTCCTCGTCGATCGCGAGCGCCTTCTCCATCAGCGTCCGCACGACCGGGAAGTCGGCCACGAGATCCGGTTGGTCCACGCCCACGGCGATGGCCGAACCCCACGACGCACCGAGCCAGTACAGCTCATCCACGTCGTACTTCACGTTGCCGAGCGCGGTGGCGGGGTCAGCAGCCAGCGCCGCGCGCAGGCCCGGGCGCTTCAACTCCACCCGCCGCATGCAGTAATCGCGTCCACGCAGATACAGACGACGGGCGCGCGTCTTGAGCCGTTCGCTTTCTTCGTAGTTGGTCGACTCGAGGGCCTCGGCGTCGAGCTGCACGAACGCATTGGCGTAGGACGTGAAACCCGAGCACGCCGTGAGCAGCATGCCCTTGTGCTTGGGCGAGGCCTGGAGCAGCGACTCGAGTGTCTTCAACGAGAAGGGCAGCGCCGCACGGATGAGCTCCGGATCGTCGTCGGTCGAGTAGACCGACGGCCCAGGCGCCGACAACGTGTCGCCTAACTTATTGACAGCGAAGGACTTGATGGAGCAGCCGGTGAGACTGAATGCGGCCACGCCGGCCAGTACTGCGAGAGGTATGCGCATGAGCAGGGAAGCCTGAAAGGACACCGTCACTTCAGAATAGACGAAAACATCCGCGCGGGCGATGCACGCCTGGCCCCAGTCCGGGCGGCGGCGACAGCGCCGGCGAATTCTGCCCTACTGCGCCCTGCCCTCGATCTCTTCGTAGGCGCGCGCTACGCCGTGCCACAGCACGCCAGGGGCGGTCAGCGCCGGGTAATTGGCGACGTGCTTGCGCATGTCCATCTGCTTGGCGGCGTCCTCGGCGCTCGCGCCGGTCTTGTGCAGGGCCTGGGCCTGCGTCCAGAAATCGCGCAAGTACGCCTGGAAGTGGTCGATCTTGGCCTTGCCTCTGAACGCGTTGCCGTGGCCGGGCAGCGTGATGTCGTAGTCGAGCGCACGCAAGCGTTCCAGGGTCTGCGGCCAGTCGGCGATGAAGCCGTCGCCGATGTAGGACGTGCCCTCGACCAGCAGGTCACCGGTGATCACCACCCGCTCCTTCGGCAGGTATACGACGATGTCGCCGCCCGTGTGGGCGCGGCCCAGATACATCAGGCGAATCTCGCGTCCGCCGCGAAAGAGCGTGAGGTGGTCGTTCATCGTCACGGTAGGCGGCGTCGGCGCGACCGTCTGCGTACCCGCGTAGTGGTTCTCGAGGATGGCGAGCTGTCCAATCAGCTTGCCGCGTTCGGCCGCGTCGGTGGTCGTTCCGACCGTGTTCTCGAGCTGCGTGATCTGCGCCGGCACGCCGCCGATGAACATGTCGTAGCTGCGGCCTCGCTTGGAGTCGCCTGCCGCCAGCTTCATCCGCGTGTACTCGTGGCCGATGATCTCGACCTCAGGCCCATAGATCTGGTTCCCGTGGGCGTGGTCGAAATGCCAGTGGGTGTTGATCACGGAGCGCACGGGTTTCGGCGTGAGCGCCTTCAACTCGTCTCGCAGCGCCCACGCGCCACCGGGCGTCATGTGGGTGTCCACGACGATGACGTCGTCCGCGGTCACGATGATCGACGCGTTGCAGCCCACCGACAGCGCGCCCGTGCCAACGGCGTGATACACGCCCGGCGCGACTTCGTTGAACGTGAAGGCCTTGCCCGTGTAGCTGGCGCCAACGGGTCGCGCCATGGTCTGTTCGGCCGCGCTGCGCGCTCCTGCTGCCGCGAGTGCCGCGCCTCCAGCAAGGGCGATCAGGACCAGGACGAGCCAGCGGTGGCGGCGGATGGTGTGTGCCATGACGGCGCAGCCTACCACGGCGTTGCCTCGCGGACCCCCACCACATCAGCCCGCGACCGTCCGTCCGCGTCCCGCGGCGGGGCAACCGCTGACTACGCGAAGGTGGCCACGACCGGGCCGTGGTCGCTCGTGCCGACCTCGCGCTGCACGACGCAGGTCTGCGCCGCACCGGCCAGCGCCTGCGACGCCACCACGTAGTCGATGCGCCAGCCGATGTTGCGCTGCTTCAGGTTGCGCCACGGTGCCCACCAGGTGAAGAGGTCGTCGTCGTCCGGATGGAGCGTGCGTCCGATGTCGACGAGGCCGCGCGAGAGCAGCCGATCGATGAGCGCCCGTTCGTCGTCGCGCGTGCCGATTTGATTCGGCTTGCGTTCGCGCGGGTGCACGTCGCGCTCGGTGAGCGCCACGTTCAAGTCGCCGCAGAAGAGCAGCGCGCGCCCAGCGGCCTGATGTTCGGCGGCCCAGGCGTCCATGTCGGTCAGGAACTTGATCTTCGCGGCGTAGTCCTTGCCGCCGTTCGGCACGTAGAACGACGACGTGAGCACCGGACCTTTACCGAAGTCGAGTTCGGCTGAAATGACGCGCTGTTCGAAGTCGAACGGCGGGTGGAAATACACCGGCGGCGCGGCCACGAGCGCTTTCGCCACGAGCAGGCCAACCCCTGAGTAACCCTTTTCGCCGTGCCAGCCGGCGTAGTAGCCGTCGAGATCGCGTAGCTCGAAGGGCAACTGGTCGAGCGAGGCCTTGACCTCCTGCAGGCACACGATGTCGGGGCGCTCGGTGCCGAGCCACTCGAGCAGTTGGCCCTGGCGGGCACGGATGCCGTTGACGTTCCAGGTCGCGATTTTCATGACAGAGCGACAAGCATAGCGCCAGAGCCCGGCCGCGCCGTGGCGGCACGCGCGGTCAGACGGCCGACCAGGTCACGAGCGCTCGGTCGATGGCCCGGCGGGCACGGGTCACGATCATGGCGGGCGGCTCGTCGCGCATGCCTCGGGCGGCGGCGTCCAGCACGGCGCGAAGTTCGAACACCGCTTGCGCCGGGTCGCTCGCCGCCGCCATCTCGCCGTCTGCGATCGCCTCGGCCACGCTGGCCAACAGGGCATTGCGCCAGGCGGCGCGCCAGGCGACG
>JANMDX010000160.1:0-15313 GCA_031376505.1 Acidobacteriota bacterium
GTTCCGCACCACCAGCTTCTGCTCGGAGCGAACGCCGCCCACGGTGAGCCGCACCGTGTAGGTGCCAGGCAAGGCCAGCGGCCCCTCAGGCGAGGCCGGCGTCAACCCGACATTGGCGTTGATCTCGAAGTCGTGCGCGAACACCCGTGGCGCATCGTAGCGCAGGTCCCAGTTGATGCGATTGGTGCCGACCGTCGTCGGCATCCCCGACGGCCGCGCCAGCCAGTATTCGGGAAACGGCACGCGCGGAATCTCGGCCACCGGCGGAATCGGCGCGCTCGACAGATGGCGCACCACCTGACCGGTGGCGTCCTCGACCTCGAGCGTGATGGCGCCGGCCGGTGCGGCGCCGAGCCAGTAGTAGAGGATGGCGCCGTCAGGCGGATTGAGCGCGTGCGGCACTTCGGGCGGGAGCGGCGTGTTGGAGCCGACGTTGCGCCGGACGCGCACGGCATCGGCGGGCGCGAAGAGGCGGGCTGGTGCCGTCTCCATGCCCGGAGTGAGCTGCCGGAGCACCGAGTAGTCGTCGAGCACCCAGACGCCCCGGCCATAGGTGCCGACGATGAGGTCGTGGCCTTTGATGGTCAGGTCCCAGCACGGCGCATCGGGCATGTTGAGCGTCAACGTCTGCCAGTGATCGCCGTCGTCGAAGGACACGCGCACGCCTGATTCCGTGCCCGCAAAGAGCAGGCCGCGACGGACCGGGTCGGCGCGGATCACGCGGGTGACGCTGCCGCTCGGCTCGTCCACCGGGAGGCCGTCGATGATTGGCGTCCACGACGTCCCGAAGTCTCGCGTGCGATACAGGTGCGGCCCGTGGTCGCCCAGCCGCAGGTACTCGACGGCCGCGTAGGCGGTGCCCGGATCGAACGGCGAGGCCTCGAGGCCCGACACGTTGGCACGCCGCGGCGACGGCACGCCCGCGATGCTGACATCCCGCCAGGACTTCCCTTCGTCGCGCGTGAGATGGATGAATCCTGTGCTGGTGCCCACCCAGATCGTGCCGGGCGACACCGGCGACAGGGCCAGGCTCGCGATGGCATCGCGCGCCGCCGGTGGCCGCGGCGGAGCCGCTGCGCCGGTGTGGGTCTCGACCGACAGGTCGGGGCTGATGCGGGTCCAGGTGGCGCCGGCATCGCGCGTCATCATGAGCGCGTTGAAGCCGGCAAAGAGCGTGGACCGGTCCCACGGCGCGAAGGCGATCGGCAAGTCGGTGGTGTTGCGCGTCGGAAACGCCGGATCGAGACCCGGACTCACGTTGATCCACTGCTCGCTGGGATACGTGATTTTCGTGACGCCGTTGCCGCTCGAATACACCACGTCGGCATGCAGCGGATCGGGCAGGATGGTGCCCCACTCCCAGCCGTTCACGCCGTTCCAGTCGAACATGGTCACGGCGCCGTAGTTGCCCCGGCTCCTGGTGCGAATGGCGCCGGCGTCCTGCTGGGTCGCGTAGATCCAGTAGGGGAAGCTGTTGTCGGCCGCGACGTGATAGATCTGCTCGGTCGACTGGTTGTACCAGGTGCTCCACGACGCTCCGCCGTCGAGCGAGATCGTCGCGCCCTGGTCGAGACCGAGGAAGATGCGCTGCCCGTTGGTGGGGTCGATCCACATCTGCTGCGGATCGTCGCCGCCGGGCGCGCCCTTGAAGCCGGTGAACGTCTGCCCGCCGTCCACCGATTTGTAACTCGCGGTCCGGATGGTGTAGACGACGTCGGGATTCTTCGGGTCGACCCACACGCCGCACTCGTAGCCGGCGCCCACGATGCGTTCGTCGTCCTGAGCCATGCGCCGCCAGGTGGCACCGCCGTCGTCCGATCGAAAGAGGCCCTGATCGCCATAGAGGAACACCCGCTGTGCGTTGGTGTTCATGGCGACGGCCATGGCGGTGCGGCCGGAGAGGCGGGGCAAGCCGGTGCCTGGAAGCTCGCGCCAGGTGGCGCCGCCGTCGGTGGACTTGTAGATCGCCGTGCCCGTGCGGCTCTCGGGCGTCGGGCGCGGCACCTGTCCGAACTGCCACGACCGCAGCTTGTCGATCGGGTAATCCGTGGGCACGTAGTAGCGGACAGTGGTGGCAAACACCACATCGGGCACGTCGTAGGCGTGCGTCACGGACTGGCCGCCGGTCTCGTCGTCCTCATAGAGCACTCTGGTCCAGGTGCGAGCGCCGTCGGTGCTGCGGAAGATGCCGCGCTGCTCCGACTTCCGATGCGGGTCGCCCGCAGCCGCCACCAGGACCACGTCGGCCGAGCGCGGATCGACGCTGATGGACGGGATGTGCCTGGTCAGTTCGAGGCCGAGGTGCTGCCAGGTCTTGCCGGCGTCGCTCGACTTGTAGAGGCCGTTGCCCTGTTCGATCGTACCGGCGGTGATCATGTCGCCGGTGCCGACATAGACCACGTTCGGGTCGGACGGGGCCACGGCCACGGCCCCGACCGACGACACATCGCGCACCGAATCGAAGACCGGCACCCAGGTGGCGCCGGCGCTGGTGGTCTTCCAGACGCCGCCACCCGGGTAGCCCGCGTAGAACACCCCCGGTTGTCCGATGGCCCCTGACGTCGCCGACACGCGACCGCCACGGAAAGGACCGACGTTGCGCCAGGCCAGCCCTGCGTAGAGCCGGGGGTCGATGGCTGGGCGTGACGCCGGCCCTTGCGCGGCGAGGCCGGCCATGGTCAGCCCAGCGAGGGCGAGAGCCTTCAGGAATGGGTGTCGAGGCACGGTCGCAGACTCACTGGATGCGGGCGCTACGCCAGCGCGGACTTGAACCGCGCGAAGCCGGCATCGGCGCCGCGCGGCAGCGTCCGCAACATGCCGGCGCCCATCGACATCGCGGCCAGTTGGCGGCCGGTCATGTGAGGGAAGCGCGAGTAGTTCGCCAGGTCGTGTTCGAAATGCTCATCGCACATGCGCGCACTCCTTGAATCGAGCGTCAGGTCCCGATGGTGACCGAAACAGCACTGCTGGGAATTGTAGCGGTGACAAGCCCCGGTCGTGACAACCAACGCGTGGCACCGGCATGCCCGACGAGAGCAACATTGGCAGGGCTGCGCGAACTCTCGCCCTCGGCGAGACCGGCACAGTGGTGGATCTACTGCTACAGTCACGACGTCACCGCGACCTAGTCGCGGCGCCGCACGGCAGGGTCGGCGACCAACGCTGAGGATGTGCACGCCGCTGGTATCTGGCGCGACGAGGAACCTGATGAAGGCTATTGTGGTGGGGCCCGGCGAGGGACGGTTCATTGCGGTCGGGGCCAGTGGCACGGGCGTGACGGTCAAGGCATCGGAAGCAGAGACCGGCGGTTTGTGCACCGTGTGGGACGCGGAGGTCCCTCCTGGGACGGTGGGTGCCGGACCGCACTACCATCGCGGGCGCGACGAGCTCTTCTACGTCCTCGAAGGTGAAATGACGTTGCGGATCGGCGACGAGACACGCACGGCGCACGCCGGGACGTTCGCCTTCATCCCGCGCGAGACGATCCACGGCTTTCGCAATGCCAGTACCGCGCGCGCACGCCTGTTGGTCGTCCATCATCCCGCCGGCTTCGAGCGCTTTCTCGTCGAGATGCAGCAACTGGTCGCGCGGAATGGCAGCAAGGAAGAACGCGCGGCGCTGGCCGATCGCTTCGACATGATCCCGGTGCCCACGCCGAAGGCACCGTAGGCCTCAACCCCTCGGGCAGACTTTCCCGACGGCCGGGAACGAGGAGGCGTGTTGATTGGTGGCGTCGCGCTCGATGGCGCGAATGCGGCCGGTGAGGCCATCCTGCCGCAGGTGCCGCGCGGCGCTGCAGCCGACGACGCCGCCACCGACGATCGCAACAGCAGCGCGTTGGCTCCTGCCTAGTCACAGATTGCACTCAGATCAATGGCTGAATGCGCCGCGTGTACCAGTAGGCCCAGGCGATCAGCAGGCCTTGAATCGGCAGCCGGATCCACAGCGCGGTTTGTGAAATCGTCGGATACAGCTCCGGGTGCATCGTCATGTTGACGTTGGCAGGAAACACCGCGATCAGCAACGCGATCAATCCCCACGCTGCCTTCACCCGGAATCGTGGCACCAGCAGCATCGCGCCGAGAACGATCTCGGCGATGCCGCTGATGGCCACGAGCTCGGCGTGCAGCGGCAAGTACGCGGGCATCATCCGGATATAGAAACCCGGGTTGATGAAGTGATTGGCGCCCGCGGCGATGAAGGAGGCGCCAAACAGGTACCGAGCCACCGTTGGGACGAGGGTCATGGGGTTCCGGTCACTGGCGCTTGGTCCGCTTGGCTTCCCGGTCCATATGGTCGTTCATCTCGTGGAGCGCGCCTTCTCAGCCGTGTCCCATGATGACGATGGCAGCATTAGCCGGGTCTCGGTTGGCGCGCCCGAGGCCACGCCGCGTGGCATCGACTCCGGAATCCGCTCCTGCCAATGTTGCCATCGTCTCGTACCGCGCTGGCGGGCAAAGGTGAATCTGGGGTGACGAGATCGGCGAATTGGCGGCAGCTGCCGAGCGCCACCAACGTGGGGCGACCTCAGGCGCCCGTGTCGCGGGCCGGCCCCAGCCAGGCCTGCTCAACGGCGCGCCAGCCTACGGACCGGTACTGCGTCTTCAAGCGGTCCGAACACTCGATGGCCGCCGTCCAGTCGTCGAAATGCCGTTCGCCAAGGGCGACGCCGTTGAGGAGCCAGAACACGCTGGCGCCGCGGCCGACGGGATTGACAACGGCCTGGACGCGGCGGCCGTCCGGACGGCTCATGGTCCACATAACCGTTGGTTCGTCGTACGTGGACGGGAGGGACGTCTCAGGCACGACCGGTCAATGGCAAGCCTGATGCCACCGTAGGGTTGCGGAATCTGAGGCATTATTCGGGCAACTTCTGCGCGGAGTCTCCGCCGAGCACGAACAAAGGGGCTGGTGGCCGTCAAACAGGCGATTCGAACGCTCACCCAGGACGATAGGCGGTATGAGCCGACAGTGGCCACTAGCCCCCGACACCCGCCGTGGGGAGCTGGACACCGCCCCGCTCGTGCGCGCCGCGCTGCTGGCGTTCGTGTCGACGCCGGCGGGGTTCATTCCCGTCTGCTGCGCCAGCGGCATCGACCCGAATCTTGGCGTTGGGCTACGAGTAGCAGGCCCCGCAGGCGCAGGGCTGCGGGCGGATGGCCGCGGACTGTCGGACGAGCGCGGCATCTCCTCCCGGCCGAACCCTTCAAGAGTGCCCGTGACCGCCGCAATGGCAGCGAGCGGCCAATCCGCAACGCCATCGATTCCACCGTCCGCTCCGGCTCGGCTCTTCAGATCAGCTTGACGAGCTGCTTGCCGAAGTTGCGGCCCTTCAGCAGCCCGAGAAACGCCTCGGACGCAGCCTCGATGCCCTGCGCCACGGTCTCCCGGTACTTCAGCGTGCCCGTGGCAACCAGCGTGCCGAGTTCCTTCAGCGCCTCCGGCCAGAACGGCATGTGCTCGCTGACGATGAAGCCTTCGATCGTCAGGCGCTGCGTCAGCAGCAGCTGCGGCTGCTTCAGCGGAATCGGTTCGCCGTCGTAGCCGCTGATCATCCCGCACACGGCAATGCGGCCAAACGCGTTCATGCGCGCCAGCACCGCGTCGAAGACCGGCCCGCCGACGTTCTCGAATGCACCGTCGACCCCGTCCGGCGTGGCCGCCTTCAGCGCATCGTAGAGCGACGTCGGATCCGTGTGCGCCTTGTAGTCGATACAGGCGTCAAAGCCGAGCTCGCTCACCACGTAGCCGCACTTGTCGGGCCCACCGGCGATGCCCACCGCGCGACAGGCGCGCACCTTGGCCAACTGACCCACCGCGCTACCCACCGCACCGCTGGCCGCGCTGACGACAATCGTCTGCCCGGCCTGTGGTTTGCAGATCTGCGTCAGGCCGTACCACGCCGTCACGCCAGGCATGCCGACCGCGCCAAGGTACGCCGACAACGGAATGTGCGTGGTATCGACCGTGCTCAGCGTGCCCGGCGTGGCCGCGTCGACCACGCTGAACTGCTGCCAGCCGCCGAAGCCCACAACCGTGTCACCAACGTGGTATTGCGCGTGCTTCGACGCCACTACCTCGCCGGCCGTGCCGCCCTGCATCACCGCGTTCAGCGGTTGCGGTGCGGCATAGCTCTTGGCGTCGTTCATGCGGCCGCGCATGTAGGGGTCCAGGCTCATGAAGTGGTGGCGGACCAGCACCTGCCCGTCGCCTAGATCGGGCACCGTTGTTTCGACGAGCTTGAAGTTGTGGAGGCCGGCCTCGCCGGTCGGACGCGAGACGAGGTGGATCTGCGTGTTCAGGGTCATGACGAACTCGCTTTCAGTTGGACGCGTCCTCGGCGTTCCGTCGCGTGCGCCTGTCAGCAGGCCGGGTGTGGCACCAGCGCGTCACTTGGGTTTCACCTCGGCCCGCTCGATTCCCGGCGCGGGATCGACGTTGGGGATCCGAATCTCGAAGTACTCGATCGAACCATCGATCTGGCTCAACCAGTGCGGCGCGCCGGGCAGGTTCACCACGACGTCACCCGGCCCGATCCGCCGCGCCACGCCACCGGTCACGCCAATCTCGCTCCGGATGATCGCATTCGGGTCAGCGTTCGGATAGGGGTCGCTGTCGATGGTCGGTGGGATCAGGGTGCCGCCCGTGACCATCGTGGCGGTCCCTTTCGTGACGATCATGTATTCCAGATCACGCGTGTGGGTAATCGCATATTGAGGACCGGTCACGCGCCGCCTGATCACCCCTGGCGCCTTGCCCTCAGCGAACGGAATGGCCCCGCCCGTTTTCGACGCCACCAGCTTGGGGTCGAGCGTGTTCAGGCCCGTCTGAATGTCCGCAGCGCTCAGGTAGGGCGATGGCTCACGGTACGGCGGCACGCGCTCGTGCCCCGGTTTCATCGCGCTCTGCGCGATCAGCGCAACGCCGGCGCTGACGATGCCGGCCGCGAGAAGCCCCTGGGTCGAGGTCAGGTGTCTGAAGCGCATACGGTCACCTCTGCAGCGTCATGGCTGCTATATCTCGAATCTGATGTTCCGCTACGTCGCCCGCTGCACGCCCGCGCGAATGCCGCTGCCGTTGAACTCACCGCGCCCTGCCTGCACCGAGCAGCGTGCGCCCGTCGCGACCGGTGCCAGTGCCGCCGCGAAGACGATAGCAACACTAACAGGGTCTGGGGGTGACGGAGTGGGCCTTGTCCAACCCTGGCCCTTCTGGCGCTGCGCCTCGCACCAGTTCCCTGATGCCCTGCGCGGGCGCCGACGACCGCCCCACGACCGCGCGATGTTCACTCTGGACGCACCTCCGGTAGGTCAAGGGGCCGCGCGGACGCGAGCGGCGGCGGCAGGGTTGGAACGGGCCGATGAGGGTTCCGGACGGCAGGCGCCGCTTACTCGTACGTCGCCCCGTTCCTGGCGGCTCCACGACAAGGACCCCACCGATGAAGCGCATCAGCGACCTCACGCCCTACACCAACATCCTGCCCTACGCGAGCGAGATTTTCGGCGTCTACCAGCCGCTCATCGGATGGCGCTCCAAGCGGCAGGTCGAGCGGATGCAGCGCGGCTTCACGGTCGACCTCGCCAAGGCGCGCGCCGGTCTGCTGAGCCGGTTTACGGCCGACCTCGACGTGAAGATCGCCGGCGAGGGGCATGGGCTCGAGATCGCGCGGGTCGGCGTTGGCACCCAGACGTCACAGCAGTCGCGCAGCACGCAGACCATTCTGGGCGACCGCATCGCCGCGCTGCTGCCGCCGCCCGATCGCCTCGACCAGGCCGCCTGGGACGTCATCTCCGAACGGCGGCTGGCCGACATGCTGCAGTCGGAGGTCGTGCCCGAGGTACAGACCTGGCTGCACCAGAACCTGGCCAATCGCAGCGGCACGACGGCCGCCATGGCCGCCGAGCAGCTCAGCCGCGAGTCGGCGATGGCCGGGCTGCTCTTGCACCTCAGGCAGACCAAGCAATTCGACGCGCTCGAAGCGCTGTTCTTCAAGCCTGGCATGGACCTGGCGAAGCTGAAGGCCTTCTCGCTCTTCCGCAACCCGCTCGACTACGTCGATCCGACCAAGGAGATCGATCGGGCCATGTTGTCGCCGATCGGCGTCGTGCACTTGTTCCGGCAGTACTTCTTCGAGTTCGACACGTTCCTCGGTTCGCCCGTTGGCCATGTGTGGCTGAGCCCGGGCTCGATGGTCGAGCTGGTGGAAGTGTCCACACGCCGGACCCTGATCGAAAAGACGCTCGAGCAATCGCTCGAGAGCATCGTGAAGACCGAGAAGAGCGTCACGACCGAGGACGAGATCTCGGACGCGGTCAAGGAAGAAAACCGCTCGGAAACGAAGTTCGGCATGAACGCCACCGTGAACCAGAGCTGGATCAGCGGCAGCGCGACGGCTACAGCCAGCCTGGACCTCGATTCCACGCAGACCAAGGCGCGTGAGCACACGCACCGGCAGATGCGCCAGCAGACCGAGAAACTGTCCACCGAGATCCGGCGCAACGTGAAGTCCACCTTTCGTACGGTTACCGAAACGACCGACATGTCGAGCAAGCGCTACGTGCTCAACAACACCACCGACAAGCTCATCAACTACGAGCTGCGGCGCAAGATGCGACAGGTCGGCGTACAGGTGCAGGACATCGGCACGTATCTGTGCTGGCAGACGTTTGTAGACGACCCCGGCCGCGACCTGGGCGTGGCCAAGCTCGTGCACATCGCCAAGGATCCCGAGCTGGGCGCCATTCCGCCGCCTGAATCGGTGCCGGAGCCGGGCATGCACGCCACCCAGGTAACCATCGACATCCCGTTCGTGCCGGCCACCGAGGACACCGAGCCCGACGAAGACATGGACGAGGCCTACCGCGACGGCGTCGAGGTCAACACCGACACCAACGAAGGTGACCCGGAACGCGTGAAGTGGCAGTTCGGGGGCTTTCAGTCGGTGTGCGATCTGGCCGGCTACCGGTTCAAGGACGTCGAATTCGACTACGGCGGCCAGGACGTGCGGCTGGACATCACCGACGTCGACGCCACGACGCCCAGCCGGGTCGGTTTCGGCATCCAGGTACGCCACATCAACTTCCGCAACAACCCGAACGTCCGGGTGATTGCCAAGGTGAACTGGCAGCCGTCCGACGACATGGTCGCCGAGGTCGAGGCCAAGAACAAGGCGGCCGTGTCCAAGTTCACCGAGGCGACCAGACTGGCGCACCAGAAGGCCTACCTCGACGCCGCCCGCGACCGCATCAACAAGGCCAGCCGGGTCGAGCGGCGACCGTTCGCGGAACTGCGCGAGGAAGAGCGGATTGTCGTCTACCGCGCGCTGATCCAGGACATGCTGACGCGCGGCGTGCCGATGCCCGACGACCGAACGAGGCACGTCGTGTCCGAACTGCTGAACACCATCTTCGACATCGACAAGATGCTTTACTTCGTAGCGCCGGAATGGTGGCGGCCACGGCTGCACCAGAGCCACCAAGCGTTTGGCGTGCCTCCGGCCGGGCCGGCGCCAGCCGCGGCGCCGAAAAAACCCGCGACGGTGCACGGTTCGCTCAAGATGCAGGCCGTGGCCAACATCGTGTCGGGCGCGTCGATCAGCCAGTTGCTGAAGGCCAAACACCAGGAGGACGCGTCGATTCCGGCCACGAGCGTGGTGTCGTGGGGCGGCGTCGGCGAGAACCGGGCCGACAACTACTACATCACCGAGGAGAGCGCGCCGGCACGCCTGGGGGCATCGCTTGGCTGGCTCTTGCAGCTCGACGGCGACAACATGCGCAACGCCTTCCTGAATGCACCGTGGGTGAAGGCTGTGATTCCGATTCGTCCCGGCCAGGAGCGCGCGGCGATCAACTGGCTGCAGACCACTCGGGTCGAAGGGGCCGACGGCCTCGGCGAGGCCTACGTCGCGCCGGTCGGCGAACTGGCGCAGATTCCGCACGCGGGTCCAGCGCCCACCGTGCTCGACGCCATCAACCACCTGTGCGCCAAGGTCGCCGCCAAGCATCACGACGCCAGTACCGTGGGGCAATATCCGCCCGAAGAGATCAACGACGACAGCAAGGTGTCGGCGACACCGGTGGACAAGGTGTTCGAGCACGGCTTCTATCCACTGCAGGGCGGGTTCCGCGTGCAGCCGGCCGGGCAGCAGTTCGAGGTCTTCGACCAGTGGGTCGAGGTGCTGCCGACCGATCAGGTCGTGCCGGTCGAAGTGACCTACGACCCGAAGACCGGCCGGCAGATCTAGCGACGGCCCGCGACCGCCATGGCGATCTCGCCGATTCAACCGCCCCGGCCGATCGTCCCGCCGGCGGTCACGCCCATCGCGCTCCCGTCGCTGCAGCCGGCGCGTGACGGGGGCCTGCGCGTGGTCGTGTGGTTCCGACCCGGAGTGGCGCTGCCCGAGGACGAGATCCTCTGCACGGACGGCACCGTCGCGGCGCTGTTCGGGCCCGACGTCGCGCAGCGGCTGCTGATGACGCCGGCCACGGCGTGGCTCAGGCGTCTGCTGCCGGGGCCGCTCGCCGAGGCGCTCGACGCCACCGCCGGTGCGCCGGGCGACGACGTCGTCGCGTCCACGCCCTACTCCCAGATTTATCTGCTGCGGCTCACCGGCGAGTTCGGCGTCGCGCACGTCTGCGACGTCATCGGTGCCACCGCCAACGTGCGCCTTGTATACCCGGAACCGACCATCACCGAGAACGGCGTGCCCACGCAGTACGCCAGCAACGCCGTGTTCAAGACCGAGCAGGCCTACCTGAAGGCCGGGCAGGGCATCAACGCGGAACCCGCGTGGGCGAAGGGCTACACCGGGGTTGGCGTGCAGGCGGCGGTGGTGGATATGGACGCGAACTTCTCGGGCTTGCCGTTCACGCCGCGGATCGTGAAGCCGCCGGCCGGCACCGCCGCGCCCGCCAGCGCGTCGAGCACGGTGAGCACGCATGCGCGGCAGACCACCGGCATCCTGGGTTGTCCCGACAACTCATCGATCGGCATCGGCGCGGCACCCGAGGTCAGCCTAGCCTTCTCGCCCGTGCCGGCGGTGGGCACCGCGCCACTGGCGAGCATCGCCGCGGCCATCTCCCTGGTGCTGACCAACGGCGGATTGAAGCCCGGCGACGTCGTGAACCTGTCAATTGGCATCAACGCCGCACTCGACGTGAAGCAGCCCTATTCCAGCTACGCGGCGCTCATGGCGCAAGACGGCACGGCGGCGTGGCCGCACCATCTCGTCACCGAGAAGGTCGGCGCCGACACGCGGCCGAGCGCGGTGGTCTCGGCGCTGCCGCTCGAGTTCGAGCCGTCGCTACTGAAGCTCGTCGCCGATCTCACAGCGCAGGGCGTCACGGTGGTGCAGGCCGCGGGCAACGGCATGGCCGCGCTGTGCGCGCCCAAGGGCGCCGTCACGACCCCGGCCTGGATCGCGACCAATCTCGGCTCTGACGTGGGCGGGCCGTGGCTGGCCGGGAACATGGCGCCGACGCTGGCCGCCTTCAGAAGCGGTCTTGCGAAGAAGGCCCCGCACCGGCTCGATCGAGCCGATGCCGCCAGTTTCGCCGACGGCGGCGGCATCGTCGTAGCCGCCGGGTGGTTCAGCCCCAA
Source organism: Acidobacteriota bacterium (assembly GCA_031376505.1). GTDB lineage: Bacteria > Acidobacteriota > Vicinamibacteria > Vicinamibacterales > UBA2999 > CADEFD01. Next base: position 11,599 of record JANMDX010000160.1, read on the forward strand.
GAAGAACGGGATGATCGACAACCTCGCGCTCAATCACGGCAACCGTGTGGACTGCTACGTGAACATGCCGAATGCGCAGACTCTGGGCTTCTTCAGCACTCCGGGCGGACCGTTCATCGGCGGCACGTCGTTGTGCGCGCCGGCCATCGCCGGGGTCGTGGCCATCGTCCAGAGCGTTGCGAAAGCGCAGTTCAAGGCGCCACTGCGGCCAGCGTTCGTGCGCGCGCTGCTGAGCGATCCCGACTTGGGCACGGTTACCGTATCCGGCTCTCCCGTGGGCGTGATGCCGGACCTGGCGAAGCTGATGGCGTTCCTCGAGAAGCCTCAAGGTAAACCCGATGACTTGCTGAAGGGCGTACAAGCGCAGCAGCAGAAGTCGATGGCCCAGGCGCAAGTCGCTGCGGTTCCTGGTGCGGGCGGGGGCTACGATCCCTACGCGCGATTCGTACGCGGGCCAACCGGCGGAACGTGGCAGCCGCTGCCGCTCGCCAGCCCCAGCGACCTGTTCATGCCGTGACCGGGATCACGCGTCGAGCAGGCGCGTCTTCCCCGCCTGGAACTCGTCGGACGTGAGGATGAGCTCGTCGACCAGCGTCTCTGGAGACGACACCGGAAGACATTCGCAGGGGTCGGGGGTCGACAGAATCCCGCGTGTTCCCTCACCACGCGTTTCGGCCAGCTGAGCCTGTCGGGCACGCCATCCTCCTATAATCACGACGTTCGCTGGGCGCGAGCACAGAACCTGGAGGCGGGCATGCGGGCACGATGGGCGGTGGCAGTAGGACTGGTGGCACTCTGCGGCACCTGGAGCGGCGCCCAGTCGTCGCGTGATGTGCGGCTCACGCTCACGGAGGGCACCTCGATGGCCGGCGCGCTCTCGCCCGACGGCAAGACGATCGCGCTCGACGTGCTCGGCGTGATCTGGACGGTCGGCATCGACGGCGGCCCCGCCACGCGCATTCTGGCCGACGGCTACGACGCCCACGCCCCGGCGTGGTCGCCCGACGGCACCCGCCTGGCCTTCCAGGCCTACTACCGCGACACCTGGAACATCTGGACGATGAAGGCCGACGGCAGCGACCTGCGGCAGGTCACCTCCGGCCCGTTCGACGACCGCGAGCCGCACTGGTCGCCCGACGGCGCGCGCCTGGCGTTTGCGTCGGACCGCAACGGCAACTACGACGTGTGGCTGCTTACCCTGGCCACCGCCGAGGTGCGCCGCTTCACGTCGAATGGCGCCAACGACTCGATGCCGGCGTGGTCGCCGAATGGCAAGGAGATCGCGTTCGTGTCGGATCGCGACGCGCGAGGCATCTACGCGCGACACGTGGATACGGGTGTCGAGCGTCTGCTCGCGGCCGATTCGGCGGTGCTCTTCAGTCCCTCATGGGCGCCCGGCGGCGCGACCGTGGCGTACGTGGCCGTTGACGGATCGACGACGCGGTTGATGGCCGGCGGCAAGAACCGCGCGGAGGCGAACGAAGACGTGTTTCCATTCCGTCCCTCATGGATCTCGGCGACCGAACTGCTCTACACGGCCGACGGCGTGGTGAAGCGGCGTCCGGTCGCCGGCGGCGCCGCGCGCCCGGTGCCGTTTGCCGCCAACGTCGCGTTCACGCGCGAGGCCTTCACGCCCACCAGGCGCGCGTTCCCCCTGCAAGGACCGCAGCCGGTGCGGGGACTGATGCATCCGGCGATCTCGCCAGGCGGCACCACCGTGGCCTTCGCTGCCCTTGGTGACCTGTGGCTCGTGTCGACCCGCGACGGCGACGCCGTACCGCGGCGAGTCACCAACGACGTGTTCGTCGAGACCAATCCCGTGTGGGCGCCCGACGGCGCCACGCTGGCTTTCTCGTCGGACCGCGACGGCGGCGTGGGGCTGTGGGTGCACGACCTGAAGACGGGCGCCGCAAGGCGCCTCACAACCGACGGCACGACTGCGTCGTGGTCCCCCGACGGCTCGCGTCTTGCGTACCTCGATTCCGACTCGCAGCTGCGTGTGGTGCAGGTGGCAAGCCGTGAGCAGCGCCAGGTGCATGGGCGCATCTTCGAACCCGGACGCCCCAGCTGGTCGCCTGATGGACGCTCGGTCGTGATGTCGGCGCTGCGTCCCTACTCGACCCGCTTCCGCGAGGGCACCAACCAGGTGCTGCAGGTGGCCGTCGAGCCCGACGCCACACCGGACGGACGCGCGGCCTTCGCGCCCGACCGTTGGATGGATCCCATACCCCACAAGTCGGTTGGCATGCGCGAGAACCTCGGACCGGTGTGGTCACCCGACGGGAAGGAGATGGCCGCGATCGTCGACGGTCAGCTCACGACCTATGCGGTGGCCCGCGACGGCACGCCCGCTGGGCCGCCGCGGCGCATCTCCACCGACCTGGCCAGCTCGCCGTCGTGGACGGCCGACTCGCGCCACGTGCTGTACCAGACGGCCGACCGCTTCCGTCTGGCCGACCTCGTGGACGGCGGCGTCCGCGACATCGTGCCGCAGTGGACGTGGACGTCTGCCACGACGACGACGACCACCACCATCCACGCGGGCCGGCTCTTCGATGGACGCGCGGGCACTGCGGCGCAGACCGACATGGACATTGTGGTCGAGGGCAGCCGCATTGCCTCGGTGTCGCCGCATCGCGACGACCTGCATCGCGGCACGGTCGTGGATGCGTCAACGGGTACGGTAATCCCTGGCCTCATCGAGAGTCACACGCACCTGGTCAAGTCCTTCGGCGAAGCGCAGGGACGCATCTGGCTGTCGTTTGGCGTCACGACGGTACGTAACCCGGCAACCAACGCGTTCGAGGGGCAGGAGGAACGCGAAGCCATCGAGTCGGGACGGCGCGCAGGCCCCCGCATCCTCACGACCGGTGAGCCGCTCGACGGCTCGCGCATCTACTACCCGGGCGGCGTGGCACTCGACGGCGGAGGGCTCATCGACGCCCAGATGGCGCGCGCGCGCACGATGCGCTACGACTTCATCAAGACCTACGTACGCCTGCCCGACCTGCTGCAGCAGCGCATCATCGTCGAAGCGCATCGCGCGGGGATGCCCGTCACGTCGCACGAAATCTACCCGGCCGTGGCCTACGGCGCCGACGGCGTGGAACACGTGCGGGGCACCAGCCGGCGCGGCTACTCGCCGAAGATGAGCGAGCTTCGACGCTCGTACGGCGACGTGCTGCAGCTGCTCACGGCATCGGGGATGACGCTCACGCCCACGATCACGATTCAAGGCGGATTCCAGGTACTCACTGCGCGCGATCCGTGGTGGGTCGACGACGCGCGGGTGGCGCGGCTCTTCCCCGCTTCGGTCGCAGCCGCCGGCAAGGCCACGCGCGCCAAGCCGTTGACCGCGCAGGACCTCGCGTCACGCGAGGCGCTCGTGACGCCGCAGGAGCGGCTCGTCGGCGCCGTGGTGCGTGGCGGTGGTCGCGTGATTGCCGGCACCGACTCTCCCATCAACCCCTACGGCGTCGCGCTGCTGTCGGAACTCGAGCACTACGTGCGCGGCGGCCTCTCTCCGGCCGAGGCGATACGCACGGCCACGGCCGTGCCCGCTGAGGCGTTCGGTCTGGGCGCCGACCTGGGCACCATCGTGCCAGGGAAGTTGGCCGACCTCGTGGTGGTCGACGGCAATCCGCTCGTCAGCATCACGGATCTGCGGCGCACCAGGCAGGTGATGAAGGACGGCGTGATGTACGACGTGGAGACG